>NZ_JASF01000005.1:2949175-3276862 GCF_000622405.1 Sulfitobacter donghicola DSW-25 = KCTC 12864 = JCM 14565
TAGCAACCCCGCTTCGCGAATTAAGATGAATAAAGAGCGCCCTAAACAACATTACTTCTCAGATGATGAGCAAAGCCGAATATTCGCTGCGATTGACGAACTCAGAGGTGAAATGCTGAAAAGTGGACCTGCATTCGATGCAATCACTCTACTATTCTATACTGGCTGTAGGCCTAGCGAGGTGCTGAACCTCAAGTGGGAAAACGTCGATTTTGAAGGTGCGGTAGCGCGGCTACACAACACAAAAACGGGAGAGGCTCGGCTACCGCTTGCGGGTACGGCGCTCGAATTCCTGCAATCGATTGCAAGCGAACATCGAGAAGGGTGGGTCTTTCAGGGCGCGGTGGCTGGCGAGCGACTAAAGTCACTAGTGCGTCCTTGGAAGCGGGTGTGTGAAGTCGCGGAACTTCCCGACGCATGCCTTAAGGATATTCGTCATACTGTTGGAACGTATGTAGCAAAAAACGGCGGTCTCTACTCTGCCCAAGCTATTCTACGCCATACAAGCCCCAAAACAACAATGCGGTATGCACACCCATTTGAAGGTGCAATCCGGAGTGACCTTGAAAATGCCATGGAACAGATCGATAAAAACCGAAAGAAGGTGGTCGATTAAAATTTGGGATACGCATCCACCAGCAGGAGACCTCGGTTTATGGAAGATAAACAAAAAAAACCAGTAAGGAGATTGAAGAAGCAATTTAGAGGCAACGAACTTGCTATTTGCAGGCGGCAGATCATGAAACTAAAATCTGAAATTGCTGAACTTAAAGAGCAAATCAGCGGAGGTTGGATTTCTCCCGATGGCCAGTACTGTGATACAAAATACGCGGCAAGGATGGTCAACAAGCGAGAACAGACACTGAGGAACCTACGCTCTACGGGCGGCGGACCAAAAGCGTACTCAAAAAGCGGTTCAATATATTACGACGTTGCCGATCTGCATGACTATATAAGAGATGGCAAAACGACTTGGCCATCAGAAGAGGATAAGTAGCTTTGGGAACCAAATATTCGCAAAATATATCAATCACCCCCCGGGTATCTCTCATTGGCTGGCAGGCCAGAACAGTAAATGGGAACGACATAACATATTGCGAGTAGGGCAAAGTACGAAAACTCCTATACAGCCTGATCCTTGTTATATGAGCTCTAGACATAACGAATTGAGTGAAAATTTGGTGTAACTATATAAAATTAATAAAAAAATTAAAGAAACCTGTTGCGCAGGGCTATGCACGTCAGTCGATGCTATTTTTAATATGCCTTAAGGGGCTCTAAAACTCAGTGATTACAGGGGAATACCCTGCTTGAACGGTGTCAAAAAGACACGAGGTCGGTAAAGCTCACAAACATGCTGACCAAACCTATCAATTGGAAGCCGTGGTGACCAGATTTGTACACACACGAACCAACGTCCGTAGGAGCACAGCATGGATCAGCCAACAGCATTTATTTCATATATTCGGGTTTCGACAGAACGACAGGGCAAAAGCGGCCTAGGACTTGAAGCGCAAAAATCTGTTGTAGATGCCTTTGTCGCTCAAAGTGGCGGAGAACTTATAGAAGAGTATGTGGAAGTAGAGAGTGGTAAGCGAAATTCACGTTCGCAACTGAAAGCTGCAATCGATGCCTGCAAGCGGCAAAAAGCTACCCTTATAATTGCCAAGCTCGACCGTCTTGCCAGAAACGTACATTTCATCTCTGGTCTGATCGAAACAGGCGTACCTTTTCGAGCTGCGGACATGCCAAACGCTGATAAATTCATGTTGCACGTTTATGCTGCTATGGCAGAGGAGGAGGGGCGGCGGATAAGTGAACGTACCAAGCACGCTCTCCAAGCTGCAAAACGTCGCGGTGTTAGACTAGGCGTATCCTGCAAACAGCTCGCCGCCAAAAAGGTGGATGAAGCAAACGATCACAGTAGAGCCATTGGCCCTATTATTGAGGTGCTAAAGGCGGAAGGCATGTCGGTTCGAAAAATTGTCGATAGGCTAAATTCTGACAATATCACAAGCTATTCAGGTGGTAAGTGGCATCCAACGACAGTTCAAAGGTCTTGGCAGCGCTATGCAGAATTGAACCTTTCTACCACCGGGAAATTTACTAACCCCCCATGTTAAACCCAATAGTCAGAAGATCAGACTTTGTGCGGCAACTAACGCCAAACACAGTAATTGATGCAAACGATGCCTTCATTGATCGGATCGACTTAGATATTGGCGACTGGCTGCTATCTGGGGAACTAGTTGATATTTGCGGCGCTCTCTCTCAGTTACGTTTGGCCGAGATACCTAACGTTGATGGCGGTTCCGTTCCATTGTTCAACAGCCATATCGTCGAGAGATTTTACGAAATTCGAGGGTTAAGGTTTTCTACAAACCCAAGAACCGATAGCCTCAATCAAGCGAGCGCACTAATCTCTGGAACCGTAGAACGACCGAACTGGCGCTATCGACCGACTACCCGCCAACCGGGCGAGACAGAACGTATTTCTTTTAAAACTCAGCTTAACCTCACAAGATTTTTGCAAGCCCAGCGCCTACACCATAGAAGTCGATCTGACCGGCCAAGGCTGGCTTCTAATTATGTCATGGCGATTTCGCCGGAAACTAGTTGGTATGCTGATGAAGTGCCGCTGTTGCCTGCAACGAACGTTATTATTGGTCCCAATAAGAAGTACGCTTTTGCACTCAAGGACAGTCGGAGCGTCCAGATGCAGCGTTACCTAAACATTGCGCAGGACATGCTTAACAATGCCATGCAGGGAGCATTTGACGGGGAAGGGGCTTCAGCCCATCTAGCACCGTATTTCTCGCTAAGAGCAATTGAGTTTTATTGGGAATTCGACGCTGAGAGCCCGATTGATTTTGTTGCCTCTTTACGGGAAAGGGTTATGCAGCATGGTCAGGTGGTTTCGGAGGATTTTTATGACATTTCCACTGGATCGCTTAGGACAACTAATCAAAGCCCATGCCTTACCGTTCAACTGACCTCTAAAATTAAAGTTAAGATTTACGCGAAAACAACAAGACGGGTAAGGTTTGAGGTTACAATCAAAGATGACGCGATTAATGTGGTGGCAGGCCAGCGGTCTCAGGCTAGCGTGGAAGGGATTGTGTCCTTGATACCTTCTCTGGCTCAGGAAGCCGCTGACCGACTAGCACCGCTCATACAATCGATTACAGCGGCACCACCACCTCCCGGGCGAGCAACTGCTCTTCAGCTCATGCACCTGATCACACAGAACGCTCAAGATCGCTACGTAGCTGAAGCAATTATTGCTGCGCTTGTTAGTTTTGGTCGTGTGGCCGCTTACGGGAACGATCCCATGAAAAGCGCAATTAGAGGGTTAAAGGAGCGCGGTATACTAAGGAGTGTTAAGCCGCGCAGCAGCATTTGTGTTATCACGGATGAATATCATGACGCACTAATAAGTTTGCGCAGATACCGTTAGTTAGTTACTGAGCTGCAATGAACATATCACCATCAGTCGCTGCAAGCGGACACTTTCTTGCGAACTAAAACCGACAGGGCAATGCCGGTCAAGCGCCTGAAGATTAAGGAAGCATCGTGAAGACTGCAAAAGAATTTTTCCTCTTTGACTTTTCTAGCACCCTATTTCCAATGGAAACATGTAAGGTGCTTTTTGAGAATGGTGAACCTTTGCTCGAGGCGTATGTACAGAGATGTTTGAGTAAGAAGCCAGCTGATGCGGCCTATCAGTTTTTAGCGCAAACACGGGTTTACGCATCGAAACCTCGCGGACACCTTCGCCGAACGGTTAAGCTAGACCCGGTCGCTGAGTACTTTCTCTACACGGTTATCTTTCGCAATAAGTTAAAGTTTCGAAAACCCTTTGGCGCTGACAAAAAGCACTTTGGGTATAGGTTTGAAAAATCCGAGCCGTTGACTGCAACTGCGTCCTATTCGGGCTTTAAAAAAGCACTTGTGGCGTATTCGAGCAAGTTCAAACATTCGATCAGCTTCGATGTAGCATCTTACTTTAATGGCATATACCATCATGACATCGTGTCTTGGTTTGCGAACGCAGGAGCAAGTATCGATGATGTAAATGCTCTGGGAACATACATGAGGCAGAGCAACTCTGGGCGTAGCATCGACTGTTGGCCTCAGGGAATGTACCCAGCAAAAATGGTGGGCAATGATTTTCTTCGTTTTGTCGAACAACACCATGGCTTGAAGGCGAAGGCCGTTGTCCGCTTTATGGATGACTTTGTTCTATATTCCGATAATCAGCAAGATTTGTCTGAGGACTTTTACCTCGTTCAAAAACTCCTTGGACAAAAAGGGCTTTCCGTTAATCCAAGCAAGACGACAGTTAAAGGTGTTGCAGGTGTTGAGGTTGAGGATCAGGTGGATGGAGTAAAAGCTGGCTTGCTTCAGAAACGGCGGAAAGCCGCAATCCTTGCCTACTTAGACGATTTGGATGCCGCCGTTGATGCCATACAGATGAGTGCCGACGAGATTAAGTATATAAAGGGAATGCTGAAGGCAGACCATTTAGAGGAGGAGGATGCAGAACTTATCTTGAGCCTCTTTCGTGACCATACCGAGGAGGTTTTACCTTACATAGGGCAATTTGCGATCAGCTTCCCACATCTGGCAAAGAGCATTTGGTCATTTTCCCACCACATCAAAGATAAAGAGTTCGTCGCTGACTTTGTTCTTAAGGCTGCTAAATTTGACGGCCTCCAAGAGTATCAGTTATTCTGGTTTGCTTGGATTTTGCAGGACAGTCTAATGGGATCAACGAAGGCTGCTGAAATCGTCGATGCATTGTACAACCACAAAAATTCAACCACCATTTCGAAGGCTAAAATACTCGAGATTGCAGACAACAGGTTTGGTCTAACAGAGTTGCGGGACGAGCACTTAGTCGCTGGCCGTTCAGATTGGTTGGCTTGGGCGAGCGCTGTAGGGCATAGAAATTTGCCTCCAATCTCAAGAAATCATAAACTTGAGTACTTCGCTAACTCTTCACCGATGAATAAGCTTATAAAAGATATCATTGCATAGCCTCTTCTTAATGAAGATGCGGTTTATCCAATGATTGCATCGCACCCATATTTTGAGCGAGATGGACCAACCCAGCCGTTTTTACTCTTTTATTATGTATTGATAGCATTGCAATAAGTGCGAAGTTGCTCAGCGAATGGTTTCATGCGCCTGTAAGATTTTTTTGCTAAGTTCAATTCATATTTTTGAGATTTTCTTATTTCAGCATGAATGTGTATCGCATTTCTAGCGGCGTAGATTTCAATCAGATCGTCACGCAAATCATTATCGATAATCCCTAGGTTAAACGCACAATTGGCCTTTGCATCAAAGCGAACTTTCGTAATATCGGATGGCACAACAGCGTGATAACTGGGAATAATCTCTCTACCATCATGCTCCAGATGCTTGTGAAGTTCTTTGAGAGAGTTTTCAGGTATCGAAATTTTCTTCAACGTGTTCCGCTGAGTGAGTTGAATGACCTCCGGAGCAGTTGCGTTCTGATCGAATAGTACATGGTGTAAAGCGGCCTCATATATGGACGCATACATT
This sequence comes from Sulfitobacter donghicola DSW-25 = KCTC 12864 = JCM 14565, assembly GCF_000622405.1. NCBI lineage: Bacteria > Pseudomonadati > Pseudomonadota > Alphaproteobacteria > Rhodobacterales > Roseobacteraceae > Sulfitobacter > Sulfitobacter donghicola. The sequence continues at coordinate 2,954,747 of NZ_JASF01000005.1, forward strand.
AAAACCTGCACCCTAACTTGGGCACGTTGTAACCAGTCTTCTGCCTCAATCGCCCTTAGCATTTTGTATATGTGCCGCGCTGACATGAACTCTTCGGACAGCCGCTTTGCCAAACCTGTATCTGTTATGTAATCAAACTGCTCCTCATGCCATTCTCGGCTTGCCAGATGCGCGTTCACATAGTCGTTTAATAGCCACCTAAGTGCTTTTACCTTAATTTTTGTAAACATGCGTGCCATAGTGCTTCCCAAAATTAACATAGCTCATAGCTCGTCTTTCCTGCGATTAGTATCCTGATTTCATGAAGCTCACGAAAAAAAACTATCATAGCTCGAAGCTACTAATTGGTACTTTAAGAGGGTGTCTAAACAGGATTACCCGTTGCGTCCTATGTGGGCCCAATAGGCAGATCAGAAAAGAAAAAGGGCTCAGCAATCAATGCTAAGCCCTTGAATTCTATGGCTCCGACGGTAGGGATCGAACCTACGACCAATTGATTAACAGTCAACTGCTCTACCGCTGAGCTACGTCGGAACGGTTCGCATCATATAGCGGCGGTTTTTTGGCGCGTCCAGAGGCTTTTCGTAGTTTTTCAAATATTTTCTGTAGGGGCTAAAAGGGAGAAGGTTACGCCTTCTTGTAAGGTCCCATTATGGGTGACGAAACCTCGGCCTTTCAGGTCGATCAAATGCGCCAAAACGTTCCTGATTGCTGCGCCCAAAAGGGCTGGTGGGGTCTCGGTATATATCTCTTGTGCAAGGGATTTTGCGTTTTTGGGCTTTTCGGCCAAACCTGCCAGAATGGCGGCCTCGCGCGTGCGGCGATGGTTCACCAGCCATGCGAGGCGGGCGGCTGGGTCGTCTATTTGGCCGCCATGACCGGGGTAGAATACACGCCAGTCTGTTTCCTGAAGGCGGGCGCAAGAGGCCATGAAGTCTGTCAGGTCGCCGTCGGGCGGGGAAACCAATGAAGAAGCCCAACCCATAACATGGTCGGCCGTAAAGCAGCTGTCGTTCCATCCCAAGCTGATGTGGTTTCCGATATGGCCGGGGGTGTGGATTACGTTTAGCTGCCAGTTGTCACCTTGAATGATGTCGCCATCTGCGACGATTTGATCGGGCTGAAATGCTTCATCAATCCCTTCGCCGCCTCCGACAGTACCCGCTGCTGCGAGCTGTTGCATAATGGGGGATCTGCCAGCCTGGGCATTGCCAAACGCCAGAATGGGCGCTCCGCAATGATCAGAAAGCGGCCGCGCCAGAGGGGAGTGATCAAGGTGGGTGTGGGTGACGATGATGTGGCTGATGTGCTGGTCAGGCCCAACGGCGCCAAGGATCGCCTTCAGGTGTGCCTCGCTCTGGGGGCCTGGATCGATCACGGCCAATCCGGAGTCGCCTAGCAGATAGGTGTTGGTGCCGCGGTAGGTCATTGGCGAGGGGTTTGGCGCAACAATCCGTCGCAAACCTTGTTCGAGGGTTTGAGCAACGCCAATAGGCGGATCAAAGTCATCTGGAGCTTGCATTGTTTTGCCTTTCGCTTGGGGCGTTGACGCTTTAGGTTTTATGCATGTCATGGAACCTGCTCAAACACTATATGCCGCGTGGGATTTACGGGAGGGCAGCATTGATCCTGCTGCTGCCCGTTGTGTTTTTGCAGGTGGTCGTAACCGTTCTTTTTGCGCAGCGTCATTTTGAAGGCGTCACCGTTCAGATGGCCAATACGGTTTTGCGCGAAGTCTCTTTGGTGATGCAGGTCGTTGACGCTGAGGCCGATTTGCCCAGCGGCATTGATGCTGTGCAATCGCAACTGGGGGTGCTGGAGATTGCTGTTTCCCAGCCTCAAATCGCGGCGCCTCAGAACCGTCGGGTTTGGTATGACTATTCCGGTAGCGTTCTTATGCGGCATTTGGGGGGGCAACTTGCGGGATTGGCGGCAGTAGACCTCGTAGAGGGGGGCGAGGTTGTTCTATATGTCACCAGTACCCATGGGCTGGTTCGGCTGGATTTTGATCGTCGGCGTATTTCAGCGTCAAACCCGCATCAGATGTTTGTTTATACGATTGCCTTGGGGGTCTTTATGACAATCATTGCGATTATCTATCTGCGCAATCAGCTACGCCCGATCAAACGGCTTGCCCGCGCGGCCGAAGCTTTTGGCCGTGGGCGCCACATCCCCTATGCGCCAGCGGGAGCGATTGAGCTGCGCGCTGCTGGCAGTGCCTTTGTGGATATGCGCCACCGCATTGAACGCCACATTGAACAGCGTACCTTGATGCTATCAGGGGTCAGCCATGATTTGCGCACGCCCCTTACGCGGTTGCGGCTGGGGCTTGCGATGCTAGACGAAGACGAAGCCGCGCCTCTGTTGCAAGACGTCGCTGACATGCAAAGAATGCTGGATGAATTTCTGGATTTTGCAAAAGGCGCTGCCGAGGCAGAGCCAGAACCTGTTGATCCTGTTGCACTGGTCACTGATATCGTTGAGGGGGCGCAGCGTGCTGGGCGCGATGTCACCTTGTTGGCGCGTGAAGGGGACGGGCAGGGGCATGTTCAACTGCGCGAAGTCGCGATCCGCAGGGCGGTTGATAATCTGATCTCAAATGGTGTCCGCTATGGGGCACGGGCCGAAGTCTCGGTTTTGTTAACGGATAAGACCCTGAGAATTCGTGTCGAAGACGATGGTCCGGGCATTCCGCAGGAACAACGCGAACAGGCCACCAGACCTTTCACCCGTCTTGATCCGTCCCGTAACCAAGACAAAGGCGGCGGTGTTGGCCTTGGCTTGGCGATTGCGGTGGATATCGCGCGCAGCCATGGCGGCGTGCTGCGGCTGGGGGTGTCGGATCGCTTGGGGGGCTTGCGCGCCGATATCGTCATTGCCCGCTGACCTTAAGGCAAGCTTGAGTTGAATCCGGTTCCTGTGCACAACTGGTTCACAGGTTTGATAGCGGAGAGTGTTTATGGATCCCTACGAAATGATCAAAGCCCACCTCGGGCAGGCTGTTCCTTATGCAACACACACAGGTGTCGAACTGTTAGAGATCAAGGATGGGAGCGCGACAGCACGGCTAGACCAGCGGCGCGAAACTGAAAACCACATCAAAGGCCAGCATGCGGGCGCGATGTTCACATTGGGCGAGGCCGCTTCGGGGGCCGCTGTTGCTGGCGCTTTGGCGCCCGTCATTTTGCAAATGCGCCCCGTCGCGGCCATGGCCGAGATTACTTACAAAAAATTCGCGCAGGGTACGTTAACGGCTACGGCACGCACCTCACTCGATGGTGCAACGCTTATGTCCAAGATCGAAACCGACGGTAAGGTCGCATTTGATGTGGCCGTTGATATTCGCGACGCTGACGAGGAAACCGTCGTCGAGATGAAAGTGAATTGGTACGTCAGCCCGACGCGTAACTAACGCCCAAACAACGCGCACATCTGAGCATTTGGAGGTGGTTCAAAACCAGATGCCTTCACACGATCGCTTTGGCGATTCCCGTTCGCGGCGCGGCACTGATGCTGGCATCGCCCATGTGGTGTGAGGGGTGGTGTTGGCGGTTTGGTAGGCCCGGCAGGACTTGAACCCGCAACCAAAGCGTTATGAGCGCTCTGCTCTAACCAGTTGAGCTACAGGCCCGCCACGGATGCTGGTATTGTGCATAATTGCTTTCGTCAAGGGTTTGCGTTGCGACTTTGAGCCGAATGATTTAACTCGCTCAGCAACAGAGTTTTTCCAGCCAGAGGCGTTTGAAAATGAGTGAGCAGCGAAACGGGATCACATATGCCGATGCAGGCGTGGATATTGACGCAGGCAATGCGCTGGTAGAGCGGATCAAACCCGCAGCGAAGCGGACCACAAGACCGGGTGTTATGTCGGGGCTGGGTGGCTTTGGCGCGCTATTTGATCTCAAGGCGGCTGGCTATAATGATCCGGTATTGGTGGCTGCGACTGATGGTGTGGGCACCAAACTGCGCATCGCGATTGATACAGGAAACGTTGATGGCGTTGGCGTCGATCTGGTTGCGATGTGCGTTAACGATCTGGTCTGTCAGGGCGCTGAGCCGTTGTTCTTTCTCGATTATTTCGCAACGGGCAAGCTAGAGCTTGATGTGGCGGCGCGGATCATTGAAGGCATCGCAAAGGGCTGTGAGCTATCTGGCTGCGCCTTGATCGGTGGTGAAACCGCCGAGATGCCAGGCATGTACCCAGAGGGTGATTTTGACCTTGCCGGCTTTAGCGTTGGCGCGATGGAGCGGGGCGGCACGCTGCCGCGTGATGTCGCTGCGGGTGACGTTCTGTTGGGGCTGGCCAGCGATGGCGTTCACTCGAACGGATATAGCCTTGTGCGTGCCATTGTTGAGCAGTCAGGTTTGAAATGGGATGATTCCTGCCCATGGGCCGAGGGGACATTGGGTGAGGTTCTGCTTGCGCCAACCCGTCTTTACGTCAAACAGACGCTTGCCGCTGTAAAAGAGGGCATGGTGCACGCATTGGCCCACATCACTGGTGGCGGCCTGACCGAAAACCTGCCGCGCGTTCTGCCCGAAGGGCTGGGTGCCAAGATTGATTTGAACGCATGGGAACTCCCTGCGGTCTTCAACTGGTTGGCGGCGCAAGGCGGGATTTCCGAGGCCGAACTGCTCAAGACATTCAACTCGGGCATTGGCATGATCGTTGTTGTGCCTGCGGAAAAGGCTGACGCGGCCAAAGCATTGCTGAGCGACATGGGCGAGGCGGTCTATACCCTTGGCACTGTTGTTCAGGAAGAGGGCGTCTCTTACGAGGGTAGCCTTATCTAATGGTGCGGGTGGCGGTGTTCATTTCCGGCGGCGGGTCCAACATGGTGTCGCTGCTGGATGATATGGCCCGTGAAGGCCATGCAGGAACGCCCTGTGTGGTACTGGCTAATTCTGCTAATGCAGGCGGTCTGGCACGTGCTGCTGAACGCGGCGTGCCGACGGCTGTTGTGGACCACCGACCATTTGCTGGGGATCGGGTGGCCTTTGAGGCCGCGATTACCACCGCGCTGGAACCCTATGCGCCTGATATGATCTGCCTTGCCGGATTCATGCGCATCCTGACCGCTGGATTTAACGACGAATGGGCAGGGCGGATGATTAACATCCACCCCTCACTCCTGCCCAAATACAAAGGTCTGCACACCCATGCGCGTGCGCTGGAGGCAGGGGACAAGCGGCACGGTTGCAGCGTGCATGAAGTGACGGCAACTTTGGATGATGGCCCAATTTTGGGTCAAGCCGAGGTGCCTGTCCTTGAGGGTGACACGCCTGAAACCCTTGCCGCACGGGTGCTGGTGCAGGAACATCGCCTATACCCTGCGGTTCTGCGACGTTTTGTTACGGGTGACCGTAGCCCATTGTTATTGCAAAGTTGACTGGCCAAACAGGTGCGTCTTCTGTACCGCTGGTGCAAGCCTAAGGATTTTTAGCTGTATGCGTACGATTACCACCACTGACGAACTGGCCGAATATTGCACTGAAGCCGCCAAACACCCCTTTGTGACTGTAGATACCGAATTCCTGCGGGAGCGGACCTATTATTCGAAACTATGTCTTGTGCAGCTTGCGATGCCTGGCACGGATGACAGCAATGCGGTTTTGGTTGATCCCTTGTCTGACGGCATCTCGATGGAGCCTCTTTACGATCTGTTCCGCGATACGTCGGTGGTCAAGGTATTTCACGCGGCGCGTCAGGATTTGGAAATCTTCTACGTCGATGCCCAAGTCTTCCCCGAGCCGCTGTTTGATACGCAGGTCGCGGCGATGGTTTGCGGGTTTGGCGAACAGGTTGGCTATGAAACGCTGGTGCGCAAGATCGCCAAGGAAGGCGTTGATAAAACATCACGTTTCACCGATTGGTCGCGCCGCCCCCTGACGGAAGCGCAGAAAACCTATGCGCTGGCCGATGTGACCCACCTGCGCCAGATATATGAATTCCTCGCCGCCAAGCTAGAGGAAAGCGGGCGCCATAAATGGGTTGAGGAAGAGCTGAAAGTTCTGACAAGCCCTGAAACCTATATCACAGCCCCTCGCGATGCATGGAAGCGCGTGAAAACGCGTACCAGCTCTGGCCGCTTCCTAGCCATTGTGCGCGAATTGGCGGCCTTTCGCGAAGGCTATGCCCAAGAGCGCAATATCCCGCGCAACCGCGTATTCAAAGACGACGCGATGGTTGAGCTGGCCTCGAACAAGCCGAAAAACCACGAAGAGTTAGGGCGCGCGCGCCTACTGTTGCGTGACGCCCGCAAGGGCGAGATCGCCGAGGGGATTCTAAAGGCGGTCGCTGCAGGTGTAGCCTGCGCAAACAACGATTTGCCGCAACCGGATCGCAAACGTGAAAAGCTACAGGTAAACCCTGCTTTGGCAGATCTTTTGCGCGTCTTGCTCAAAGCTAAAACCGAAAGCTCGGGGGTGGCTGCAAAGCTCATCGCCTCAGCGGCGGACCTTGATGCGATTGCGGCTGGGATGCGGGATGTTCAGGCGATGACTGGCTGGCGTTTAGAGGTCTTTGGAAACGATGCCATCTCTCTGTGTGAAGGCAAGATTGCCCTTACCGCTGTTGGGAATGACGTAAAAGTCGTACCTGTTTAAGCGCGACCATCATCGCGCTGGTATTGATGTCATTCCTACTGGCGCTTTTTGATCGCGGCCAAAGGCTGGATATTCGCCTTTGAGTCAAAATCCGAGGTTTCTATAGGTTTCGGGGTTAGCGGCGAGCAACCCGTGCGTTGCGCGCACCTTCAACACGGATTGAGCGCACACCGCGCAGATCCTGATCCGTTAATTTGCGGGCTGCGGTCACTTCCCGTGTCGCTGTTCCCCCAACTGGTGTGTTTGCATCAGGCTTTATGCCTTCCAAACGGTATGTCAGGACGCCCTTTACCGGTTTTTCATCCTCATCAGCCGGAGTCAGGCGTACCGAATAGATCCCTTGACGGTCTGCACGTCCCGTTGCCCTGATGATCGCGCCCCCTGGAACACGCTCAACCTTGAGCGAGACAATCTCGTCGAAAGGTCTGCCTTCATAAGTGGCTTCGTCTGCCCGTATTCTGGCAAAAAGGCCGGATTCGGAAGGGATCAAAGGGTTTACCGGCTTTTCATCGGCAACCTCGATCTGTTCGGATGTACTGCGGCCAAACCAATTGCCAGGGTTCAAAGCGCTATCGCGCACAAAGCCACATGCCCCTAATGAGACGGATGTTACCAAGAGAACAGTGAGGGAAATGCGCATGTGACCTGCCGTAAATTCTGCTGTTATGTGTAGTGATCTAACCCATCCCTGCGTGGTTGGGAAGGGGCGGGGCTGGACGTTTGCGTAATGAAGGCCTACCTGATGCGGGAACAGTGATCAAAGGAGCGCCCGATGGCTACCGAGCAATTTGAAGAGCTCGTCGAGGATTTTGAATTTCTGGACGATTGGGAAGATCGCTATCGCCATGTGATTGATCAGGGCAAAGCGATGGATGCCTTGGCCGAAGAGCTATGTGTGCCAGCGACCAAAGTGGATGGTTGCGCCAGTCAGGTGTGGCTGCATGCGGAAATGCAGGATGGAAAGCTGCATTTTGACGGGGCGTCTGATGCGATGATCGTTTCTGGCCTGATTGCTGTGCTGCGTACCCTGTACAACGGGCTAAGCCCTGCCGAAGTCTTGGCCGTAGATGCGCGCGCTGAAATGGGGCGGCTGGGGTTGAATGATCACCTGTCTGCCCAACGATCCAACGGCTTGACCGCAATGATCGAACGGGTGCGCGAAACCGCCTTGCGCGAGGTTTAGATGTCGCCCAAGGCGGTCTCTAAGTCGCCGTAACCTGTAAAGCGATGCTCAAAGGCGAGGCCTAGACGCTCGGCGCAATCGCGCGCTTTTTCAACAAGCGCGGGGTTGTCTGTCTGGGCTTGATAGACCAGCTTTTCATAATTGCTGAAATACATGTCGCGTAGTTCAGGATGTTTATCTAACCCCATGGGTTTTATGATAAAAGCGTCAAATTGGCGGACCAGAAAATCGGTCAGGTAAAAGGTTGTGATCTCGTCTTCGCTGATCTCTGCGAAACGGTCGTTTCCCTCAAAAAAACTATAGCAATGGGGCCCTGCGATCATCTGGACCTCTAGCTCACTACAGGCGGCTTGTAGCAATCCGCCCGTGCCGCAGTCCGCATAGGCCACAAAAATTTCGTCATAATCGTCGCGGTGTTTGGCAACGCTTTCACGAACTGCGTCGGTGATTTTATCGGGGTATAGGTGGTAATTGGCTGGCAAGCAGGTGAGATCCAGATGCGTCCAGCTGTTTGCGGCCTTGAGGTCGATGATTTCGCGCGCCAGAGCGCCACAAGCAATCACAAGGATCTTGCCGCGTTGTTCACTCAGGGCAAGACCGTCTTCGGTGAGGGATGTGTCATCGAGCTTCATCTATCGAACTTTCGCAATGCAAAGGTGGCAATCAACGCAGCGGGCACGGCCACTGCGAAAACCGATGGACCGGCAAGAGACAACAACCAAACGGTCAATCCAGCCGCCGCCATCACACTGAGCAGGAGTAAGAGAAAGGTCGTAGCAGGCATTTTTAACCCCTTCCGTATTTCATACCCTGAATAAATTAAGCAGTGTGTAGCCATAAAAAAAGGCCCCGCAAAACAGCAGGGCCTTTATCCGTCCGCGATTAGGGGACGATCAGGCGTTTTGGCTGTTGTGTTTACGGCCGACCCATTCTTTTGCTGTTTCGACGGCAACAGCCGCGTCGCGGCAATAGGCGTCGGCGCCAATGGCTTTGCCGAACTCTTCGTTCAACGGTGCGCCGCCAACCAACACGATATAATCGTCGCGGATGCCTTGTTCGACCATCGTGTCGATCACGACCTTCATATAAGGCATTGTGGTGGTCAGCAGGGCAGACATGCCCAAAATATCAGGGCCTTCTTTTTCCAGTGCTTCCAGATAGTTTTCGACGGGGTTGTTGATGCCCAGATCAACCACTTCGAAACCAGCACCTTCCATCATCATGGACACAAGGTTTTTGCCGATGTCGTGAATGTCGCCTTTGACGGTGCCGATCACCATCTTGCCGACACGTGGTGCGCCTGTTTCGGCCAGCAGCGGCTTGAGGATGGCCATGCCACCTTTCATCGCGTTGGCGGCCAGCAGAACTTCTGGAACGAACAGAATGCCATCGCGGAAGTCCGCACCAACGATGGTCATCCCGCCAACCAATGCTTTGGTCAGAACATCATAGGGCGCCCATTTGCGTTCAATCAGGATGTTAACGCCTTCTTCGATCTCTTCTTTAAGACCGTCGTAAAGATCGTCGAACATTTGTTGTACAAGTTCTTCATCATCGAGTTCCGAGAGGATGATATCGTCTTCGTCAGACATAGGATTCCCTTTTCTTGGCGGGCTGGTTGGCCGTGTATTTTTTCATATTTGTCAGACTGCGGTAAAAATACTGATGCGTTTGCGACAACAATCGAACAAGCTGCGACGCGCTGCCGCAGAAATGATCCAATTTTTCAGCCCCAATTGCCAGCCTGTGACCCTGCGTTAGGCGCGGCGGCGGCCGCGGCGTGGCGCGCGTGTGGGGCCTGCGCCATCGGTGCCGTCGCTTTCTGATGAAAACGCCCCCAGCGCCGCCGAGATTTCCTCCAATGAAGGGGCAGATCCCATTGGCGTTGTATCCAGTGCTTCGCGCATTTTTTCCAAATGGCTTGGCATGGTGCCACAGCAACCGCCAATAATCTGCGCGCCACAGTTGCGGGCCATCACGGCGTATGTGCCCATCAATTCAGGCGTGCCATCATAGTGGATGTGGCCATCGTGGTATTTCGGGATGCCCGCGTTGCCTTTTGCAATAATTGGCAGGTTGCCCCCCTTTGCCGCAAAGCCAAGAACCGTGCGCAGCAAATCAGACGCGCCGGTGCCACAGTTAGCACCATAGGCGAGGGGGGTATTGTCGATGTCTTCGACCATATCGACCATCCCAGCCGAGGTCAGCCCCATCATTGTGCGGCCTGCGGTGTCAAAGCTCATCGTGCCGACCCACGGCAGACCCGCCAGTGCGAATCCTTCTGCAGCTGCGCGGTATTCTTCGGGGGCCGAGATGGTTTCAAGCCAACCAATATCCGCTCCGCCAGCCTTTAGGCCATCCGCGGTTTCGTGGAACATTTCAACGGCAGAGGCATGCGACAAGGCACCAACAGGTTCCATAATTTCGCCTGTTGGGCCAACTGATCCTGCAACAATCACTTTGCGCCCAGCGGTATCGGCAACCTCGCGCCCCAGCTCAGCGGCCACGCGGCTTAGCTCATGCGCGCGGTTTTGCGCATCGTGCAGTTTCAGACGCGATGCATTGGCCCCAAAGCTATTGGTGAGGAATAAATCGGAACCCGCATTCACCGCACCTCTGTACAGCGTAAGGATTTTTTCGGGTTGGTCTGTGTTCCACAACTCGGGCGCGTCACCTGACATGAGGCCCATGTTGAACAAATTGGTCCCCGTTGCGCCATCCGCCAAAAGCACTGATTTCTCAGCCAGCATTTCTGTAAATAGGTTCGACATAGGAGGTACCGCTTTTGTTTGTTTCACCTCGGCTTCTGTCACGCTCTTTATTTTCTAGCAATGTTCATAATGTTCATCTTGATTATGAGGCGCAGTGAAGAAATGGTTAAGTTACCTACAGGAAGCGCCCGATACTTGCAGCAGCGGGAAGGGTACACTAAGAGGGGCGCAACAGGGCAGCGGGACTCCCCCGCGCCCAGCAGATACAGGGGACGCCCATGGCCCGCCGCAAGAAAATCTACGAAGGCAAAGCAAAGATTCTCTATGAAGGCCCAGAGCCGGGGACAATCGTGCAATACTTTAAAGATGACGCAACCGCCTTTAACGCGGAAAAGAAAGACGTCATCGATGGCAAAGGGGTGCTAAACAACCGTTTGTCCGAGTATTTTATGAACGGTCTTGCCCAAATTGGCGTTCCAACGCATTTCATCAAAAGCCTGAACATGCGCGAACAACTGGTGCGTCAGGCCGAGATTATTCCGCTGGAAGTCATCGTGCGCAACTATGCTGCGGGCACTATGTCCAAACGTTTGGGCATCGACGAGGGCACCCAATTGCCGCGTCCGATCGTTGAATATTGCTACAAAGACGATTCTTTGGGTGATCCGCTGGTCAGCGAAGAACACATCGCCGCCTTTGGTTGGGCCAGCCAGCAAGATATGGATGATATCCTAAGCCTTGCCCTGCGGGTGAATGATTTCCTTTCTGGTGTGATGTTCGGTGTTGGGATCAAACTGGTAGATTTCAAAATCGAAATCGGCCGCGTCTTTGAAGGTGACTTCCAGCGTCTGATCGTTGCAGATGAGATTTCACCAGACAGCTGCCGTTTGTGGGACATCGAAACCGGCCAGAAGCTGGACAAAGATGTGTTCCGCCGCGATCTGGGGTCGCTGACGGATGCCTATACCGAGGTGGCAAAGCGTTTGGGGGTTCTTCCCCAGTCTTCGACGCCGATCACCAAACCAACATTGATCAATTAAAGAAACGCAGGGGGACGCGCCATGAAAGCTCGGGTGCATGTAATGTTGAAAAACGGTGTTCTGGATCCACAGGGCGAGGCCGTGCGCCACGCGCTTGGTGCGATGGGCTTTGACGGTGTGCAGGGTGTACGCCAAGGTAAAGTGATCGAACTGGATCTGGCAGAGGGTGCCAGCGAAGCAGACGTGAAGCAGATGTGCGAAAAGCTGCTCGCGAATACGGTTATCGAAAGCTACACGGTGGAGATGACCTGATGCGCGCAGCAGTCGTTGTATTTCCGGGCTCAAACTGTGACCGCGACCTAGCGGTCGCGTTCGAGCAGGCAGGCGCAGATGTCACCATGGTGTGGCACAAAGATAGCGAACTGCCACAAGGCGTTGATATCGTCGGCATTCCGGGTGGTTTTTCCTATGGTGATTACCTGCGCTGCGGCGCCATCGCTGCGAATTCCCCAATCTGCAAATCCGTAGCGGCCCATGCCGAACGCGGTGGCTATGTCATGGGCATTTGCAACGGGTTTCAGGTGCTGACCGAAACAGGTCTGTTGCCAGGGGCATTGCTGCGCAACGCTGGTTTGAAATACATCTGTAAAACGGTTGGCCTAAAGGTGGAAACCTCCGCCTCGGATTTCACGGCTGGATATAACGCAGGCGACGTGATCGACATTCCAATTGCCCACCACGATGGCAATTATTTCGCCGATGAAAACACCATTGCAGCACTAAAGGGTGAAGATCGCATCGCCTTTACCTATACGGACAACCCCAACGGCGCGCAGGCGGATATCGCTGGTATCCTTTCGGCCAACCGTCGTGTGTTGGGGATGATGCCGCACCCTGAACGGGCGGCGGATGCTGGGCATGGCGGCACCGATGGGGTGGCGCTGTTCCGCGCATTGGCGGGCGCTTTGACCACCGCCTGACTTGAGGCCAGCAGCCACTCTGATACTGTGGCGTCATGGATGACGAACTCAGCGTGACAAATACACCTTGGCAACCCGCCGCGATCAGCTGGCGGGTTCGTCTGGCGCTGGGGGTTTTGTTGGTCATGGCGATTGTGGTGATTTCGGTCACCAACCGCCTGCTTACAGATAGATTTACCGAAACGACCCGCAACCGCGCAGAACTGCGGATCGCGCTCTATGGCGGCAACCTTTTGGCCGAGCTGCGCCAGAATGCGATTGTGCCACAGCTTTTGGGGCGCGACCCGACATTGATCGCCGCATTGGAAAGCGGGGATTACTCCCTTTCGACACAACGTTTGATTTCCTTTGTCGAAGAAATTGGCGCGGCTTCTTTGCTGTTGCTTGATACCGACGGGCGCACAGTTGCGGCGACAAACCGTAACAGAATTGGGGCTGTCCATCGCTCGGATGCGTATTTTGTTGATGCGATCCGTTCGAATGCGACGATCTTTAGCGTGATCAAAGGGGAGGCGGGGGACTACCGCTTTTTCTACTCGCGTAGGGTGCAAAACGGGGGCACGACCGTTGGTGTGATCGCGGTTGAGGTCGATCTGAAAAAGTTTGAACGCGCGTGGGCTGGTATTTCGGATGCTGTGATCGTGACCAACAGCAACGAAGAAATCCTCTTGGCCACTGAGCCACGGTGGCGGGGCAAAACCGAAGAAGAAGCGCTGGCCCAACAAAACCCGCAAAGCGCGATTGAGCGCGCCATTCAGGTGACCGCCGATTGGACCGCATTGCCTGCGGATGCCTACCTGCGCGGCGAGGCTGTGATGCGGTTGGATGCGCGGGTGAATTTTCGCGGGTGGAAAATGGTCAGCTACACCACCTACGCCAGTGTGCGCGAGCGGGTGAACGGGGTTTTGGCGCTGGAAGTGATGGGGTTTGCGATTCTACTGGCGCTTGCGTTTTACTTTCTCAGCCGCCGCACAGCGGGCCGTGCTGCGATTTTTCAGCGCGAGTCGGCAGAGCTTCGCGCATTGAACGCGGCCTTGCAGCGGGAAATCGCTGAAAGAAAACGGGTTCAAGAGACGCTCGCCGTTGCCGAACAAACCCTTGAACAATCCAGCAAATTGGCCGCGCTTGGGGAAATGTCAGCCGCTGTGAGCCACGAATTGAACCAACCTTTGGCGGCGATGAAAACCTATCTGGCGGGCGCGCGCCTGTTGTTGGGGCGCAACCGACCCGACGAGGCGCTCAGTTCGTTCGGGCGGATTGATGATCTGATCGAGCGTATGGGCGCGATCACGCGGCAGCTAAAATCCTATGCCCGTAAGGGCCAAGAGGCGTTTTCGCCGGTGAATATGGCCGATGCTTTGGCCTCGAGCCTCAGCATGATGGAGCCGCAGTTGCGCCAGCGTCAGGTCCAGATTGCGCAGATACTGCCTGAGGATGCTGTTTTGACCCTCGGAGATCGGATGCGGATCGAACAGGTTTTGGTGAACCTCTTGCGAAATGCGTTGGACGCTACCAAATCAGAAAGACACCCGAAGGTTGAGATCATTTTGACCGCCGGAGAGACGGCAACATTGACGGTGCGCGACAACGGTCCCGGGATTGAGGACTTGGACGCGCTGTTTGAGCCGTTTTATACAACGAAACTACCCGGTGATGGAGTTGGCCTCGGCCTTGCGATCTCATCGGGGATCGTGAACGACCTTGGCGGGCGCCTAACGGCGCGCAACGGTCAGGGGGGCGGCGCGGTTTTTGAAATGCAATTGCCGATCCTTGATGGCGGCACAAAAGAAACACAGGCGGCGGAGTAAGATATGGCACAGGCGATGAAAATTGCGATTGTCGATGATGAAAAGGACATGCGTCAGTCCATAAGCCAGTGGTTGGCTTTATCCGGCTATGACACGGAAACCTTCGCCAGCGCCGAAGACGCGCTGAAAGTCTTGGGGCCTGATTATCCGGGGATCGTGATTTCTGATATCAAGATGCCGGGCATGGACGGTATGCAGTTCCTGAAAAAGCTGATGGGCAGCGATAGTGCGCTTCCTGTGATTATGATCACGGGCCATGGCGATGTTCCCATGGCCGTTGAGGCGATGCGTGTTGGCGCGTTTGATTTTCTTGAAAAGCCGTTCAATCCCGACCGGATGAGCGAGCTTGCCAAAAAGGCCACAGCCACACGCCGTCTGGTGATGGATAACCGCCTGCTGCGCCGCGAGCTGAGCGACGGCGGCCAGTTGATGAAAAAGCTGATCGGCCAAAGCCCCGTGATGGAACGCTTGCGCGAAGATATCCTTGATCTGGGGCAGGCCGACGGCCACGTTCTGATCGACGGCGAAACAGGCACAGGTAAAACGCTGGTGGCGCATGCGCTGCATGCGGTTGGATCGCGTGCGGGCAAGAAATTTGTTCTGGTCAGCGCCTCGGCCTTTGAAGAAGACGCGCTGAGCAAGCGCCTGTTTGGGCCGATGCAGCCCGAAGATGCGCAACTGCCAGCAATCGAAGAAGCCCGCGGCGGCACTTTGGTTTTGGAAGATGTCGAAGCGCTGAGCGAGACGCTTCAGGCAAAGCTGCTTTCGGTGATTAACGAACAAGGCACGCCAGCGGAAACGCGGATCGTCGCGATTTCCAACCTGCAAGAAGCAGGTCGCACATCTGAGGATGTTTTGCGGTCTGATCTGTTTTACCGTTTGGCGGCGCTGCGGATCACTGTCCCGCCGCTTCGCCAGCGGGGCGAAGATATCCTGACGCTGTTCACCCGTCTAAGTGAGCAGTTTGCTGATGAATATGGCTGTGACGCGCCTCAGGTTTCCGCGCAAGAGGCCGCACAGCTGTTACAGGCGCCTTGGCCGGGGAATGTGCGCCAACTGATCAATGTGGCCGAGCGCGCCGTCCTGCAATCGCGCCGTGGCTCTGGCACCATTGCCTCCTTGTTGATGTCTGACCATGACGAGATGCAGCCGGTGATGACAACCGAAGGCAAACCTTTGAAGGAATATGTAGAAGCGTTTGAGCGGATGTTGATTGATAACACCATGCGCCGGCACAAGGGCTCGATCGCGAGTGTGATGGAAGAGCTATGCCTGCCGCGCCGAACGCTGAACGAGAAAATGGCCAAATACCAGCTTCAACGATCTGATTATCTATAATCCAATGACAAAGGGCGCCCAAAATAGGCGCCCTTTGTTTTTTATCCGTTAGACAGTTTAACCGCCCAGTTTGTACAACTGTGTCGGGGTGCCTTCGTCATCTGTGCGGCACATCCAACGTTCCTGATTGGCAGGAGAGTCGATGATGTACTGGTTCACCTCCACGATCGGCAGCGTGGTGTTGATCTGTGCGGTTGCATCGCCTGTTTGTTCTTTGATCGCAGCCACGCATTTGCGGTTTGCGCGCGCGTCGCGGCGAACATCTGGATCAGGGTCAAATTCAGCAGGATCACAGGCGGATAGGGCTAGGGTCGCCATACATAGAAAAAGGGCAGGCCGGAATAGAGTGGGGCGCGTAAAGCTTCGCATATTGTCTCCTAAAGTGACGCAATTTTGTGTGCACACCGTTATTGTTGAAATGGACACTACTGACTTAATCTCGGTACAGCAATAACTTGTCGGCCGATTTGCAGGGGCAAAATAGCCCAGTATTTCTCCTCTTATTCGAAAATTGAAAGGTTTGAGTGTGATTGGCCATTGTGTTTGCTGCCTTCGTAGACTTATCTAGGGGAAGGGCCGACCGCGACCTATCGCGGCATCACGGCCCATTTTGAGAGTTTCGCTGTTGCCTTTGGCCAAGAACGCCGATGCGCAACAGACCGATCGTGCCGGAAACGGCAAAGACACGCTGATGGACGTTGAAGGATAAGTTCCCGAGACCACACAGTATTTAATGGATGCGCGGCGCGCTCTGCACAGCAGATGACGCGCCCGTGTCGGAGAAGAACCGCGATGACGCGCGCAAACACTGATATAAGTTTGGGGAGTGGCCTAGAGGGCCGCACCGCTGCGCCGTCATACATCGCCCTGACAAGACACTTGGCGCACCGTGCTGCCCCCCCAGGGAGGCATGCGCGATCGCGCCCGTGCAAAAGAGTAAAATGCCAAAGAAAATGCTTATCGATGCCACCCACGCGGAAGAAACCCGCGTTGTCGTGGTCGACGGAAACAAAGTTGAGGAATTTGATTTTGAATCCGAAAACAGACGCCAGCTTGCTGGCAACATCTATCTCGCCAAGGTAACGCGCGTAGAGCCGTCTTTGCAGGCGGCATTTGTGGATTACGGTGGCAACCGCCACGGGTTCCTCGCGTTTTCGGAAATTCATCCGGATTATTACCAGATTCCTGTCGCAGACCGCGAGGCGCTGCTGGCCGAAGAGCGTGCCTATGCCGAAGCGCAAGCCGCCAAGGATGAAGAAGAGCCCAAGCCAAAGCGCCGTTCGCGCTCTCGCTCGCGCAAGCCAAAAGCTGCGGAGACGGTAACAGAGGATGCAAAGACCTCGACAGAGATCGACGGTATGGAAACCGTTGATCTGAACGAAGACGAAGTCACTGTCTCAGAAGATGAAGCCTCTTCGCCGATGGAGCGGGTGAAAGAAACGCCCGTTGAAACGCCGGATGTAACGGATGAGGACGCGGAAACGGTTGAGGCTGCGGAAGCTGACGCTGAGGTCACACAAGCCGTTGCTGAAGACGCGGTTGAGGAAGCTGTTGTAGAAACGGCTGAAACCGCCAAAGGCGAAGAAACGCCAGAGGCCGAGGCCGCTGAAAGCGACAGCGATCAAGAAGCAAAAGCGGCTGATGCTGTGTCCAAGGACGACAGCATCGAATCTGTGGCGGATGAAGACGACAGCGAAGAAATTCGCCCCGTTCGCAAGCCCCGTCCGCGCCGTTACAAGATTCAGGAAGTTGTTAAGGTTCGCCAGATCCTGCTGGTTCAGGTCGTTAAGGAAGAGCGCGGCAACAAAGGTGCTGCTCTTACCACATATCTGTCCCTTGCGGGCCGTTACTGTGTCTTGATGCCAAACACCGCGCGCGGTGGCGGTATCAGCCGCAAGATCACCAATGCAGCTGACCGCAAAAAACTAAAAGAAATCGCCCAAGAGATCGAAGTACCACAAGGCGCGGGCCTGATCGTGCGCACTGCCGGTGCCAAGCGCACCAAAGCCGAGATCAAGCGCGACTATGAATACCTGCAACGTATGTGGGAACAGATCCGCGAGCTGACGTTAAAATCTATTGCACCTGCAAAGATTTACGAAGAGGGCGACCTGATCAAACGCTCGATCCGCGATCTGTATAACCGCGACATCGACGAAGTGTTTGTTGAGGGCGAGGCAGGCTATCGCATTGCCAAAGACTTCATGAAAATGATCATGCCGTCCCATGCGAAGAACGTGAAGCGTTACTCGGAAACTTTGCCGCTCTTCTCGCGTTATCAGGTGGAAACCTACCTTGCTGGTATGTTCAACCCGACGGTTCAGTTGCCATCAGGTGGCTATATCGTGATTGACGCAACCGAAGCTTTGGTTGCGGTTGACGTAAACTCGGGTCGTGCGACCAAAGAAGGGTCTATCGAACAGACCGCTTTGAAAACCAACCTAGAGGCCGCCGCCGAAGTGGCACGCCAGCTGCGCTTGCGTGACCTTGCGGGTCTGATCGTTGTCGATTTTATCGACATGGACGAACGCAAGAACAACGCCGCCGTTGAAAAGATGATGAAAGACCGTCTCAAGACGGATCGCGCGCGTATTCAGGTGGGCCGTATCTCTGGCTTTGGCCTGATGGAGATGTCGCGTCAGCGTTTGCGCCCTGGTATGATCGAGGCAACAACACAGCCTTGTTCGGTTTGCCACGGGACGGGCCTGATCCGGTCGGATGACAATCTTGCGCTGTCGATCTTGCGGACCATCGAGGAAGAAGGCACTCGCCGCCGTTCTCGCGAGGTGCTGATTAAGGCTCCTGTGGGGATTGCGAACTTCCTGATGAACCAAAAACGTGAACATATCGCCCATATCGAGGCGCGGTATGGCATGAGTGTCCGCGTTGAAGGTGACCCGCATTTGATCAGCCC
Organism: Sulfitobacter donghicola DSW-25 = KCTC 12864 = JCM 14565; assembly: GCF_000622405.1. Classification (NCBI taxonomy): domain Bacteria; kingdom Pseudomonadati; phylum Pseudomonadota; class Alphaproteobacteria; order Rhodobacterales; family Roseobacteraceae; genus Sulfitobacter; species Sulfitobacter donghicola. The sequence continues at coordinate 2,973,267 of NZ_JASF01000005.1, forward strand.
TGATTTCTCGATGGAGAAATTCAAGACCGCAACACGTGTTGTAAAGCAGGCGTCGCATGTCGTCTCTGTTGATACATCTTTGATGGATCAGATCGACGAAGCCGATGCCGCCGAGGCGGAAGCAGCGGAAAAAGCTGAACAAGCCCAAGTTTCCAGCCATGATGGCGATAGCGAAGACAAGCCAAAGCGCAAGCGCCGTCGGCGTCGTCGCAGCCGTGGTGGCCGTTCCTCTAGCGATGCGCAAAAGACGCTGGATGAAAACGGCGAAGAGGTGTCTGGCGAGGCGTCAGAGACGGCCGCAGAAGAGGTTAAGGCGGATGAGGCCAAGCCTGCGGAAGCTGAAGCCCCAGCAGAGGCCACAGCAGCAGAGGCCACAGCAGAAGACGCGCCCAAGCCCAAGCCGCGCAGCCGTTCGCGTAGCCGCAAACCCAAGGCCGAAACGGTTGCTGTTGTAGCTGATGAAACAGCTGCGGATACAGCCACCGCAGAGGCGGCGGGCGCGGATGAGGCCGTAAAAGCAGAAGAACCTGTGGCCGAAGCGGAAGAAAAGCCAAAGCCCAAACGCACACGTGCGCCCCGCAAGCCCAAGGCAACAGCAGCTTCCAAGAAGGCCGAAGCGGCCGCCGCAGAAGAGGCAGCCGCCGCTGAAGCTACGCCGCCAGTAGCTGAAACCGCTCCTGTTAAGGAAACGCCAGCGGCTGAGGCTCCATCGCCTGAAAAGGCAGAAGTTGTGGCCGCAGAGGCCGCTTCGCCAGCCGATGCCGTGGCAACCGAAGAAGCAAAACCCAAAACGACACGGAAACCGCGGACCTCGTCAAAATCGGCCGCTCCGACAATGAGCACAAGCGAAACCGCTGAGCCAACTGCGGAAACACCCGCTGACGCCGTGGCTGCTGTGGAGGAAGCTCCCAAACCGCGCCGCAAAGGCTGGTGGTCACTCGGGCGCTAACATCGGCCCAGACCAGAAACGTAAAAAGGCAGGCTTTCGGGCCTGCCTTTTTCATTTGTGCGCCATTTTAGGCCTTCTTCTCAATCAGATAGACTTGGACTTCGCCATCCTGAGAGGTGTCAATCAGGTGATGCCCCGCCTCAGCGCAGAAATGAGGAACGTCAATCACCGCGGCTGGATCATCCGCGCGCATGCGCAGCTGATCACCGGCCTGCATACCGTTTAGACGTTTGCGTGCCTTTAGCACGGGCAGGGGGCACAACAGCCCCGTGGCATCAAGATCATGTATCATGCAATCGGGTGTAGGGCGCATGTTACAGTCTGTCCACAGCCTTGTGAGATTATGATAGGTGACGGCGTACAGCGCAGGGTATAGCAGTGACTTATGTTTGGAATCGATATCATCGACGCAAGTCTTTTGCCCGCCATGACAGTTGCCCTATTGGCAGGTGTTATTAGTTTTCTGTCGCCCTGTGTGTTGCCGATTGTGCCGCCCTATCTGGCCTATATGAGCGGGGTGAGCCTGAATGACATGACGTCAGAGGCCGCGGCACGGCGGCGCGCGATTATTGCGGCTGTGTTCTTTGTTATGGGGCTTAGCACGGTCTTTTTGATCCTCGGGTTTACCGCGTCGGCCTTTGGTGCGTTCTTTTTGCAAAACCAGATACTGTTTTCGCAAATCTCGGGCGTTGTGGTCATTATTTTCGGCATACATTTCCTTGGCATTTACCGGATTTCCTTTCTGGATCGCGAGGCGCGTCTAGAGGCAGGGGATAAGGGCGGTTCTTCCTTTGGTGCTTATGTACTGGGGCTGGCGTTTGCCTTTGGCTGGACGCCATGTATCGGGCCCCAGCTTGGCGCGATCCTGTCCTTGGCTGCGGGCGAGGCGTCAGTGGCGCGTGGGACCTTGTTGCTGGGCATCTACGCGCTTGGCTTGGGTATTCCGTTTTTGCTGGCCGCTATGTTTATGACGCGGGCCGTTGGTGTGATGAACCACCTGAAACGCCACATGAAAACGATTGAACGTGTGATGGGCCTGCTGCTGCTGGTTGTCGGTGTTGCAATGCTGACCGGTGCGTTTTCATGGTTCAGCTTCTGGCTGCTCGAGACCTTCCCCGCATTGGGCAACCTTGGCTAAGCGATAGGCCTTACTTTGGCCGAAAAGGCAGGTTAGCATGGGCAAAACAACATGAGGCCCGTGCAGACAAATGGCTGCCCCCGCAAAACCTGTGTCACGCCGTCGGGTATTTTACATCCCCGGCTATGACCCGATCCATCCCCGCCGCTACCGCGAGCTTTATCGCAGTGAATCCGCAGCGCAGGCCGAAATTTCCGGCTATGGAATAACCCTGAGCCAGCGACAGGGCGGCGAGCGTTATGGTTGGAATGTCAAAGGGTTGTTCGACGAGGCGGATGTGGATGTTTCCGTGGATGTGTTGGTTTGGTCCGATATCGTCCGCGACAGCATGGATACCTCTATTCTCGCGACTTATTTTCAGCTGTTGCGCACCGCGTGGGTCTATATCGCCAGCGGAGCCTTGTGGCGATTGATGCGCCTTCGCAAGGGGCCTGTGATTGCAGCGCTTTATCCTGTGGCGATGTTATTGGGGCAGCTTTTGTTTGCTTTTGTGGCGGCAAAGTTAGCTTCTTGGGGGGGCAAGCTGCTTGCGTTTCATTTGCTCCCGCCAGAGCTGGCGTTTGGTGGTTTTGTGGCATCCATGATTGCCTCGGTTGCCGTGTTTTTCTGGCTGTTACGTTGGTTTAAATCCAAGGACAGCAAATTTTTCGCCTATTATCTCATGCATGACTATGCCTATGGCGCATCAACGCGCGGGGCAAATACCCCTGAAATGGAGGCCCGTTTAGCGGCGTTTTCAGATGCGGTTGCGCAGGCATTGGAAACGGATGTGGATGAGGTGCTGGTCGTTGGGCATTCATCGGGGGCGCATCTGGGCGTTTCGGTCTTGGCTGATCTGATCCGCGATGGGCGCGTGCCAGCGGATGGCCCTGCTTTGGCGTTTTTGACCTTGGGGCAGGTGGTGCCGATGGTGTCCTTCTTGCGCGATGCGGATCGGTTGCGCGCCGATCTTGCCTATCTTTGCACCCAAGAAGCGTTAACTTGGGTGGATGTGACCGCCCCGGGGGATGGCTGCGCCTTTGCTTTATGTGATCCCGTTGCTGTTTCTGGTGTCGCACCACCTGAAAAACGCTGGCCCTTGGTTTTTTCTGCCGCCTTCACCCAATCGCTAAGCCCTGAGCGCTGGAACGCGCTGCGGTGGCGGTTTTTCCGGCTGCATTTCCAATATATGTGCGCCTTTGACCGCCCAAAGGACTATGATTATTTTGCCATCACCGCTGGCCCTATGACGCTGGCCGAACGTTATCACGGCCGCCCGCCTTCCAAATCGCGGATCGAGCGGCCCGTGAATAAATTCACAAGTGTTTCAAGATGATAAACCCGCCCAAACCGCCCAGCAGGCCAGATAAAGTCTCGCTTTTGCAATACGCCAAGCTGTTTCGCTCTGACATCCTATCGGCGCAACCTGCGCGCCTGTATCGGGCGTGGATGGCCGAGTTTCGCACGCCGTTTTTCCGCAGCTACCTGTTGAACCAGCCTGATCTGGTGCAGCGCGTTCTCAAAGAGCGCCCCGATGATTTCCCCAAATCCACCCGTGTGAACGAAGGGCTGCGGCCCTTGTTGGGGAATTCGGTGTTTGTGACCAATGGCGAGACGTGGAAGCGCCAGCGCCGCATCATTGATCCTGCCTTTGAAGGCGGGCGCCTGCGCGAGACGTTTTCCGCGATGTGGGATGCTTCCGAGGCGGCAGCGGCACGGTTGGATGGAAAGGTTGGCGAAGTCGTCGAAGTAGAAGCCGAGGCGAGCCATGCGGCGGCTGATGTGATCTTTCGCACTTTGTTTTCTTTACCCATCGAACACCACCTCGCGCGCGGTGTTTTTGAAGAGTTTCGCACCTATCAACGCAGTCAGCCGATCCTGAACCTTGCGGCGTTGCTGCCGATGCCACGTTGGATGCCACGGTTATTCAGCCGCGACACGAAACAAAGCGCGGCGAAAATTCGCGGGCTGATTGGCCAGCTGACCCAGACGCGGCAGGAAGAGATCCTTGCGGGTACTGCGCCAGATGATCTTGCCACTAAGATCATGACCACCGCTGATCCCGAAACCGGTGAGAGGTTCTCGACCGAGGAAATGGTCGATCAGGTGGCGATCTTTTTCCTCGCAGGGCATGAGACCAGCGCCTCGACCTTGGCTTGGGCACTTTATTTGATGGCGCTGTATCCAGAGTGGCAGGAAAAACTAGCGCAAGAGGCCCAAGCGCTGGACGCATGCGATTTCGCAGTGATGAGCAAGCTGCGCCTGAGCCGAGATGTGTTTCGCGAAACGCTGCGTCTTTATCCGCCCGTGCCGATGATGGTGCGCGAAAGCAGCTGCCCCGAACAGATGCGCGACCGCGCTGTGCCAAAGGGGTCGCAGATGGTGATTAGCCCGTGGCATCTGCACCGTCACGAACGCCTGTGGGATAATCCTGACGGGTTTGACCCAACCCGTTGGCACAGCGAAAACGGCAAGGCCTGTCAGCGCGAGGCGTTTATCCCCTTTAGCGCTGGGGCGCGTGTGTGTCCGGGCGCGGGGTTTGCAATGATCGAAGGGCCGCTGATCCTTAGCCGTATTTTGCGAGACTACCGTGTCACGGCAGGCCCTGTGCCAATTCCGGTTGCACATCTGACAGTGCGTGCAAAAAATGGCATCCGCCTCAGGATTGCGCGGCGATAGCGTTAACATGCCAAGAACGGCTGGTGCCGTGACCGTGAACCGATTAGACAGGCCCCAATTATAGTTTTCAGAACATAAAGGCATAAATTCATGTCCCCAAAAGACGCACAACGTTCCCGTATCGCTTCCGCAGATGGTTTTATTGCTGCTCTAGACCAATCTGGTGGCTCGACGCCAAAGGCATTGGCACAATACGGTGTTGAACCCACCGATTATTCAGGCGATGCGGAAATGTATGCCGCCGTTCACGCCATGCGCAGCCGGATCATTCTGGCGGATGATTTCACATCTGAAAAAGTACTGGGTGCGATCCTGTTTGAGCGCACGATGGATAGTGACATTAACGGCAAGCCAACTGCCCAAGTTTTGTGGGACGATCGCGGTGTTGTTCCGTTCCTTAAGATCGACAAGGGACTCGCGGATGAAGCAAACGGCGTTCAGATGCTCAAGCCCATGCCAGAGCTGGATGCGCTGCTGGCCAAAGCGAATGAGAAGGGCATCTTTGGCACCAAAGAGCGTTCCTTGATTTTGGAAGCCAATGCGCAAGGTATCGCAGATGTTGTGGCCCAGCAGTTTGACGTGGCCAAGCAGGTTGCAGCCGCTGGTCTGGTGCCGATTGTAGAACCCGAAGTTCACATCGAAAGCGCGACAAAAGCCGAAGCGGAAGATATTCTAGAGGCTGAAATCACAAAGCATCTGAATGACTTGCCAGAAGATGTTAATGTAATCTTAAAGCTGACGATCCCCAGCAAAGCAGGCCTTTATGATGCCGCTGCCGATCACCCGCGCGTGTTGCGTGTGGTTGCATTGTCGGGTGGCTATTCCACGGATGTTGCCTGTGATCTGCTTAGCCAAAACCACAAGATGATCGCCAGCTTTAGCCGCGCCTTGGCTGAAGGGCTGAACGTCAAAATGTCCGAGGCCGAGTTTAACAGCGCTCTGGGCCAAAATATCGAAAAGATCTACGCGGCATCTGTCGCCTAAATCATCGGCCAGTGGCCAAATTGAAAGCCGCTGATTGGAGTTCCCGATCAGCGGTTTTTCTTATTCAGGCGTATCCAGCCGCTGCTTCAAGGTTTCCAAAACATAAACACGGATGGCCGAGGCCAATCCGCTGTCCATGCCGCGCGCGGCGTCAATCTCGGCGACAAGCGCGTTGATCGGCAGGGCCCGTTGGCGCGCAATATCGCGCAGTTCTGTCCAAAAAGGGGCTTCCAGCGAAATAGACGTGCGGTGCCCGTGCAATGTCACCGAGTGTTTGACGGGCCGCGCAGTCATGTTTCTTTCTTATGGCCGTCTAGGTGACGGTCCATCTTATCAAGACGCGCTTTTTGCGCGTCTTTCTGTGCTTTTGTCTGACCGAATTTAGCCGCGTTTTCATCCGCACGGGCGCGACTGGCGGCGCGCCCGCGTTCTTTGCGGATTTTATTGAGGTTTATCGGTGTGCTCACTTGGGCCCGATCATGTTTTCGGGGCGCACAACACGGTCAAAGGTTTCCGCATCAACAAACCCTAGGGCGATGGCTTCTTCCTTGAGGGTGGTGCCGTTTTTATGCGCGGTCTTGGCAACTTTGGTGGCGTTGTCATAGCCGATTTCTGGCGCCAAAGCGGTTACCAGCATCAGGGATTCACGCATCAGTTTTTCAATGCGATCCGCGTCGGCCTTTAGGTCAACCACGAGGTTGTCGGTAAAGGCAGATGCCGCATCGCCCAACAACTGCATAGATTGCAGCACGTTATAGGCCATCATTGGCTTGTAAACGTTCAGTTCAAAGTGACCTTGCGAGCCAGCAAAACCAACAGCTGCGTCATTACCGAATACGTGGGCGCAGACCTGTGTCAGGGCTTCGCATTGTGTTGGGTTCACTTTGCCCGGCATGATCGATGAACCTGGCTCGTTTTCGGGCAGGATCAATTCGCCAAGGCCACAGCGCGGGCCAGAGCCCAAAAGGCGGATATCGTTGGCGATTTTGAACAGGCTAGCGGCAACCGTTTTCAGGTGGCCAGAGATTTCGACCATGGCGTCATGGGCGGCAAGTGCTTCAAATTTGTTTGGCGCAGTGACAAAGGGCAGGCCCGTGATGCGCGCCATATTGGCGGCAACGGTTTCAGCCCAACCAACCTTTGTGTTCAGGCCGGTGCCAACGGCTGTGCCGCCTTGGGCCAGCTCATAAATGCGGCCAAGGCCGTCTTCGACGCGCTGGATGCCCATGGCAACCTGATGGGTATAGCCAGAAAATTCCTGAGACAGTGTCAGCGGCGTTGCATCCTGTGTGTGGGTGCGGCCAATTTTGATGATGCCGTCAAACTCTTCAACCTTCGCCTGAAGCGCTGCGTGCAGCTTTTTCAGACCGGGCAGCAGAACGTCATTTGCTGTGGTCGCCGTGGCGATGTGCATGGCCGTTGGGAATGTGTCGTTAGACGACTGGCCCATGTTGCAGTGATCATTCGGGTGCACAGGATCTTTTGATCCGATCACGCCGCCCATGATTTCAATCGCGCGGTTTGCGATGACTTCGTTCGAGTTCATGTTGGACTGAGTGCCAGACCCTGTCTGCCAAACCACCAATGGGAAGTTATCGTCGAACTTGCCCGCAACCACTTCGCTTGCTGCTTGCACAATCGCTTTGCCGCGTTCTTCGTCCAGACCGCCTTGGGCTATGTTCGCCTCGGCACAGGCCTGTTTGATCACACCCAATGCACGCACAATGGCGACGGGCTGTTTTTCCCAACCGATGGGAAAGTTCATGATCGAACGCTGTGTCTGTGCGCCCCAGTATTTGTCGGAAGGGACCTCCAATGGGCCAAAGCTATCGGTCTCGGTACGGGTGTTGGCCATTGGGGGCGCTCCTGAAGTTGTGTTGTTCAGGGCTGTTTAACTGCTGGCGCGCGCCCGCGCAAACCTATGTTTTGCGAAAACTGTCCAGAGATACGATTTCCGCCGCTTTTGCGGGCTCTTCTTCAACTTCCAGTTCGGATTCTACGGTTTGGGGCAGGGGAAGTTCATCAATGCTAGGCTCTTCGCTTGCGCTGGGTTCTTCCTGCTGTTCAAACCGCAGGCCGAATTCAACCGAAGGGTCAACAAAGGTGCGGATCGCGTCATAGGGAATGTACAAGGGTTCTGGCGCGTCACCAAAGCTAAGCGTGACTGAAAAGCCGTCATCGGTAACTTCGAGGTTGTCATACCAGTGCTGCATCACAACCGTCATCTCATCGGGATAGCGATCAGATAGCCAATCGGCCAGTTCGGCATCGGGGTGGGAGGTGTCAAACGTAATAAAGAAATGATGCGCACCTGGTAGCCCGTTATCGACCACATCCAGCAAAACGTTGCGGATCAGGCCGCGCATCGCATCATGCATAAGATTGCCGTAGTCGATAGAGGTGCCCATGTCTTTTCCCTCAGCAGTAAAGTTCTGGCTCACCATAGGCGATTCCGGACGGGATGAAAGAGGTAGAAGTCATATCATCCCAATCCCGAGGGCCGTTGCCGCAAGAATAGCCATTGTTGGGACCATACCAATTCGACCTGCAAGCATAAGTAGCGCTGCAAAAACAGTGAGGGAGGCCGCGATCGGGTCAAAACTGCTCCAGTCGGGCAGGGGCATGGCCAATAGGCCAGAGGGCGACACGCGACCAAATAACACATGCAAGGCAAACCAGATCGTCAGATTGGCAATCACCCCGACAACCGCGGCTGTGATGGCTTGGAGGGCAGCAGCAAGCCGTGGTTGTGCGCTGATCCGCTCCAGATAGGGGCCCGCAAGGAATATCCACAAAAAGCAAGGGGTAAAGGTAACCCATAGCGCCAAAAGGCCGGCCGCAAAGGCGCCGCTGGCACCGGATTGTGCAAAGCCCGCCAGAAGGGCCACAAATTCGGTGACCAAAATCAGCGGTCCGGGCGTCGTTTCGGCCAGACCCAGCGCATCAATCATTTGTTGCGTGGTGATCCAGCCCAGATCGCTCACTACTGTCTGGGTCATATACCCCAGCACCGCATAGGCTCCGCCAAAGGTGACAACCGCGAGATTTGAAAAGAACAGCCCAAGTTGCAGCAGGAACGTTTGATCAAGCGCCCAAACCAGCACCAAAGGCGCAGCCCATAATGTGGCCCATGTGGCGATCACGCGCACAGGGCGGGCACCCCCTTTTTCCGGCGCGACAGGACTGGCAGATGCAGAAGCGCTCTGCATGCCCCAAAGGCCAGCAGCGATGATGATCAGCGGGAAGGGAACCCCGATCACAAACAAGGCCAAAAAGGACAAAGCCGCCAACAGCCAGCCTTGGGTTGCGATCAACGCTTTGCCAGCGACTTTGCGCAGGGCTTGGAAGACGATGATGATAACGGCGGCCTTGATCCCCAGAAACGCGGCCTGAACCAATGGAAGCTGCCCATAGCTGGCATAAAGTACCGCAAGGAGCGCGATGATAATGGCGCCGGGGATTACAAAGAATAACCCCGCCAATAGGCCACCCGCTGTGCCACGCAGACGCCAGCCTGCATAGGTCGCTAGTTGCATGGCCTCTGGGCCAGGTAGCAGCATGCACAGGCTCAGGGCGCGCAGATAGGATTGCTCGCTCAGCCAGTCACGGGTTTCGACCAGTTCGCGGTGCATCAGGGCGATCTGCGCAGCAGGGCCACCAAAGGAGAGCAGGCCGATGCGGCCGAACACCCTTGCCATTTCAGGCCAGCTGGGCGCGCTCATGATTTGCGCTCGGAAGGCCAGTCGTGGCCTTCGCTGCTGCCATCGCGCGCCCAACGATACAAGGCATCATAAAGGGCCATACCTGCGTCGAGTTGTTGGTTGTCATCACGGTATTGACGCGACAGACCAACAGAAAGCGCCAAAAGGCCAGCCGCCTGAGGGGCCAGATCATGGGCATTGGTATCTGCCGCCCGAACCACGGTTGCGAGGCGATCAAGGGCTGGCGTGTGCAGGCCAAACTCATCCAACATCGTGTCAAAAGTACATTGATCGCCGCGATGCGACCAAAACACATCCTCTACATCAAAGGGTGTTGCACCATAGCGATCTGCAACACCTGCAACTTCGGCAGGGGAAACAAATAGAACGCGCGCATTGGCATCCACAAACCGCCGGATCAGCCAAGGGCAGGCGATACGGTCAATCTTGGGGCGGTGGCGGGTGACCCAAAGGGTGGCATCGCCTGTTTTAGGCGGTATGGCCGCGGCTGGCAGACGCGGGGCACCTGCGTGATCACGCCACCCATAATTGCCACCCTGCAAATACTCAGATTTCAACCCCTCCGCGCGCAGCATGGCGGCCATACCTTGGCTTAGCTTGATGCCTTTCTGGCAGACTATCACGCTGGGGCGCCCTGCAAGGCGCGCCTTTAGCCCGTCAAAGTCACTGTGCGGGTGGCGGAATGCGCTGGGGATTAAAAACGGATCTGCGTCAAAGTCGGGGTCAATCGAGATATCAACAATCACGGGCGCATCGGGCAACCCGATCAAGCGCAACAGTTGAGATACAGTAATTTCATTTGGGGCAGCCATAGCATGCATCCTTTTACGTCTGGAAACATGCGAACCTCTGGCTGACGCCTCACGGGGCGTTCGCAGATCGATCCCCATAGGCCAAACCTGTCACGCGACGCCGTTCAGGTCAATATCGCCACAGATCAAAAAGGAAGGGGAAAGTGCAGGTTTCTGTTGCCAGGTACCTGCGAACCCCGCCTAGGGTCGCTAAACGCTAGGGCTTAAAGTTTCAATAGTTCCGGTCGCTTACGCGGCCATCGCCATTGGAGCACGATTGTCATTTGCAATTGTACAGTTTTCGCCGATATCGGTGGCAGACAGCCGAAACAAAGCTAACTTCTTTAGACGTTCGTCGATCCTATTTCGACCCCATGGTCCGCAAATGACGGATGTTTGGTGGAGTCGCCGGGTACCGCCCCCGGGTCCGAACCGTTTATTACAAGCGCGTTTATGTTCATAGTCCCGAAGGACAAGGAATACATAGATCGACGGATGCGGCTTTTCAAGGGGCGGCGGGCGAATGATGGGCAGTGGGTGCGCCCTATAGGCGATTCTACCTAGGGTATGTTTTTTGAGCGGAAGAACGTCAGGATTTTCGCAAGCAAACGGGTAAGAAAATAGCAAAAATCGGTGTTCCGCCGCCACAAAGGTAAGGAAAACCTTAATTTTGGGCCCGAATTGGGGATTTTTCTTTGACAGAATGACGTTAAGCGGATGCATTAACCAGATTGAAATACCTGGGAGACTCTTGCCAAATGAAAATTCTTGCTGCTGCTATTTTAGGTGCTTCGCTGCTTTGTACTGCTCCGGCTGTTGTGGATGCGGGCCAATTGATCGCGAAAGTTGATGTTTCGGAACAAACCATGCGTGTTTACCGAGATGGGAAACAAATTCACAAATGGCGCGTTTCCACCGCGCGCAAGGGCAAGGTGACGCCACGCGGATCTTGGCGGGCCAAAACACTGTCACGCCACCATAAATCCAGCTTGTACAACAACGCGCCGATGCCGTATTCGATCTTTTATCGCGGAAATTACGCCATTCACGGCACAAACCAGATCAGCCGTTTGGGCCGTCCGGCTTCTGCTGGTTGCATTCGTCTGCACCCAACAAACGCTGCAAAGCTGTTTGCGATGACCCAACAGGTTGGGTTGCGCAACATGAAGGTTGTTGTTCAGAACTGAACCGCCATTCGCACGGGCACTAGAGTGATCGCTTTGCCGTGATTTATCGGCAAAGCGCCTAGATGGTTTCAATCGCCTTGTGTCGCGTGCGCGGCAAAGACACCCGCTCCTAGGGATTGGGTTTCATCTTCTAACGCGCTCAGGCCTTGTAATACCTCGATATCATTTTGTGCTTCGATGGCATCGGCAATCTGGATATGCAGGGCAATGATCCGTTCGCGATCGCGTGCGGTAAAGGTGATCATATTCATCAGCGGCTGCATGGCCTCTACCGCGCCCGCCAATTGGTAGGACAGGACAGGGTTGCCTGCGCCATCTACCAAAGCGCGGTGAAAAGCCACGTCCGAGGCGCAAAAGGTTTCATCCGTCAGACCGGGCTGCGCTTGTCGGTGAATTTCGGCCCGCATCGCTGCAAGGTGATCTGCGCTGCGCCTCTTGGCGGACAGGGCGGCGCAGGATCGCTCTAGCGCAAAGCGGGCTTCGCAAGCGGCCTCGAAGCTGACCGAGTTCATGGATAGCAAAAGGGTTGAGGTTGTGATCTGTTGGGCATAGGCCTCTTCAAAGCTGATCCGATTGACAAATGCACCACCCGATGCGCCGCGTTGTGTGCGGATCAGCGATTGTGCTGCAAGCCTTTTCAGGGCTTCGCGCACCGTGGGGCGAGACACATCAAAATGATTAGCCAGCTCTGCTTCGGAGGGGAGCCGTTGATCGACGATTAGCCGCCCTGCGATGATCTCTTCGCGGATGGCGGTTGCGATCTGGGCTGAAAGGTCGGTGGTGTTCTTTGGATCAATTTTCATATGTCTTACATTTAGTGTTTGGCAAAATTGTAATTGTCTGACATTAATTTTGCAATCTCTGACTCGGGCTATGACAGCTACCTAGTGAGAGGTGTTGGTTTTTGGCGCTAGGCCGGATGACATGCATAAACCGGCCCATATTTTCGTGGCCCTCGGGAGGGAAGACAGCATGGTCGAAAAGGAATTTGTTTTGCATATGGCGCGTTATAACACGTGGCAAAACAACCAGTTGCGAAAGATTGTTCAAGCTATGGACGACGGCGAGCTCAAGGCTGACCGCTGCGCATTCTTCGGGTCGATCTTTAACACGCTCAATCACCTTCTTTGGGGAGATACGATCTGGATGAGCCGCTGGTACAGCGATATCGCTACGCCAAAGACAAGCATTGCGGAAAGCATTTCGATGACGCCTACCATCGGAGCATGGGATGCCGAGCGTTTTCGCATGGACGGTCGCATCCGGATCTGGGCGCAGACCCTGTCCAATGTCGATTTGCGTCAGGATATCAGCTGGTTCTCGGGGGCAATTCAACAAGATGTCACAAAGCCGATGGGCCTTTGCGTTGCGCATATGTTCAACCACCAAACGCATCATCGCGGGCAAATCAGCCAGATGTTGTCGGCGGCGGGCATTACACCTCCGGTTTCGGATTTGGTTTTTATGCCAGAGGATGTGTAGCGGCAAAAATCACCGGCCCCTTGGGGCAATGTGAAAAATGAGAGTTCCCAGACCTTTTAAAAAACGGTTTTGGGTATTTTGGGTGAAAAATAACGCGGGGCTGAGGCCTCAGAAAGAGAATAGAAAATGTTCAATGCACTGATCGTAAATAAGGATGACGAGGGCCAGACCTCGGCTGCGATTACGCAAATTTCCGAAGACCAGCTTCCCGCAGGTGAGGTGCTGGTTGCGGTTGAATATACCACCGTTAACTACAAAGACGGCCTATGCATGAGCCCGGGCGGCGGTGGTCTGGTGCGCAACTATCCGCATGTACCTGGCATTGATTTTTCCGGCACGGTCGAGGCCTCCTCGGATGATCGTTATAAGGTCGGCGATAAGGTTGTTCTAACAGGATGGCGCGTGGGCGAGGCCCATTGGGGCGGTTATGCGCAAAAGGCGCGTGTAAAGGCAGATTGGCTTGTGCCGCTGCCTGCTGGCCTTGATACCCGTCAGGCGATGGCTGTTGGCACGGCTGGCTTTACCTCGATGCTGTCGGTGATGGCGCTGGAGGATCAGGGGATCAAGTCTGGTCCCGTTTTGGTAACGGGTGCTGCGGGGGGCGTTGGCTCGGTTGCGGTCGCGATTTTGGCGAACCTTGGTTACAAGGTTGCTGGTGTCACTGGGCGGCCTGAAACCGCGGATTATCTGACCGCCCTTGGCGCCTCTCAGATTGTGGCCCGTGAGGAGATCAACGAAACGGTAAAACGTCCGCTAGAGGGCGAGACATGGGGCGGTTGTGTTGATGCGGTCGGTGGCGCGATGCTGGCTCGCGTGCTGGGCCAGATGGAATATGGCGCTTCGGTTGCTGCTGTTGGTTTGGCTGGTGGCGCGGCGCTGCCTGCAACGGTTATTCCCTTCCTGCTGCGCGGTGTGAATTTGTTGGGTATTGATAGTGTTATGCAGCCCTATGAAAACCGCCTGCGCGCGTGGGAGCGTGTGGCCAAAGACCTTCCAATGGACAAATTGGAAGATATGGTTGTTCCCGCTACTTTGTCAGATTTGCCAAAGCTGACCGCTGACATCCTGAAGGGGGACGTCAAAGGCCGTGTTGTGGTTGACGTTAACGCCTAACCCTTAAAGAACGCCCTGTTCCACAACAGCCGCTGTCGCAGCGCAATGTGGGGTAGGGCGGCAATCCCTCAAAACTCCATCAGCATTCGGATTGTCTGGCGCCGCGCGGCAGCGCAGTAACGCAATGGTGCTAACGCGAGATCAAGGAAAACCTTGGTGGAAATCCGCTCTTGGCTTAGGCTGAAGCTGCATAACGTAGCATGGGAGGAACCAGCCAAGGGCGCGCCAAGGAACGTTAGGGCTGCGCATATCCGGCTGGTCGAGAAAGCTGCGTTTGCGGATTGAACCTAGGTTGGCCCGATGTTCCCCCCCCTCCCGAAAGGCCAGAAAACCGAAATTATTCGGTTTTCCCAAAGCGGAGGTATGTATGGTTTTAACATCCACAGAAGGGCAAAGCGATCTGCCGCGATATTTTGCGAAAGTGTTTAATGTCGCGTCAAATTTGAACTATGGGCGGCTTGATTTCATCTTGTCTGACGGGCGCCATTTCAGGGTAGAAGGCACATCCGCCGGCCCCGTGGCCCAGCTTCATGTGCATCATGACGATTTGTTTGTGCGCCTGATCCGCGAGGGGGATCTGGGGTTTAGCGATGCATATCTGGATGGATGGTGGAGCACGCCTGACCTGCAAGCCTTTATGGATTTTGTACATGCCGACAACGATGTGATTTATGACGGCTTTCCTGGCATGGGGATCGTCAGGATGTTTGAACAGCTTCGATTTTGGCTGCAGCAAAACTCTAAATCCCAAGCGCGCAAAAATATCTCTTATCACTATGACTTGGGGAATGATTTTTACGGGCTTTGGCTGGATGACACGATGAGCTATTCCAGCGCGATTTTCGATGACCCACAACAAAGCATGGAATCCGCCCAGACCGCCAAATACAAATCAATGGTGGACCAGATGGGCGTGGTTGCAGGGGATCATGTTCTGGAGATCGGCTGTGGCTGGGGGGGCTTTGCCGAATATGCCGCTGCCGAGCGGGGATTAAAGGTAACCTGCCTCACGATCAGCGAAGAGCAGTTTAACTATGCGGTAGATCGCATTGAAAAGGCAGGGCTTTCGGGTCTTGTTGAGGTCAAGCTGCAAGATTACCGTGACGAGGCTGGTACCTATGATGGCATTGCCAGTATCGAAATGTTTGAAGCTGTGGGTGAAAAATACTGGCCGGTTTATTTTCAAACGGTCCGCCAACGGCTGAAATCGGGAAAGGCCGCGACCTTTCAGATTATCACAGTGGATGACCGCCGATGGGAGATATACAAACGCGGCGTGGATTTCATTCAGAAATACATTTTCCCAGGGGGAATGTTGCCAAGCCCGACAGTCTTGCGCAACGAAATAGAGCAGGCTGGTCTTTCGGTTGAGAAATCCATTGAATTTGGCAAAAGCTATGATCTGACCTTGCGGCGGTGGCACCAGCGCTTCAATGAAAAGTGGACCGAAATTCAATCGCTTGGCTTTGATGATCGTTTCAGGCGGATGTGGAATTTTTACCTCACATCTTGCGCAGCGACATTTGGTAGTGGAAACTGTGATGTAACGCAGATTACGGTGCGCAAGCCGATGTAGGTTTGCATCGACTACCAAAGGAACACTCTCATGCCCACAGCAGCCCGTCTTGTCGCTGGTGTACTCCTTGCCATATTGGCGTGGATACTTTCCGATCTTGTCCGCCCGTTAATGCCTGAGGGCACGGCCTTTGGTTGGTTCAACTATGTGAACGCCTTTATCGGCCTTTGGGTTGGGTGGGTTGTTATGGGGCGCCGCGCGGGGCGTGGATTTGTGCAAGGGATCAACAATGGCCTTACCGGTGTCGTCATGTTGTTTCTTTGGTGCCTTGCCGCCCATTCCTGTTGGGAGATGTTCCGCCTTGCGATGCGCAACCGATATGACGGCCCGATGGAGGCGATCACGGCGATTTTCCTGATCGGATCTGAATTCGGCGTCATGATTGCCACGGCTCCTGTGCTTGGCACGGCCTTGGTTGGGGCGTTAATCATTGGGCCAGCTGCGGATTTCGCAGCGAAACACTGGCGCTAATCTATGAAAAAACCTCTGTTTTTCTACGGCACATTAAGGCATGTTCCGTTGCTTGAAATCGTGCTTGGTCGTCGCTTTTCGGAGGGTCAGCTGGTGGCGGGCTTTCTGCCCGAGTTTACATGCTTTGCTGTTCAAGAGGGGCCGTTTCCGTCGTTGGTCGCTTCTGCGCAAGGTCGCGCAGAGGGGGTGGTTGTCTCGGGGTTGAGCGACGATGATATCGCCCGTCTGGATTATTATGAAGGCGGATTTGACTACGACCTGATTGATGTCACGCTAGAGGATGGAACGGTTGCGCAGGTCTATGTTTGCGCGCCAGATCGCTGGACGACAGGGGCCAAGTGGGATTTCACGGGCTGGTGTTCGGATTGGGGTGAGATGTCATGCTTTGCCGCGACCGAGGTGATGGAGCATTTCGGCCATCGCACGCGCGATGAGGTGGCGGCCATGTTCCCTCAGATCCGCGCCAGAGCGTGGTCAAAGGTTCTGGGTGGTCGCACTGCCGCTGGGCAGGATGTTTTTGACGGTCAGGTCGAGATATTGGAAAAGCGCCGCGCTTATACTGGTTTCTTCGCCGTGGATGAGGTCAGCCTGCGCCACGAACGTTTTGATGGTGGTAAATCGCCCGTTTTGGAACGGTCGTATTTTGTCGCCGGAGATGCATCTTTGGTTTTGCCCTATGATCCTGTTCGGGATCGCGTTCTTTTGGTGGAACAAATGCGCATGGGCCCCTTGGGGCGCGGCGATACCGAGATTTGGCAACTGGAGCCTGTCGCAGGCCGCATTGATCCCGGTGAAACGCCAGAAATGGCAGCTTTTCGTGAGGCCCGCGAGGAAACCTCGCTTACTCTGACATCGTTAGAAACGGTTGCAAAAGGTTACGCAACACCGGGGGAGTCGACCTGTTATTTTCACATGTTTGTAGGGGTGACTGATTTGCCGGATGAAATTGCCGGTGTTGGTGGTTTGGAAACTGAACATGAAAACATCCGCTCAAGGTTGATTTCCTTTAATGATTTCATGGCGATGGCCGAACGTCAGGCGCTGGCTAATACGCCGACAGCTTTGATGGCTTATTGGTTGGCGCATCACCGAAGCAGGTTGAGGTCTTGAAGCCGGAGCGCTAGATGTAAACGGGTACAAATATTGAGGTCCTCTGATGCATGTAGCGCGCGATCTGGAACAAGCTGTGGGCAATACGCCCCTAATCAAACTGCGCGGAGCCAGCGCGCAAACCGGTTGTGAGATTTACGGTAAGGCCGAATTCTTGAACCCTGGTCAATCGGTCAAAGACCGTGCGGCACTGTTTATCATCCGTGATGCGATTGCCCGTGGCGATCTGAAACCCGGTGGCACAATCGTTGAAGGGACAGCGGGGAACACCGGCATTGGCCTTGCTTTGGTCGGGGCGTCTATGGGGTTTAAGACGGTTATCGTCATCCCAGAGACCCAGTCAGAAGAGAAAAAGATGATGCTGCGCCTTACGGGGGCTGAGCTTATTCAGGTTCCAGCGGCGCCTTATCGCAACCCCAACAACTTTATCCATTATTCGGAGCGCCTTGCGAAATCTTTGGCACGCGACACCAATGAAGGTGTGATCTGGGCGAACCAATTCGACAACACCGCCAACCGCCAATCCCACATTGAAACAACTGGTCCCGAGATTTGGGAGCAAACAGACGGCAAGGTCGACGGGTTCATCTGCGCTGTTGGCTCTGGCGGCACATTGGCGGGAACTGGCATGGCGTTGCAGCCCAAAGGCGTAAAGATCGGCATCGCCGATCCGGATGGTGCGGCGCTATATAACTATTATACCAAGGGCGAGTTGAGCACTGAGGGTGGATCAATCGCGGAAGGGATCGGACAGGTTCGGATCACCCGCAACCTTGAAGGGTTCAAACCCGATTTTGCCTACAACATTCCAGACGCCGAAGCGCTGCCTGTTGTGTTTGATTTGCTAAAGAACGAAGGTCTTTGCCTTGGGGCGTCTTCTGGGGTGAATATTGCGGGTGCCATTCGCATGGCCCGTGAAATGGGGCCAGGGCATACGATTGTGACGATGCTGTGCGACTATGGCACGCGCTATCAATCCAAACTGTTCAATCCTGCATTCCTAAAAGAAAAAAACCTGCCCGTACCAGATTGGCTTGATCGCGAGGCGGCGCAGCTTCCATCGGTGTTTGAGGACGTATGATCTCCCAGATCTTTCGCGGCATGCGCTGTGTAGGTGTTTTTGTTTGCGTATTTATGGTTTGGGCCGGCTTGCTGTCGGCCCAAGGCATTTCTGACGCAGAGATGGAGCGTTGGCAGGCCTTGACGCAACGTGTCGAGGCGGCGGTTGACGATGAAGATACAACAAGTGAAACGCTGGATGCTCTTCGGCTTGAGCTGGTAAGTTATCGCGAACAGTTTGATGAAGCCAAAGATGTTAATGCCACGCGGATCGCCAGTCTGCGCGAACAAATCGCGCAATTGGGGGATCCTCCAACCGAAGAGGACGCCGCGCCAGAGGCCGAAGAGGTCGCGCAAAAGCGCAGCGAGCTAGAAGAGCAACTGGCAACCCTATTGGCGCCTGTTCAGGTGACCGAAAGCGCCTATACCAGCGCGGATGGGCTGATCGAGGAAATCGATGCGGAGCTGCGAGACCGCCAGACCGAAGCCTTGTTCGAAGTTGTTGGTTCACCTCTTAATCCGGTGCATTGGGCGACGGGCCTTGAGGCGCTCAAAAATGCGTTTTCGGGTCTTTGGGTTCATGTCACCCCTGATGAAGCAGAACAACGAGCCAAGACCCTTCAGCGTAAGCTTCCTGTTATTTTGCTGTCGGTCATCATCGGATTGGTATTGCTGTTTAGGGGCCGCCGATGGTCAAAACGCTTTATCCAACAGGTGCGAAATTCGACCAGCCGTGGGTTGAGCATCTGGCAATTTGTCATCTCGCTGATGCGTATTGTGGTGCCGTTTTTCGGGCTTTCCCTTTTGACATATGCTGCGCATCAAACGGGATATTTGGGTGATCTTGGTGAACAGCTGATCGTTGTGATCCCGACTTGGGGCGCGGTAATGCTGGGCTTTCGCTGGGTTTCGGAACAGGCTTTTGCCCGCGAAGAAGAAGTTGCGCTGATCAAACTCCAAAAAAGTGAGCGGGCCGAGGCGCGGTTTCTGATCGGTGGTATCACACTGTTTTTGGTCATTGGCGGGATTTTGCAGCAGATCATTATTCTGGATGGCGGAGATAATCTGACCAGATCGGTCGTTAGCTTTCCGTTTAATCTGGTGATTGCTTATGGGTTGTTTCGTATTGGTCGTCTTTTGCGCCAGTACAACAATGACACAGCTGTAGACGAGGAAGGCTCACCGCGGGCCAGCACCATCAACCGACTTGTCCGCAGCTTGGGTTTGGCATCGATTGTCGTCGCAATTGCCGCGCCCCTGCTGCAGGCCGCTGGCTATTATAACGCCAGCTCTGCTTTGCTGTTTCCTACGATTTTGACGCTGATTGTTCTTGGCCTTGTCTTGGCGCTTCAACGCTTTGGCGCGGATGTTTACGGGGCCATTACAGGGCAGGGCGCCCAAGCGCGCGAAGCCTTGGTGCCGATCCTTATCGGCATGGCTTTGCTTTTGATGGTGCTGCCTGTTCTTGCGCTGGTCTGGGGCGCGCGGGTTTCGGACCTCACTGAAATCTGGGCGGCCTTCAAGCGGGGGTTTGCCGTTGGCGACTCGCGGATTTCGCCTACGGATTTCATCACCTTTGCCGCTATCTTTACGGTTGGCTATCTGGCCACGCGCCTCACGCAGGGGGTGCTAAAGACCAATGTCTTGCCAAAAACAGGCATCGACAAAGGCGGGCAGAACGCGGTTGTTTCCGGCGTTGGCTATGTTGGTATTTTCCTAGCGGCCCTTGCGGCGATCACAGGGGCAGGGATCGATCTCAGCTCGCTTGCGATTGTTGCGGGTGCTTTGTCTGTCGGGATCGGTTTTGGCCTGCAAAACATCGTTTCAAACTTTGTGTCGGGCATTATTCTATTGATCGAACGGCCCATTTCCGAAGGCGATTGGATCGAGGTGAGCAATGGGCAGATGGGGTATGTGCGTGACATCTCGGTGCGCTCAACCCGTATCGAGACCTTTGACCGGACCGATGTCATCGTACCCAATGCCGATTTGGTCAGCGGAACGGTTACGAACTATACGCGCGGTAACACGCTGGGCCGTTTGATTGTTCAGGTTGGCGTGGCCTATGGCAGTGATACCCGCAAGGTTGAAAAAATCCTGCAAGAGATCGCGAATGCCCATCCGATGGCCTTGGCCAATCCGGCGCCTAGCGTCCTATTTCTGAATTTCGGCGCCAGCTCGCTTGATTTCGAGATACGGATTTTCCTGCGGGATGTGAATTGGATCATGGTGGTGAAAAATGACGTGAACCACGAGATCGCAAAACGCTTTATGGAAGAGGGGATCGAGATTCCGTTCGCACAGCAGGATGTTTGGTTGCGCAATCCCGAAGCATTGCGCGGCGAGCCGAAAACCAACCAAGAAAACAATACCACCAAAGCCAGCGAGGCCGCGCTGCAAGATGCCGCAAAAGGCGCTACGCCAGACGACAGCGAAGGGGAAGGGGACAGATGACCAGAAAGCTATTTCGCGAAGACCCGTACCAGCGCGATGCACCGGCCGTGGTTACCGCACATACCGCCGAGGGCGGCATCATATTGGATGCGACTGTCTTCTATCCAACAGGCGGCGGCCAACCCGGCGATAGCGGCTGGATCGAATGGGATTCCCACAGGCTATCCATCGCAACGGCGGTGAATGGTGATGCAAACCAGATCGTTTTGGTCCCGTCCGAGCCGATGGCACTGCCGCCCTTGGGGGCACATGTGGTACAACATCTGGATTGGGATCGACGTCACAAACATATGCGCATTCATACGGCGCTCCATTTGTTGTCGGTTGCCGTCCCTTTTGCCGTTACTGGCGGCGCGATCTCGGCGACCCATGGGCGGCTTGATTTCAATATGCCAGACGGGCTTGATGACCGGAATGAGCTGGAAGAGGCGCTAAACCAGTTTGTCGAAAGCGACGCACAGGTGAGTGATGGCTGGATCACAGAAGAAGAGCTGGACGCCGCCCCGTCGCTGGTGAAGACCATGGCCGTAAAGCCCCCTCGCGGCGCTGGCGATATCCGCCTTGTGCGTATCGGTGGCGAAAACGATTGGATCGACCTGCAACCCTGCGGCGGCACCCATGTTGCGCGCACCGGAGAGATCGGCGCGTTGCGCATTGGAAAGATCGAAAAGAAGGGCAGAATGAACCGTCGGATTTACCTTCATTTGGACAGTTGAACATTTGGTGCGCAATTCGCCAATTTCGTGCTTGCATCCCAAAGCCATCCCTTGCTAAAGACGCCCCAACGGACAGGTGGCCGAGTGGTCGAA
Organism: Sulfitobacter donghicola DSW-25 = KCTC 12864 = JCM 14565; assembly: GCF_000622405.1. NCBI lineage: Bacteria > Pseudomonadati > Pseudomonadota > Alphaproteobacteria > Rhodobacterales > Roseobacteraceae > Sulfitobacter > Sulfitobacter donghicola. The sequence goes on from NZ_JASF01000005.1 coordinate 2,994,770, forward strand.
GGCGCACGCCTGGAAAGTGTGTAGGCGGGAGACCGTCTCCAGGGTTCGAATCCCTGTCTGTCCGCCATCATCTTTCAAAGCATTATAGTATTTAATAACCGACGTTTGCGGTGCGGCGAGGTGAATTGGAATGGCCAAATGCCTAATGCCGTGTGGGGTTATTGGGGTTTGTTCGCTTTGGTCTCCAAAAGCTTGGAGATCGCGCTGAGCAATTCCTGTTTGGGGACCGGCTTCATTAATCTGATATCTTCTGGCATCAGGCCGTTGCCGTGCACTGTTGCTTCGGTGGCGTATCCAGACATGAAAATTATGGGGATGCCAGGCTGCAACGGGCGAATTGCTTTGGCCAGTCCGGTCCCTTGTATTTTTCCGGGCATCACGATGTCTGTGACCAAGATGTCGAATGGCGGTTCGGAATGAAAAAGCTCTAGCGCGGCATCGCCAGACGGAGCTGATACAACGAAATAACCAGCGCCTTTTAGGACTGTTTCCAGAACAGTTCGGATGGCATCGTCATCTTCCGCGAGGAGAATCCTGACATCACCAGAAACCCCATGCGCTGCCTCGGCTGGTTTCTTTCCAATGGGTTGGGATTGGGTGTCACAAGAAGGGAAGTACAGTTTGAACGTGGTCCCGACCCCTAGCTCGGAATAAACTTGAACCGTACCACCTGATTGCTTCACAAAGCCCAGAACCATCGACAATCCCACACCAGATCCCTCACCGGGGCCTTTGGTTGTAAAGAACGGTTCAAAAAGATGATCTAGGTCTTTTGGGTGAATGCCTGTGCCTGTGTCGCTCACGGCAAGCATGACATAGCGACCAGGGCCAAGTTCCTCGTTACGTGAATCTACATAGGCTCGGTCAATTCGAACGTTCGCCGTTTCGATGGTTAGGTTCCCATTGCCGTTCATGGCGTCACGGGCGTTGACGATCAAATTCAGCAAGGCGCTTTCCAGAGAAGAGCGATCAAGCTGTACGGGCCAAACCCCAGCCAACAAAGAGGTTTCTACGTTGATGGACTCGGGCAGGGCCCGTCTCATCCAGTTTTGCGCCTCAAGAACGACCGAGTTCGGATCAAGAACCTCAACCTCTAGCCTTGATTGACGGGAAAAGGCCAACAAGCTTTTGGTTAGGTCAGCACCGCGTCGTGTCGCGGCCAGACCGGCATCCGCCATGCCTTCTTGTATCTCGGTTAGCCCAGCCTCTTTTATGAGTTCCAAGTTCCCCATGATAATCGCCAAAAGGTTGTTAAAGTCATGGGCAACGCCACCGGTCAGTTGGCCGACTGCGCTCATCCTGCCGGATCTTTCGGTTTCTTTACGTTGTCGCTCATACTCGGAAACGTCATCCAAAATGACCACGGTGCCGATTTCACTAGAGGCATCCAAAGGAAGTGACGAGCTGGAGAGGCGAACGTATTTGGCTTTCTTTACGTTCGGCTGATGCAATTGAAACAGTTCGCCATCCATATTCCCGTTAAACATCGCCCGAGAAAACGGAGCCTTTCTGCCCTCAAGCGGTGTTGTCTCTTCTGTTTCGGAAAAATAGTGATTGCTCATCTCCAAAGGGGAGGTATTGGGTTCCTCAATGCCCAGCAGATCGCGGGCACGCGGGTTTGTCATTGCGACGTTGCCATCGCGGGACAAAGCCACAACACCATTTCTAGACGCATCCATAACAGCCTGTAGGCGGCCGCTTAGATCATTTGCTTTTTTGCCGGATTCTTCTGCTAATATGAGGGCGCTTTTTTCTCGCCGCCTTGCGCGTTCGCTTGCGAAAAAGGCCAGTAGCAGGCTCAGCACTAACACCATAAGGATGATGATCCCTACGGATAGCGCCTGTTGCCTTCTCTCGGTCCAGAATTTTGGCGTGCCATAATATTCTTCGCGAAGCTCGGTAAACTCTTCGGAAAGAAGGTAGAGCGGCAGTTCGGCATTGATCCTTTCGCGCACTTGACCAAGGCCGAAACGAAGCGAAATAGCGCGGCTGGAAATGATGAATGGGGTCTCTATCTCATGAATATTTGCCAACACCCCTCTGTCTTTTGCCAAGGTTGGCAAATGTGACTTAAGCATCAGGGCAGCATCGATTTTCCCAGCCATCAAAGCACTAAGAAGTTGATCAGGGCTATCATATGGTAGGACGCTAAATGCGGGATCACGTAGAGCCTTCATATAGGCAAACCCACCGCGTAGCGCCCCAACAGGGTGGCCGGATAAATCCGAAGAGGTGGCGAATTTGCCGATATCTGCGCGCCGGATCGTCGCTGAGATGCTCAGACTTCCGGCCGGCAGGGTCTGATCCATGATTTGGCGGCGTTTTTCTGAAATACCCAAGGTCGGGATGATATCGACACCGGCAGCCGTTGGCCCTTGCAACATTAAGGTGGATGAAACCTCTTTAATCTCGAACTTTAAACCGGCCCGATTTGCAATATCCTTAAAAAATTCAATGGCATATCCGCTGGGGTTGCCATTTTTATCAAGCATATAGGTCGGGGCAAAACCCGCCGCGCCCCGATCAGAGGCTGCGATGTCGGGAAAAGCGACGGTGAGCGTTTCCGGCTCTGGTTCGTACACATCGATCCAGTGTTTCTTTCGCAGCGCCGCTAGGGTCCCGTCGTTCTCCAACCGATTTATAATAGCGTTGATCGGGGCAAGAAGATCTGCCTTGCTTTTGTTGAGAACGACAACACGGTCGCGCACGTTAAAGGGGGCACCAACGGGCACGATCAAATGGTCTAAATGGGACCGATGTGACCAGTAAACGACCGTTTCTTCTGGATAGACGATCGCTTCAAAATCACCAGACATCAGACCCATTAACGCATCGGCCGTGTTCGGCGGGGTCACCTCGTGATTACGCTCCCAAAGCTGTTCTACCTCGGGGGCCCAGCCTCTGGTAACGGATGCGATTACCTTACCAGAAACAGTGTTCCGATCGAAATCATTCGCACGAGACGCATGTGTATAAATGCGACTTTGGGCTTGGCCAACGGGGAGGGAAAACAGGTTTTCCGCCTCGAACAAAGTGAGGGCCGTTCCACCTGCAACAAGGTCGGTTTCGCCTTTATTTTGAGCAAAGATGATCTCTTGCGCGGTTCTGTAGTCTTTAATAACCAGATCGTGATCTAATTCATCGGCGATTAGGCGGGCTAAATCGATGAAATATCCTGTTTTTTCACCGTCCTCTCCCCGATACCAAAGTGGCGGGGATAAAATCCACCCAACGGTTAATGTAGGCCGCTCGGATTGGGCGGCGGTAGGGGAAGCGGCGGCCAAAAATAGACCGAAAAATAGCAGCGTCAAAACTAAAGCAAACCAACGAATGTGGTTATATATTTTTCGGGGCAGGGTAAAACTCCAACTTATTCAAATCACAACTTATACCGAAATTGTGATGACGTATATGCTTAAGGTTGTATTGGGGCGTTTTGCGCAACACAAGCCAAGCCCCGTTTTGGTGTTTGGCTTTCGCTTTCTCGTTTTCAAACTAGTCTTGCTCCTATAGGTCCTTTGGAAAACCGACTGTCAGAATGGAAACCGCATGTTCTTGAAAAACGCTTGGTATGTCGCTGCCTGGAGCAGTGAAATCGTAAATGATTTACAGCAGGTTAAGGTGCTGGGCGAAAAGATTTGCATGTTTCGCCGTTCCGACGGGGAAGTTATCGCAATGGAGGATGCCTGCCCGCATCGCAAGCTGCCGCTGTCCAAGGGGCGGATCAAGGATGACAATGTTGAATGTGGTTATCACGGGCTGACCTTTGATTGCGCGGGGCAATGTGTCTGGGCGCCGGGAGGGGGGCGGATACCTTCGGCTGCGCGCGTGCGCCCCTATCCCGTTCATGAAAAATATGGGCTTGTTTGGATCTGGATGGGGAATGCTGCCATCGCCGATGTCGAAGACATCATTGATATTCCGAATTTTGATGACCCTTCTTGGGGGATTAACCGTGGCGCTGCGATGGAGTTAAAATGTAACTACCTTCTTATGTGCGATAACCTGCTTGATCCAACGCATGTAGCATGGGTGCACCAAAGCTCGTTTGGCTCGGTTCAGACAAAAGATGCACCGTTGCGGGTGACAAAAACTGACGAAGGCATCATCGTTCACCGCTGGATGATGGATCACGAGCCCGCTCCGTTTTACAAAAAGGTCGTCGCATTCGAGGGGAATTGCGACCGCCTTCAGCATTATGAGGTCCGCTATCCCAGCCATGCCTTGATCCGCGCGGTGTTTACGCCTGCGGGCACTGGTGGGCCAGAGGGGCCGCTGCATGATGATACATTCATCATGGATAGCTATAATTTCATGACTCCCACCACCGAAAGTGAAACGCGTTATTATTGGTTCCAGCTTAGAAATATCCGTCCCGATGACGAAGAGCTGTCAAAGATGATGAGCGAAGATGTGCGTCAGGCCTTTGAAGAGGATCGCGCGGTTCTGGATGCGGTGCAAATCGGCATGACAGAGAAAACCTCGCCCCATATTGATTTGGGAATTGATGCAGGGCAGCTGCGGTTTCGCCGCCAGCTAGAGGCGATGATCGCCGAAGAGGCCTTGGTTGATGAAAAGATGGGGAACTAAACGCGGTTCGCTGAAAAACTGTTCAAAATAGACGTGCTAAAACAAAAAAGGCCGCGAGAGTTCGCGGCCTTTTTCGTGTTTTTGATGGGCAGGGTTTAACCCCGACGACGGCCACCAGTACGGCCTGCGCGGCCACGGCCTTCTTGGCCCGCTTTTGGTGCAACCTTGTTGAATTTGATCCAGTCACCACCATGTGGGTCACGATCAAACAGGAAGTTGGCAGCGCGGATGGCTTCCATCTCTTTGCCTGCGCGGGGCAGGGTTGAGCCCATGCCAAAGAGCTGAACAAAGGCTTCGTCGTCCATCCCTTCGGGCAGAACAACGCCAAGCGCGGCCAGCTCGGCCTTTTTCTCGGCGATCTTTTTGGCGTTCACGGGCAGCGCGACAGGGTTCATAATCGCCGAGGTCATGCCAGCACCCATTGCCATAGGCAGGAAGGCATTGTTGATGCCGTGGCGATTTGGCAGGCCAAAGCTGATGTTGGACGCGCCACAGGTTGTGTTCACGCCCAGCTCGTCGCGCAGGCGACGCACCAAGGTGAAAACCTGATGGCCAGCGGTTGCCATAGCACCGATTGGCATCACCAGCGGGTCAACCACGATGTCATGGGCGGGAATGCCGAAATCGGCCGCGCGCTCTACGATCTTTTTAGCAACATCAAACCGCACGTCAGGGTCTTCGGAAATACCTGTGTCGTCGTTGGAAATCGCGACAACAGGCACGTTGTATTTCTTGACCAGCGGCAGCACCAGCTCGAGGCGCTCTTCTTCGCCTGTGACCGAGTTCAGCAGCGGGCGGCCTTCGCAGGCTTCCAAACCGTTTTCCAGCGCACCAGGAACCGAGCTGTCGATGCAGATCGGGCAATCGGTAACCGCCTGAACGCGTTTGATCATCTCGGGCATCAGCATCGGTTCAACAAAGTTGTTATCCGCATAGCGTGGGTCTTCGGCCATTTTGTTCGAGAAAACAGCGCCCGAGTTCACATCAAGGATGGTCGCCCCTGCAGCAACCTGCGCAACAGCATCCGCCTCAACGCGGGAGAAGTCTCCGCGCTCCAGCTCTTCGGCCAGAATTTTGCGGCCCGTTGGGTTGATCCGCTCGCCAATCACGCTAAAGGGCTGATCAAAGCCGATGATGGCGGTTTTTGTTTTGGATTCGACGATGGTTCTTGTCATTTTTGGTCAGTCCTTCAGGAGGCGTTGGCTGGAATAGCGGATTTTCCGCCGTTGTTTTGTGCCCATGTGGCATTGGTTTTGATCCCACCCAGCGGGAAGAAGTGCAGGTGCGAGATGTTAAAGTCTGGGTTGGCGGCCTTATGTGCGGCCAGCTCGGCAACGACATCCGTTGGCTCATAGGGGAGCAACAGTTTGGTCACATCCATCGCGCGCTTTTGGAGAACCTTCAGCGAAGGGCCGACACCACAAGCGATGGCGAATTTGATCAGCGTCTGCAATTTGGCAGGGCCTGCGATCCCGATGTGAACGGGAAGGGTGATGCCAGCCTCAACAAGGCTGTCGGCCCATTCTATGATCGGCTTGGCCTCAAAGGCGAATTGCGTGGCGATGGCCATTTTGGCGTCTGTGCGGGTTTGGAAATCGTTTTTCCAACGCAGCGCGGCATCCACATTTGCAGTCCCTGTCGCGTCGATGTCGCGGTTGCCTTCGGGGTGTCCTGCAACGTGCAGGTTGGTAAAGCCCGCCTGATCAAACAGGCCCGTTTCCATCAGTTGCATGCTGTCTTGGAAATCGCCATGCGGGGTTGCCACACCACCCGCAAGCAAGAGCGCCTGTTTCACATCCGCTTCACCCTGATAGCGCGCAATCCAGTCGCCCAAGGTTGCGCTGTCTTTGATGATACGCGCAGGAAAATGCGGCATCACCTGAAAGCCGTCAGCGGCCAGACGTTTTGCCGTTGCGACCATGTCTTCGATTGGCGTGCCTTCGATGTGGGCGATATAGACGCGGGTACCTTGCGGCAAAAGCGCGCGGAAATCGTCAACTTTTTCAGCGGTGCGTGGCATGACCTCAATCGAGAAATCCTGAAGGAAGCTCTCGATCTGTGGGTTCACCTCTGTTGGGGTGTCTTCTTTTTTGCGGAAATTCAACAAGGACATTTAGCGCCTCCTTTGTGGGTGTTTGAGGTAGGGGGCCTAGGCCCAACCGTCGTTCGCAATCAGGGCTTTTAGGCGTTCGCGATCATATTCTGCGTCGATACGGGCGGCTTCGGCATCCGCGGCGGCTGCGTCGTCACCCTCAACGGTGACGGGGGCCGCTTTGCGCCACTCTGCCAGATAAGCATCTGTATCTTCTGCACCCACCTTCATCGCGGCGCGATCAATGGCTTGTTCAAACCGTTCTGGCAAAATGCGTTTTTGGCCACGACGGCCTTTGCCAACGATAACCTGCGCAGGAATATCCCGCCAATATACGATCACAACTTCGGCCATTCGCGATTCCTCCTGTGGTATATGGTGCTCTGTCCTCTTTATCGGATGCCTGTCACAGCCCGAATGACAATGACGACAAAATCAGCACCTTCCGCGACCTTTGCCTACACGATCGACGCCCGGACCGCACCAGTTGGGAAAGATCATAATCGGCATGAACATCTTGAGCTTAACTAAAAAAGGGCAGGGCAGATCGTTCGCGGGTCCTTGCGAAGTGCAGGGACAGGACGTATTGTCAGGGCAACTCGTAATGAAAGGCGCAAACCATGGCGCCAAAGCGCTCCAAAGGTGCGGGCGCGCTCGAACGTAAACAAAAGACGGCTCTGAGCCCCGCGCCAGTTTCGTCCAGATCGAACGACCTATATGCGGCCCTTGATCTGGGCACAAATAGCTGTCGCATGTTGATCGCCCAGCCGAAAGGCGGGGGGTTTCATGTGGTGGATAGTTTCTCAAAGTCCGTGCAGCTAGGCGCGGGGTTAGAGAAGACCGGGCGTTTATCGCGCGGATCAATGGCGCGCACCATACAGGCGCTGCGCATTTGCCAGCAGAAACTGCGCCGTAACAAAGTGAAACGCATGCGCCTTGTCGCGACCGAAGCCTGCCGCCGTGCGTTGAACGGTGATGAGTTCATGCGCCGCGTGACCCGTGAAACGGGGCTAAAGCTGGATATCATCGCGCCAGAACAAGAGGCGCAGCTTGCCGTGATCTCTTGTGCGCCTTTGGTCAGCCAGAAAACGGAAAACCTTTTGGTTGTAGATATTGGCGGCGGCTCGACCGAGCTGGTCTGGATCGACATCAGCCAAGTTCCCAAAAAGGATCGCGCGCAATCCATCATGCGGCTGCATAACGGGTTTGATCAGGCGCAATCTGATGTGCCTGCCGCGCGGGTGGTTGACTGGATCAGTGTGCCGCTCGGTGTGGCGACCCTGCGCGACCAGTTTTCCGATGTAGAAGACGATGCCGCCCGTTTTGCCCTGATGAGCTGGTTCTTTGAGGAAAACCTCACCGATTTTACGCCCTACCAATCCGCACAACCTCAGGAGAGGTTCCAGATTGTTGGGACGTCAGGCACTGTAACAACTGTCGCGGCAAGTCATTTGGGCCTGCGCCGGTATGATCGAACAAAGGTAGACGGGCTGCATATGACCAGCCAGCAAATCGACACTGTGATCCATCACTATCTGGCTTTGGGGCCAGAGGGGCGGCGGGTTGACCCCTGTATTGGCCATGACCGCGCTGCACTCATCATGTCGGGCGCTGCGATTTTGCAGGCCCTCATGCGGTGCTGGCCAACAGATCGGCTAAGTGTTGCGGATCGCGGTTTGCGCGAAGGTCTGCTATACGCACAAATGAGCGCGGATGGCGTGCTCGGAGAAGGAATGTTCTAATGGGCAAGACGCCAACAGGTAAAAACACCTCGGGCCGCGGTCAGCGCGACCTAAAGGTAAAGGTGAAATCCGCACGCGGTCGCAAGCTTAGCTCGACCCGTTGGTTGCAGCGCCAGTTGAACGACCCCTACGTGAAACGCGCCAAGGCCGAAGGCTATCGCGGGCGCGCGGCGTTCAAGATTATGGAGCTGGACGACAAGTTCCGCTTTTTGTTGCCCGGCGCGCGGATTGTGGACCTCGGCGCGGCGCCGGGTGGTTGGTGTCAGGTTGCGGTCAAGCGCTCGAATATTTTGGGCGAAAAAGGCGGCAAGGCCGTGGGAACGATCCTTGCGGTTGATCTGCAGGAAATGGAGCCAATTGCAGGCTGTGAAATCCACCAGCTGGATTTTATGGAAGATGATGCGGATTTGAAAGTAAAGGAATGGCTGGGCGGCAAGGCAGATGTAGTCATGTCAGATATGGCGGCCGCGTCGTCTGGGCACAAGCAAACCGACCACCTGCGCATCATCGCCCTGTGTGAGGCCGCAGCCTATTTCGCCTTTGATGTTTTAGAAGAGGGCGGCACGTTTATTGCCAAGACCCTCGCAGGTGGTGCCGAAGGTGAATTGCAAAAGCTGCTAAAGCAACGATTCCGTAAAGTGGCCAACTTTAAACCCCCTTCAAGCCGCGCAGATAGTTCAGAGAAATTTGTTGTGGCGCGGGGATTTAAGGCAGATGTGCCTATGGATGACGCATAAGAAATCCTTGTTTTTAGGCCATGACGTTCTTGTGATCTATAGTTGAACCAGAATGACTTGCCTCATTCCATTCGATCGTTCACATCTCAGGAATGGAATTTGTTTTTGCATATCTCGCGGGTCTGCTGACCCTTATCAATCCCTGCGTATTGCCGGTATTGCCCATTGTATTGGTGAGCGCGCTAAACGCGAACCGGTATGGACCTATAGCCCTTGCTGCGGGGATGAGCCTGTCGTTCGTCGTCTTTGGCGTTTTAGTGACGGCCTTCGGGGCCAGCATCGGCTTGACACAAGAAAAACTCGCCCAGATAGGCGCGGCCTTTATGATCGTGTTTGGCATCGTTTTATTGGTGCCCAAATTGGCGCATCGGTTCGAGGCCGCAACAGCAGGGATGGCCGCGCGCGCCGACAGCTCGATTGGGCGCGTTGATGATGGCGGGCTTAAGGGCCAGTTTATGGGCGGTATCCTTTTGGGCGCTGTTTGGTCGCCCTGTATCGGCCCAACCTTGGGCGGTGCAATCGCGCTGGCATCCCAAGGCAGCAACCTTGGCTATACCACCTTTATCATGGCCTTCTTTGCCCTTGGCGTTTCAACCCTGATCATCGTGTTGGGTCTGGGGGCGCGCGAAGCAATCCGGAAAAAAGCGCAGATGCTGCGCGGCCTTGCGGCACGATCCAAACCGATCTTGGGTGTCACATTCCTAGCGGTCGGATTGATGCTCTACTTTAAACTCAACCACTATATCGAGGCATGGGCGCTAGATGTCATGCCAATCTGGCTTCAGGATCTTTCTGTCGCCCTATAACTCAGGAGAACTAAGATGACGATGAACCGACGCACTTTTGTTGCTACAGCCGCTGCTATGGGTATCCTTCCTGCCGCTGCATCTGCTGCCGGATTTATAACCTACAAACCTGGTGTTATTCAGGCGGCATTGGACGAGGGCAAGACAGTGTTTGTCGACTACTCGGCAACATGGTGTGGCACCTGCAAACGTCAGGCCCGTGTTATTGACGGCCTTCGCGCGGCAAGCGGTAAATACGATGCGGCGATGACCTTTGTAAAAGTTGACTGGGACGATTACGGCACGCACGAAGTATCGACTTCCCGCCAAATCCCGCGCCGTTCGACCCTGTTGGTTCTACGCGGTGACAAAGAGCTGGGCCGCATCGTTGCGGGCACATCCGAAAGCGACATCAAAGCGTTGATGGACAAGGGCCTGTAATTCAAAGGCTTAGTTCATCCGAAATCGGTTTTGAACGTATGATTTAGGGAAAGGCTGCGTCATCTGGCGCGGCCTTTTTCCATTCCAGATGAGCTTTCAAGCATTTCAGTGGAAAAGTGGCGGAGAGACAGTCCTTTCGCAGGATTTCAAGAAGGAGGTAAAATCTATATTTAACAACAATATACTACAAGATAAGACTTTCGCCCCGCGTAGCGACTTGTGTAGCAGTTATGGGTTCTACGATTATGGCAATGAGAAGTCCACTTCGATACCTAAGCCATCTCGATTGAAGTCGCCGACCCGCGAGCTAAACCTGCATGAGGTTCATCGACCATGTATGGTTAGGGACTTCCTACGCTGCTAGCGCCTCTAGCTTGGGCCGTTTCAACCGCTTAAATTTCTAGAGACGAAGGTTCAGCTCCAACTCGCAGTAGCTTCAGTACACGCGCCCATCGTACCATTCATAGCCTTTTACATCGCGTAGATACAAAATGCACAAAAACCTAAGCCCGATTCCTTGTAATTGGCCATCTGGCCCACCAACCGTTCCACTATCTCTGAATTCTCATCGTCGAACCTACGCTAGTAACGGTAGCACGTCTCGCTGATTTCAAAAGTACGGCACGCTTACGCGACGCTGCCCTGTTTTGTCTTCACTAAGCTTGCAGTCGCCTCGCGTTTCTGAGACGGCTTCAATATTTATTCTATGGGCCTCTTCAGTACGTCGTACTTCATGCTCATACCCACATAGATGGGATTTTGACAACGGTTTTCCGCTTCCATCGCTTTCACTTGCAAAACCATCAACGCTTCCATGTCACCAAACCTTCTTGCATGCCACTAATAAAAGCTCGCGCTGCTCATCCCATGTTCGCCGCGTAGCTCAAAAACCGGCATACTACTTTCGATCGACTTCGAAATACTTCCATATTCTGGGAGATTAGCTGACCACATTGAAAACGGGGCAATTTTGTTTTGACGTTGAACTTGCCATCAACTCAGAGTACGCGGCAAATTCAGCATCCAAGAGAGCTTCTGTCGTTTTGAAGAGTTTATTGCGCTCGGAGAATTCAATCATGTCCCGCAATACGTCTATCACCCATTCGTTTTTTTTCATTCTCAATTTCCTTTCGATTCCCAACCTACAACTTGGAATAATGCGATTAACAGACCATTAACGTCATCTATTTTTTGAAGTGGTCCTGCTTTTTGGGACAGGCTTGCGGCTTGGGTAAGGTGCATCTGGTTTGTGTTCATGCCGCTTTTCGCATGTCCGCTTGGGTGAAGTATGCTGTGTCGGGTGAGAGTTGGTCCTGGTTTTCCAACCAGTTTACGACCTTGTTAAGGTGGATCAGGGTTTCATGTCAGGCCGCTAATCTTACTGGTTCTGTTTGGCTCGCATAGGCCTCGTTGGGGGGCAAGATGCCGTGGGTCGAGTGCGGGCGTTCGGCGTTGTTGTAAGTCAGCCATTTTCCGATAACAGCCTTGGCCTCCGAGCCGCGCTCGAAGGCATGGAGGTACACGCATTCATACTTCAAAGAGCGCCACAGGCGTTCGATCATCCTGTTGTCGATCCAGCGCCCTTTCCCATCCATGCTGATCTTGATCTCCGGCGTACCGTGTTCGGCCAGCACCTCTTTTAGAGCTTCAACGCTGAAGTCCGCGTCCATGCTGCTGGACAGCCGCCAAGCCAGCACTTTGCGGCTGAACCAGCCCATGATCGCCACAAGATACAGAAAGCCCCGACACATCGGGATGTAGGTAATATCCGCACACCAGACCTGGTTTGGATGGTCGATCACGACATCTTTCAAAAGACATGGCCATATCTTGTGCTGCGTGGACCTGTCGCGGTTTGATGCCGCTCCTTTGATAGCATTTACAGCATGTATGGATGCCCCCATTGGTGCAAGAGATTTCTGAACGGTTTAAGCGTGTGATCGGATGCGGTCATGTATCAGGCCTCATGTTGCGGCGAATAATACAGCCGTGGGCCGGTATGGCGATGCGCGAACCAAAGACAGATCAACAAATCGAGCTCATTGGCTCCTGCAGTAAAACTGTTTTGTCTGGTTCGGATCTTTCCGATCATTTTCCCTTACTGTTCATCGATCTCCTCACACGCTCAAGTCCCGGATTTTGATTTCTGCCGCATTGCGTTCACGCCATCATCGCCGGGTTTTGGTAGTCCTCTTGTTTCGTCACCATGGCCCACAGGCCGCGAGCCATTTTATTCGCTAATGCAACGGCGACCAGCATACGGGGTTTGCGTTCCAACATGGAGATTAACCAACCGTTATGTGGCTTTCCGAAGCGCTCAACGGCCTGCAGAACAGCCATTGCTCCAGATATCAGCAGCCGTCGAATGTCACGCTGGCCCATTTTTGATGTCTTACCAAGGCGAGGCCTGCCGCCCGTCGAGGTCTGCTTGGGAACCAAACCCAGCCATGCGGCAAAATCCCGACCTCGGCGAAAGCAGTTCAGGTCAGGCGCAAAGGTTTCTATGGCCAAAGCCGTGATTGGCCCCACGCCCGGCATGGTCTGGGCACGACGTGCCGCTTCAGCTTCTTTGGCGGCACCCTTCATCTGTCGATCCAATGCTGCAATCTGAGCACTGAGGTCTTCAATCTGGACGATATATACTTTGGCGAGTTCTCGAACGCCTGCCGGCAAGCCAACGGTCTCATCCGTTACCGCATCGGCCAAACGTTTAACCTGAATAGCGCCTTGTGGTGCAACAACGCCGTGCTCAGCTAGATGGCCACGCAATGCGTTGATTGTTTGGGTGCGCTGACCGACAAACATTTGTCGTGTGCGAAACAGCATGGCACGTGCCTGCTGGGCTTCGGACTTGAGTTCTACAAACCGCATGGTCGGTCGTGATGCCGCTTCAACGATGGCTTCGGCGTCCGCAACATCGTTTTTTTGCCGTTTGACGAAAGGCTTCACATAGTTTGGTGCAATCAATCGCACGGTATGTCCAAGCTTCTCGAACTGGCGGCCCCAGCTATGCGCAGTCGCACACGCCTCCATCGCAACGATGCAGGCGGATTGTTGGCTCATAAACGCAAGACGCTGAATACGTGTCAGTTTTTTACGAAAAACAACTGTTCCATTGGCGCAAGCCCCGTGAAGTTGAAACACACGCTTTGCAAGGTCTATGCCGATTATGGCGACTTCTGACATGGATACTCTCCCTTTGTTGATGCTTTCTGAAACACCACATTGGCACACTACGATGCCGGTTGGTCGGGGGCATCCACGCCATCAACAAAGGAGACTGACTATGCCCCGCCCGGCAGGGTTATGCGAAGCATGATCCCGAGAGGGGACTGAAACGGACGGACGAATTCCGCGCTGATGCGGTGCGTATCGAGCTGACAAGTGGGCTTACGCGCAAGCAGGTGGCTGATGATCCATTGCCCGACAGGGTATTGCGCAGCAATGTCTCGAAAGGGTGGGTGTCGGCATGTCGACGCTGAACAAATGGATCACCGCGCATCGAGACACTGATGTGGTGTCGAAAGAAGATTTAGATCTCGCCAAAGAGAATGACCGACTTCGACGCGAGATCAAACTCCTCAAGGAGGAGAGGGAAATTCTAAAAAAGGCCACCCAGTTCTTTGTGGGCCTAAAGCAATGAGATTTAGGTTTGTCGAAGAACACAGGTCCAGCTTTCCAGCCAATCGGTTGTGCGAGGTTGTTGGCGTCAGCTCACGTGGTTTGCGTGCGTTCCGCAGCCGTCCAGCCAGCCGCAGACAGCGGTCTGATTTGATCACGTTGGCCCATATCAAAGAACAATCCCGCCTCAGTTTGGGCAGCTATGGTCGACCACGCATGACGGAAGAGCTGAAAGAGATCGGCTTGGATGTTGGCCATCGTCGTGTTGGTCGTTTGATGCGGCAGAACCGCATATCAGTGGTCAGAACCCGCAAACACAAGGTGACAACGGATAGCGAGCACAAGTTCAACATCGCGCCCAATCTGTTAGATCGTGACTTCATGGCAGATGCACCAAACCAGAAATGGGCTGGCGACATTAGTTATATTTGGACACGCGAGGGTTGGCTTTATCTGGCAGTGATCCTGGATCTGCACTCAAGGCGTGTGATCGGCTGGGCCGTGAGCAATCGGATGAAACGTGATCTGGCGATCCGGGCGTTGAACATGGCCATCGCGTTCCGGCAACCGCCCAAAGGCTGTGTCCATCACTCGGATCGCGGAAGCCAATATTGTTCACACGACTATCAGAAGATCCTGCGCCAGCACGGGTTCAAGGTGTCGATGTCTGGGAAGGGCAATTGCTATGATAATGCCGCCATCGAGACCTTCTTCAAGACGATCAAAGCAGAACTGATCTGGCGGCATCCTTGGGAGACACGACGAAAGGCCGGGGTCGCAATCTTCGAATACATCAATGGCTTCTACAATCCACGCCGCCGCCACTCAGCACTGGGCTGGAAAAGCCCCGTCGCATTCGAACGAAAGGTGGCTTAAACGAGCACTTGGAGCGGCACTAAAGCGTGACAGGTCCAGCGGGTGCTTTTTGCTCGTGTTGGGCTCTTGGTAGATCGGCACCAGCCTTATGAGACGAATCAGGCGACGCACACGATGTCGACCGCATCTATGGTTGTTGCGCTTCATAAAGCGGGCCATCTGGCGTGACCCGTACCAAGGCGTTTCAGCGAAGAACAGATAATCGGGATACTGAAGGAGCATCAGGCAGGGCTTGGCGCGAAGGAGCTGTGCCGCAAGCATGACGTGAGCGATGCGACGTTTTATAAATGGCGGTCCAAATATGGCGGTATGGAAGTATCGGAGGCCAAGCGACTGAAGGCGCTGGAGGTTGTGGATGCCAAACTGAAGAAGCTGCTGGCTGAGCAAATGATGGATGTGTCGACGCTCAAGGAGATGTTGGGAAAAAAACTTTTGAGGCCCGGTTCACGCAAAAGGGCAGTGACCTGGGCCATGACGGAGAAGCAATACAATCAAAAGCGGGCCTGCGCCTTGGCTGGGGGCGATCCGCGTGTTTATCGGCGGGCGTCGTAGCGCTCATCGGATATTGACCTGCGAGACCGATTGAAGGAGCTGTCATCTGAACGGCGTCGTTTTGGATACCGGCGACTGCACATCCTGCTCAAACGTGAAGGCTGGGCGGTGAACTGGAAGAAGCTGTATCGGATCTACCGCGAAGAAGGACTAACTGTCCGCAAACGAGGCGGTCGCAAGCGCGCTGTGGGCACCCGAGCGCCGATGGCGATCCCGCAGGGGCCAAACCAACGGTGGTCGCTCGACTTTGCACCCGACAGCCTGTTTTGCGGTCGTCGCTTCGGCATTCTGAACGTGATCGACGACTTCAGTCGCGAATGTTTGGCTGCCGTGGTCGACACATCGCTCTCAGGTGACCGTGTGGGGCGGGAGCAGGTCATAAGGTAATCCCCCCCTTACAAGGAAAATTAGAATCGAACTTCGGTCAAAACGGGGGAGAAGTCCACATTCCCGACAATATGTCGCCGCTCAGCCAACTATAGCGACCGGCAATTATCTCTCAACGTGACGATGTTAGGAGATCGAGGTGATCGAAGTAGAGCTACTGCAAGCTATCGAGTCCGGTCAGAATGTTACTTCGGGCCATTTTGGTGGTAACGTTATTGCTGGAAAAAACACAGATGATGGTATTCCGACCGAGCAAAATAGCCTTGCACACCAAGAGCTGGATATAGAGGTGGCGAGGTATCCAGCCGGCGAGCCAGATCTTATGTATAAAGATGGAATGGTGATCAATGGAGCCTTGCCGGATCACCTTATAAATTTTTTAATGGCAGCCCGTGCAAGTGGCCAATCTGTAGTTCTAGTAACGCCGACGCATGAAGGTTATCACGGTGCTGATATATTAACAGAATTCACAAGTTTGGTTTTGGGGCAATTTTCTGATGTAATTCACGCGTTTGAAATTGGGAACGAATATTGGAACCATCAAACAGAAACCTCATATGGTGAAGTTGCTAATGATAGTGTTTTGGCTATATCATCTCAGCTAACTGGGCAGTATGGCGATATACCCATTTGGGTGCAAATGGGTGACGCTGGCGGTCAAGCTAGCGAATTTGCAAAGGATGCGCCTCTAAGTGAAGGCATCGGCTGGCTTTGGCGAAATATTGGAGCCAACAACCTGATTTTAGATCAATTGACACCGGAAGCCCGAGCAACAATCGATGGTGTTGTGGAGCACTACTATTTTAGAGAAGATCATCAATATCTTGGTTTTTATAACGATCAGAATATTGTTATGGACCATGAAGTTTGGCAAAGTGCCTTTGGACGAAATTTAACGCTAAACATCACTGAGTGGAATATTAGAACAACTAATCTAGACCAATTGGGTATCCGCGCGGCGTCTACTCTAATCGCTCAATTTTCCTTTATGATGGACATGGAAGTTGATGAAGCATACGTATGGCCGCCCATGCACAATACGTCGACTGACTTAGCAGGTAGTAGTAATGTTTTATTGGATCCAGAAACGGGAATCGTAATAAATAGTGTAGGGGGGGCTACATTTGACTTAATGTCTTCATCATTAGTTGGCTTGCAATACCGGCCATCCGCAACGACCAGTGATAGTAGTTTACTACATAATTATGTCTATTCTGGTGAAGATAAGGTTGTCGTGTATGTAACATCTAGGTCAGACGAAACAGAAAGTGTATCATTTAACCTTGGGAATTTCTTTCCAGGCGCCTCCCTTATTTCCGCGACCCAAATTGGGTATGACAAAACGAGCTCTGATGGCAGACACTATGACTATGTACAGCGCGAGTTTGTTGATTCTGAAGCAGTCGCAATTGACGGTGAGCTATATTACACCAACGAACACGACGTACGAGCTACCATTACAGAGCACGACACCTCCCAATCTACCAATGGTGGGAATTTCACATTCACCCTCCTTCCGTACGAAGTGATAGAGCTGACCTATGAAATTCCGAACTTTGAGAGGACTGACGGGACGAACGGAAAGGACATAATTAGTAGCGAAGACAGTAAGAATGATTTAGTATTTAGTCTGGCTGGGAATGACAATATTCAGGCAGGCTCAGGCGATGATAGCATTTATGCAGGCGACGGCGATGATTATATCGACGCTGGATTAGGAGATGATCTTGTTTCAGGGGGGGCAGGCAACGACATAATTCGAGGAAGAGGTAATAATGATATAATTTCAGGAGGTTCTGGAAACGATGATATTGATGGGGGCTGGGGAGATGATAAACTAGACGGAGGTAGCGGTTCCGATATACTCAATGGGGGGTGGGGGCGTGACACAATTACCTTAGATAGTAGTCTCGACATAGCTATTGGTGGAGGCGATGACGATTTATTTCAATTAGACGGCTTACAGAAATATGGTGCAGGATGGGGCGGAATAAATGCATCAAACCAATATCAAGATGGTACAATGGTTTTCTTGCCAGTTGCCAATTACAACTTGTATTCCAGTGTTATAATTGGTGGGGCTGGATATGATACCATTGAATTAAGCGCATCCGATGATGCAATTTTCTTGCATAACGGTTTTTCAAGCCTGCCCAGCAGCTTGAACGTATCCGAGTACGTTTCGGATCTTCCTTCAGGTCTAATGATTTCTGGAATAGAAGAGTTTCGTGCCGGAGCTGGTAATGACTTTGTAGACCTTACCAGCGACGTATTTCACCTACAAGGACAAAGCATAGTCATTCATGGAGATTATGGTCACGACGTGGTATGGGGCTCGGCGGCGAATGAAACTATATTTGGTGGTGAAGGCAATGATACGTTGTTTGGTGGAGCTGGAAATGATGAGATAAGCGGTGGAACCGGGGCGGATGTGTTTGAGTTCACGAGCACCTCAATTGATACATCTTTAACCGATTTTGATGTTCGGGAGGGCGACGAGCTGCGCTTCTACAATACGGAAAATGTTGAATTTGATGCCGGAAGTGTGGCGTTAACCCCTGGCGGAATCAATATTTCTTATAGAAATACTGTTTCCGAAACAGAACACTACATTTTCATATCTCTTGTCACACATTCAACCGAATTTGCGGCAACGTTACCTGAGATTTTGAATGCTTTAGAGATCGTGTGAATTTGTTGGTTTACCGGCTTTGTTGCACAAACCGGCGTGAGGGTGAGCTCCCCGACTTGTGCAACAAGCCGGGGCGGACCACTTCAAAAAGGGGAGCTTCACCGATTTGTCCAACAAAACCCTTACGCGCCAAAAATAGTTTCCAAGTTTTCCATACGTTGCCCAAAGCCATCTAAGAGAATTTTCTTTACTTCTTCAGGCGAAAGGTCGCCTTCTCTTCCAGTTGGTATTACACCAGAATCATTCTCTCCGTGGAAAGTTCGAATAAACATTGGTCTAGTCATGTCCGAGTAACAATTAAAGAACTGGTTCGCCTTCCGGTGGTTTCTTCTAAAAACATTGCAACGATTTCCGATTGGTGAAACTAGCGTCATCCCTGCTGCAACTGGAGTTTTTTCATAGAACTCACCTAAAGAAAAGTCAGTTTTTTCTGTCTTTGTCCGAAAGTAAAATCCACGGTTAAATGATATAATAAATGGGTTTGTCTTGTTTTTGCCAACCCGGACTATAGTTTCAGCATGGTCTCTCGTGCAGGCAATGATGTCTTTATGCACAGCGTCATCATCATCCAACCTAAATGATGCGATGTGCGTAGTGTCAGGCGCGGTTTCAAGGAGGTCATAGGCCTGGTATATTGCTCTTATATGGATCATCGTAGGTAATTGTATTACTTTAAAGTTTTCATATTCTGCCACCAGCTCTTTAAGTCGCAATAACGACTTTGGGGGGAATGATGATGCGATCAAAATGCCCAGTTTGAAATTTGAATCTGTTTGTCGTATCAATGAAGGAAGTGTCAACTTTTCGAATAAGAGAAACCTTTTTTCTAGCCGTTCAGGATCATACAAATACTTTTCTAGGTCGCCATGCGCCATGTTCGAGATCGCAAATCCTCCCTCTGACAAATATGAAAACCGTATTAGCGCCTTTATCTGTACTTTGGATTGCATTATTTTTCCGCTCGTATTTCATATCTTTATCGGTTTTCTTGGTAACACCAACAGGTGGGGGGATCAATCCAAGCATTTGGGCAAAGGTGCCCGAAGATCTGAACGAAGCGGGTGGCGATAAGCGTGTATTCCTAGGGTCAGGACTCATAACCAAAGGATAACGGCTGCTGCTAGAGCAATTGCAGAGAGGAAGACGGTTGGGGATCTGTCGTAGCGGGTTGAGATGCGTCGCCAATCCTTAAGCCTGCCAAACATCCTTTCGATACGGTTACGACGTTTGCATCGGCGCTTGTCATACTTGACGGTCTTCTTGCGCGATTGGCGGCAAGGAATGCAGGGCTTTGTACCCTTGTCCACAAGCGTTTCGGGGAACCAATCGGCATCATACCCTCGATCAGCGAAAAGCCATTCTTGAGGGCCGCCGCTCTGGTGTAGTCGCTAACTTGCCCTGCGGTGATAAAGAGGCGAATTGGTCGTCCTCTGGTGTCTGTGACAGCATGCAGCTTTGCATTCATACCGCCTTTGGTTAGCCCGATCAGGCGTCCTCGCCCCCTTTTTTCAACCGCAGGCTGGAAGCCGTACGGTGTGCCTTGAGATAGGTGGCGTCGATTGAGATGGTTTTGTTATCGGGGGCCTGTTCGGCTAGCCCCATCAGGATCTGGGCAAATATGCCCATATCACTCCAGCGCTTCCAGCGATTATATAACGCCTTCGGCGGCCCGTAATCGGTAGGTGCGTCGCACCATCTTAACCTATTACGATTAAATAAAATAATTCCGATTAGAACACGCCTATCATCCACGCGAGTACGACCTCGGCTCTTTGGAAAGTAAGGTCGGAGACGCTCCATTTGTGCTTCCGTCAGCCAGTATAAGTTGCTCATGATATCCCCCTAAAACTGGGAAGCGTGAATCATGACAACGCGATAACCTCAATCAGTTAATGGGTCCTGACCCGAATATACATGTCGTAGCAGACGCTAACCAAGCGCCTCAATGCAGTACGGGATCTTGCGCCACCGCTGCGGCTTCATCAATTAACTGCTGGATCCGCCGCAGCGATGGCCGCTGGCCGTTTGCTACCGCCGCTTCGACCCGCGCGATCAAGCAGTCTACGACTTCGGCATAGAGCCGACCCGCTGATTGTTTACGGATTAGGTCGGCGAGGTCCTTTTTCCCCGGATAGCCGATATAGAACACGCGGCAGCGGTCGAGGAGCGGCGCTGGGATGCCTTTGCGCTCATTAGCGGTCATGATCCAGCTGATCTGGCTCATGTTGTAGGTGCGGCGCGTGTAGGGGCATTCCCATGACGTGGATGATGACGGCTCGAGCAGGCCAAGCAGCGCCTCTGGCAGCGAGACGCGCGAGCCTCCGCTTGCTGTCATGATGCCTGCCTTCTCGATTTCGTCGACGATCATGACAGGGTTGGCGATGCCGGTCTTTGCGATTTCCTGCAGCGGGATGCCCGCCTGTGATTTGTTCCAGGTCGGGTCAGATCCTGCGACGGTGAAGCTCGCGTTTGACGCGGCTGCGTCAAGCGTTCTGACAGGCGCTCCGGACAGAGCTGCCAGCTTCCGCGCATAGGTCGACTTTCCGCAACCGGGCGGGCCGATCAGGATCACGGGCGGCAGGTTCAACCACGCGTTTCCAGAGATGTATTGTGTCCGAAGCGCTTTATAGGCCCATGTTGAGACGTCAGACATCCATGGCGCTGAGGCATGCAGCCCTGCGATCATTTCATCGAGGGCGTGCATCGTCGGCGGGCCGGCCAAGGCGGGGTGCGACGTGGCGAGGTTTTCAACCAGCTGCTGCACGTCTTCACGCTGGCCGTTCTTCTTTTGCGCCCGCTCATATTGGCGCGCTTGGTCTTTGAACGCGTATTGGGCCGCCTCAAAGACAAAGCTGACCTGCACGGCATCTCGGACCGCCGCGATAAAAGCGTCATCAGGATCTTCATGGACAAAGCCCAAAAATTCGATCTGACCTGGATCGATCAAACTGCGCTCCTCGATGATTGAAGCCACGTTTGCTGTCATAATGCTGGTGAGTTCTTCTTCGACGCGTTGCTCGACCATCTCTTTTGAGACAGCTCTGGACCACAGGAAGTCGGCCATGCCTTGGTCCTCTGCCATCTGCAGAAGCTTTGCTTTCAGCTCATCGAGGTCGGGTCGTTTAGGGAGGAGTTCGGTAAAGTCTTTGAGATAATGTGTCATCAGTCCATGCCTATTGAGGGCCATCTTTTGTGGCGTCATCGGCAGAGCGGATCTGGGAATGTTTGGTAGAGACACACGTTGATCGGCCAGGCCGATCAGCCTGGTTTACAGCTTGGGCGCTGCGGTAATCTTTGGTGTGTGTATCAATGTCATGGCACGTTTATCAGCGCTCTAGAGGTCGGGTTCAAGCCCATTTATATTTCACCGGCGCACTTACCCCAAACCTGGCTCCTCTTCTGCGGCATCGATGATGATCTCCTGCGCCTCGTTCTTCACCTCAGGCGGGAGGTCGTTGCGCGTCAGAAACGCTCTGATCCGGCTGATCTGTTCGTCCAAACGGAAGATCCGCGCGAACAGATTGCTTTCCACAAAGGCGAGGCGTTTGGCGAGGTTCACGATCTGAGTTTGCAGCTTTGGCGGTGTGCCCTTCAATGGCGTAGGGTCCTGCATCGTCGTCTCGCCTGTGTCCGGATTATAAACCAGCGTTTCGTTCTCGGCCTCGGTCAGGACCGCCTCGATTGCATCAACACCCCGATCATAGGTCTCTTTGGCAGCACGGGCCGCAGCCATCTGCTCCTGCACCTCTTGCCGCTCTGTCTTTACGGCCTGTTTCTCGACCTCAATGGCCTCCGCCTCCTGCGCCATGGTCGTTGCCAACGCGATTTGTCCGGCCTTCAGACGCTCCATGTTTTCAGCCATCGCGACCTGCTTCTTTTCCAGCCGCTTGCTATAGGTCTCTTTTCGTTTGATCTCTTTTTCCGTCAACACCGACTTCGCTTCTAACTTCGCCAGATGTCTTTGTGTCTTCGCCACTGATGCCTTTTGTTCATTGATCTCTTGCGACATGGCCTCGATCTCTGCCTCCAACATCGCCTTCTCCAGCGGTAGGTCCTCATGCAGCTGCTTCACCGTCCGGTGAAGCGTGTCCGAGTAGTTTGCCCCCGCTTTCAGCCGCGCTTGCTTCTTGTTCCCCCGTTCGATTTCTGGCGCATAGCGTTGCATCACCTCAGCCGCCAGATCTTGCAGCGCCGACATATCGCCGAGGCGGGTGGCGTTGCTGATGGGCTCTCCGTCGTCGTTATACGCGCGCAGGGTAAAATGCGCGTGGATCGCGGTTTCATCGAGATGCACCACAAGCGCTTCCAGCGATGTCTTCAGCAGAACTGCGATCTCTTGGGCCAGTTCTCGGAACGCACGGTCCTGCAATTCTTCAGGCAACCGGTTGAACACCTCCTGCGCGGTGTGGCCGAAGGTCACGATGCCTGCGGTGACCACTGCCGCGTTGGATTTCATCTTGCGGGTGCGGCCTGCGCGCTTGCGCAAGGCCTCGTTCTCGCGCTGGATGTCCGGAAGCGGTCGCAGTTCCATCAGGTGCCGGTTCAGCTCTGTACGGTCCCCATCCACATACGCAGGCTGCTTGCCAATCCGGAAATCATGCCGCCGCTGGAACTTCGCCTTCACCATGGCCTTCGGTTCAATGCGCACGGAGACGGCATTGGGGTTGGACGCAGCAGCATCTGGGCGGGTGTTCTGTTTTGTATCTGTCATCGGGCAAGCATCCGCGCCCTTTATGAAAGTTCAAAACCATTCCTGAATAAGCTATGTTTGTCATATACTTTATGTTTGTCATATACTTAATGAAGGATAATCTGATCACGCAACCTACTCGGCATAACTTGCGTTATCCCGATCCGGTGAAGGAGCTTTGCCCCTTTCAAAACCCCACCAAGGGATGCTTCGCTCCCTTTGGAAACCCTAGAGCCAAGGGCACCGAGGAGCCGTTTTCGCTGATCTGACCCTACCACTTTTCCACAATTATCGACATGCGTGCCCGAGTTTGTCCGAGATCGGAACGGCGTGCCTGTGCTATAAATAGGCATCCCGACAGGCCATTTCGGCTTCACTCAACATCATCCATTGTACCGCGTTTGCGCGACCGGAGACTTATTGCTTGCAGCACGCCTCACCTCATATCCCACAGACCGCAAGACGCGTTTCCGCGCCTTGTGCTGCTGAGGTGTTGGAAGCGCGGATCGTCAAGGCGTTGGGCACGGTGGCATTGCTTGTTGTAGAGGACCCCATCTACATTCCAGTGTTCGAACGGCTGGAACGGGAACTGGCGGACATCAAATCACGGAACGACGCGATTGAGCGCGCCCGTGAGTTTCTCGCTCCAAACCATCAAAACGCGATGCGCTGAACCATCTCCGCTTTGAATGCCAATCCACCGCCCTGACCGTAGCGCTCACGGTTCAGACTGTGGCCCATCAGATCGCGGCGTACGCGGTCATCCACACCCGCCCGCAACAGACGATCCTCAAAACTGTGGCGCAGCGAATACATGACGTGTTGCTCGCTCTCCATCAGCCCATGCGCGCGCAGGTATTTGTTCACTGTACTGGACAGCGTGGCATCGCTGTCGCGGTAGGTCGGGAAGCCGTCCGGGAAAGCACGCATCGCGTCAAGGCTGACACCAACCAGCGGAATGACACGTTTTGAGTTCTTGTTCTTGATTGCGCGCCCCTCGCGTGGCGCGATGACCATGTGCGGGATCTCGGCCTCAAGACAGAACTGTCTCGGCGCAGCACAGGCCGCCTCTGACGGGCGATAGCCAGTGTTGACCATACCCAGAAAAATCGCCCGCGCCTCTGGGTTCAGCGTCATCAACGCGTCTGGGCGCAAGAGTTTCGTGCGGATCCAGTCGTCGCTGAACGGTGGGCGCTCGGATTTCTCGCCTTCTTTGAACGCAAGCCCATCAAGTGGCAGGTCCAGTCCCAGTCGCTTCATCTTGTTGACGGTTTTCAGAACCTCGCCAAGATGGATGAGGTCCTTGTTCGCACTGTTGGCGGTAAGACCCCCGATCTCGATCCGCTCCTGCCAGTACCCCCGGAACTCCAGCATATCATCGGCAGTGATATGGTTCATCGGCTTGTCGCCCACGACGCTCACGAAATTCCGGACTGCTTTCTTGCGCGGGTTCTCCCAACGCCGTTTCTGATCCTCGCTTTTGCCAAAGGTCTTGTCTTTCGCCAGCGTCCAATAGGCTTCCAGCGCCTGCGTGACAGTCAACGCCGGAGGCTGCTTTGTCCCCAGAACGGCTGCTGCCTCGAGAAGATCCGGCCTCTGGTCTCGATTGGCAATCGTTTCAATCCGATCCAGCAGTGTGTCGATTGGCAGCTGCACCACCTGATCCAGCGGCATGTACCGCACACCCTTGGCCGATGCCAAATCCTGAACAGCCTCAAAATGCTTTACCGCATCGTCATCATGACCGGACAGCCGCGCTTTCCACGCCGCAACCTGTTCGTTCCAAACTGCGGGGGCTTTCTCACACGCAAGCCGCCGAGAATCCGTTTTAAGACTGATCCAGACCTCGGAGCGAGATTCGATCTGCTGAAATTCCACAGGCACACGGCGGCGCAGGCACCACTGATTTCCTCGTTTGATCACAGACATAACATACCCCGTGACGAACCTGCCGTGTAGCAGATTGTGTAGCAATTTCGGAGTGTTCTATTGGCCCATAAGATACGAAAAACACCCTTTAGAGGGGTAAGTACTCGTAAAATATAAGGTTTCAAGTTTTCGGAAGGAAAAGTCATGGCGGAGAGACAGGGATTCGAACCCTGGGAACCCTTTAGAGGCTCAACGGTTTTCGAAACCGTCCCGTTCGACCACTCCGGCACCTCTCCGCGGGGGTCTTGGGGCCGTGC
This sequence comes from Sulfitobacter donghicola DSW-25 = KCTC 12864 = JCM 14565, assembly GCF_000622405.1. Lineage (NCBI taxonomy): Bacteria > Pseudomonadati > Pseudomonadota > Alphaproteobacteria > Rhodobacterales > Roseobacteraceae > Sulfitobacter > Sulfitobacter donghicola. The sequence continues at coordinate 3,020,161 of NZ_JASF01000005.1, forward strand.
TTTAGTCCTGTTTGGGAGGGTGAGCAAGAGCGGGTTTGCGCATCTTTGCCTGTTTTTGGGTTTTTCATTGCAGAGCCAAGAAGAACAGCTAGTTTGAGAGGGTAACCACAAAGGAAAACCCATGCATTTGATCCGCAGATTTCTGATGACCCCTGTTGTCCTGTTGATGTTGGGCTGTTCGGCGATGATGGCGCATGCGCAAGCTTTGGAAACCGAAGACCTAGAGGCGTTTCTAGAGGTCACCGGCTTTGACGTCGCCTTGGAAAGCATTCGCCTGTCTGCGGATGCTGCGCCGCAAATGTTGGGTCTGCAGGCCGAAGATTTCGGCTCAGAGTGGAAACGGCTGGTGTCAGAAGTGTTCGAGACCGATTTGATGCATGACATGGCGCTGGATATTCTGGGCAAAACGCTTACCGAGACGCAGCTTGAACATGCTTCGGGGTTTTATGCCTCTGATCTGGGTAAACGATTGGTTGTGGTGGAAAACAGCTCTCATATGGTTGAGGAAGACGGCCTGAAATCGGAAAGCGGCGGGCAGATTATTGAAGGTCTCAAAAGCATCGGTTCGCCCCGAGTTGCGATTTTAGAGCGTTTGAACCGCGCCAGCGGCAGCGAGGAAACCTCACTGCGTTCGATCCAAGAGGTGCAAATCCGGTTCTTGATGGCGGCCGCAGGTGCTGGCGTGATCGAGTTGCAGATGGATGAACCTGATCTGCGCGAAGCGATGCGATCTCAGGAAGCCGAGCTGCGGACCAACCTGCGCCAAAGCGCACTAGAGGGCGCGGCCTATACTTATCAGGCCTTTTCGGATGATGAGATGGTCGCCTATGCAAAAGCCTTGGAAGACCCGAAAATGATAGAGGTGTATAACCTTATGAACGCGGTTCAATATGAAATCATGGCCAATCGGTTCGAGGCGGTGGCGGATCGCTTGCGGGTCATGCAGCCTAGTCAGGATCTGTAATGCGTCGTCTTCTTGCTGTTCTTTTGGTGCTGGTTACTGCGCTGCCTCTTTGGGCGGGAGCGCGTCATACTGTTTTGATGGATGTTCTTAAGGTCAGAGAACTCAGCGGCATCCTGCATGAGGAAGGGCTGGAATTTGGGGCCACTTTGAACCGTGACTGGCTAGAGGGGCAGGGCGGCGCAGCGTGGAGCCAGCAAGTTACGCAGATATACAACCGTGATCGCATAAGCGAAGGCATTCGCGCAGGGCTGGAACCTGCTCTTGAAGGGGAGGCGCTGGAGGATGCGATCAGCTTTTTCGCCTCTGACCTTGGTAGCCAGATCATCACGCTGGAAAATTCGGCCCGCCGTGCAATGGCCGATCCGCTGGTGGAAGAACAGGCGCGCGCCCAATTTGCCCAGCGGCAAGGCGGGGACGACCCCTATATCCAGCAAATCAACCGGATGATTGTGGCAGGTGATCTGATCAACCGAAACGTCACATCCGCGCTGAATTCAAACTATCACTTTCTGCGCGCTTTGGTGGATGGCGATATTTATATGATGAGCGAAGACGAAATCCTACAGGATGTGATGTCAGAGCGCGCTGACATCGAAGCGGATACCGAAAGCTGGCTTGGCGCGTTTCTGACGCTGGCCTATAGCCCTTTGTCCTTGGATGAATTGACAGCCTATGCCGACTTTTCAGAAACCAAAGCGGGCAAGGCGCTGAACGCTGGATTATTTGCGGGTTTTGACCCACTGTATGAGGATATTTCCTATGCTTTGGGCCGCGCTATGGCGCTCAACATGGCTGCTGAGGAGCTGTGAAGCACGCGCGCGCGCCGTTGGCAGGTTTTGTTGCAGCGGCGGTTTGCCGATATATGTTGGAAAATAAGGGGAAAGCGCGGTAATCACGCTTGACTTATTTCTATAATCGCCCGATAAGCCGCCATCCCGACAGACCATTCTGTTTTCGGGACTATTTTTAATGACGCCCCAAGGGCGCGCTGTTCCAGGTGGATCAAGGCGAAAACCTGATCCGAAACACCCAATACGGGGGGCCAAAGAACGCGGCAAAAGTGAAGGAAGACCTATGTTTGCGGTCCTGAAGACAGGCGGTAAGCAATATAAAGTTCAAGCGGGCGATATGCTGCGCGTAGAACGTATTGCGGCATCTGCCGGTGAGACAGTTCAATTCAACGAAGTACTGATGCTGGGCGGTGACAACCCTCAGGTTGGTTCCCCAATGATCGAAGACGCCGGCGTTCAAGCCGAAGTTGTTGACCAGATCAAAGGCGAAAAAGTAATCCACTTCGTAAAACGCCGTCGTAAGCACTCCTCCAAGCGCACAAAGGGTCACCGTCAAAAACTGACCTTGGTCAAGATCACAGACATCTTGGCATCCGGCGCTGGTAAATCCGGTGTTGCAGCCGCCGTTGGTACGGGTTCCGTATCTGCAGCAGCCGTTGCAGCGATCACAGGCGCATCTGCGGATGCAGCTCCTGCGAAGAAAGCAAAAGCAGCCAAGCCAGCGAAAGCGGCAAAGCCTGCTAAAGAAGCAAAAGCTGACGCGCCAAAAGCTGAAAAGCCAGCTAAGGCGAAGAAAGCAGCCAAGTCCGACGGCGACGATCTGTCCAAGATCTCTGGTGTTGGTCCGGTTATCGTAGGCAAGCTGCACGCTGAAGGCATAACAACATTCGCACAGATTGCGGCATGGACAGATGCAGACGTGGAAGCTATTGAAGAGAAACTGTCGTTCAAAGGTCGTGTGGGTCGTGAAGACTGGATCGCACAGGCTAAAGAGCTGGCAAAAGGTTAAGGAGAGACCTAATGGCACATAAAAAAGCAGGCGGCTCGTCCCGTAACGGCCGCGACTCAGCTGGTCGTCGTCTTGGCGTAAAGAAATATGGCGGCGAAGCCGTGATCCCTGGCAACATTGTCGTGCGTCAGCGCGGCACAAAGTTCTGGCCTGGTGAAAACGTTGGCATGGGCAAAGACCACACAATCTTTGCAACTGTTGAAGGCAATGTTCAGTTCCACAAGGGCCTGAAAAACCGCACGTTCATCTCCATCGTTCCGGTGGCGGAAGCTGCTGAATAAGCCGTATCCGTAAGATGTGACAAAATCAGGGATCGGCGGAAACGCCGGTCCCTTTTTTATTTTTGCTCTAGCCCAGAAAGGAGTGAGCGTATGAGACAGTTTCAGAACGATCATTCCTTTGTTGCTAAGCGAGGAGGCCATTGATGAGCATTTCAATCCTTCCCTTGGCGATCTTTGCCTTGTCCCAAGTCGGCACACCGGGCCCTGCGAATATGGCTTTGCTTGCGACGGGCGCGCGTTTTGGTTTTCGGGCTGCATTGCCGTTTGTTGCGGGCGTTGCTTTGGGCAAACAGCTCATCATTTGGCCCATCGGCTTTGGCTTGATGGAGCTGGCGGCCTCGGCGCCGCTGCTGTTTGCCGCGCTTAAATATGTTTCTGCGGCCTATATCATTTGGCTGGCGTGGAAGGTTGCGAACCTGCGTTTGGGTCAGCGCGAGACTGGTGCGCGCGCCCCTGGTTTTGCGGCTGGATTGATCGTGCATCCGCTGAACCCCAAAGCATGGGCCATGATCGTCGGTAGTTTCACCGCCTTTGTCGGGCCCGACATCGCGCCATTTACCGCAACTGCTACGGTGGCGGCGGTGTTGTTGGCCTGCCAGCTGGTGATGCACCCGCTTTGGACATTGGGGGGCGACGCGATTGCCCGCACTGTTGCAGGCACCCGAGCCGAACCTTACCTGATGTGGACGCTTGCGGCGCTCACCGTTGCTTCGGTTTTGTTTGTTCTATTTGCTGGAGGATCCTGAATTATGGCCACCTTAACGCAACAAGAAACTTTAAATACGTCCCGCTTTGCCCTGCGTCCTGTGCGCATGTCTGATCTGACGCGGATCGAACATTACGCCAGTGATCTTCGCCTCGCTAGCAGCACGCCGCGCATTCCACACCCGCTGCCACCAGGTGTGATTGAGGGCTATATCGAACGCGCCATGCAGCCCGAGCGTGAAGAAGACGTGTGGGTCATTGATAGTGGCGACCACGACGGCGGCGAAGTCATGGGCGTCATCAGCCTGATGCGTCTGGATCGCAACCAATCAGAGGTTTCCTATTGGGTTGCGCCGCCTTTCTGGAACACAGGTGTGGCCTCAAAGGCGGTGCAGGCACTGGTCAAAGAGAACCCGCTGGGCAATGACGCATTGTTTGCTTCGGTCTTTCACGATAACCCTGCCTCAGCCAAAGTACTCATCAACGCGGGGTTCGCCTATCTAGGTGACGCCGAAACATTCTGCCTTGCGCGCGGTGCGACCGTGCCAACATGGACCTACAGCATCAAGCTGCGGTAACCCTTTAGGATATAACATGAAGTTCCTCGATCTTGCCAAAGTTTACATTCGCTCCGGTGCTGGTGGCGGCGGCTGTGTTTCGTTTCGCCGCGAAAAATACATCGAATACGGTGGCCCTGATGGCGGTGATGGCGGCGGCGGCGGTACGGTCTGGGCCGAGGCCGTGGATGGGCTGAACACCCTCATTGATTTCCGCTATCAGCAGCACTTTTTCGCCAAAAACGGCCAGCCGGGCATGGGAAAACAGCGGACTGGTAAAGACGGGGACGATATTGTCCTGCGTGTTCCTGTGGGGACTGAAATTCTGGACGAAGATCAGGAAACCGTCATCGCGGATATGACCGAACTGGGCCAGCGTGTTCAGCTGGCGCGCGGCGGTAACGGGGGCTGGGGCAACCTGCACTTTAAATCCGCGACCAATCAGGCACCGCGTCGTTCTAACCCTGGGCAAGACGGGGTAGAGCGGACGCTTTGGCTGCGCCTGAAACTGATTGCGGATGTTGGTCTATTGGGCCTGCCAAACGCGGGGAAGTCGACCTTCCTTGCGGCGACGTCGAATGCGCGTCCAAAGATTGCGGATTATCCGTTTACAACGCTGCACCCGAACCTTGGGGTTGTTGGGGTTGATAACACTGAATTTGTTGTCGCGGATATTCCGGGTCTGATTGAGGGCGCACATGACGGGCGCGGCTTGGGGCATCGCTTTTTGGGCCATGTCGAACGCTGTGCTGTGCTGTTGCACTTGATCGACGGCACTTCCGAGACGATCACCGAAGATTACCAAACCATCATCGGAGAGCTCGAAGCCTATGGCGGTGAATTGGCCGACCGCCCGCGGATTACTGTCCTGAACAAAGTCGATGCTTTGGATGAGGAAGAGCTTGCAAGTGCATTGAAAGAGTTAACAAAAGCTTGCGGCGGCAATGTGGTAATGCCGATGTCGGGCGTGGCCCAAACCAATACAGTGGAGGTCCTGCGTGCCCTGCGCGCAGAGATTGACGATGACCGTGTCCGTCAAAAGCCAGCCGAGGAGCAAGCGCCTTGGCAACCCTAACTGACGCCAAACGTATTGTTATAAAAATCGGCTCGGCGCTATTGGTTGACCGTGAAACGGGCGATCTGCGGGCGGATTGGCTTGCCTCGCTGGCGCAAGACGTTGCCATGCTAAAGCAGGGCGGAACCGATGTGGTTCTGGTGTCTTCGGGCTCGATTGCGCTGGGGCGTGGGGTTTTGGGCTTAGGCCTTGGCGCGCTGGCGCTTGAGCAGTCTCAGGCGGCGGCGGCAGTTGGCCAGATCCGTTTGGCCCGCGCCTACGAGGAAGTTTTGGCCCCGCATGGTATCAAGACCGCTCAGGTTCTTGTGACGCTTGAGGATAGTTCGGATCGGCGCAGATACCTCAATAGCCGCGCAACGCTGAGCAGTTTGCTGGGCTATGGGGCGGTGCCGATTGTGAATGAGAATGACACCATCGCGACGGATGAAATCAGATTTGGCGACAATGATCGTTTGGCGGCGCAAATCGCTGTGACAGTCGGCGCGGATCAATTGATCCTGCTGTCCGATGTAGACGGGTTTTATTCGGCAAACCCATCCACCGACAGCACCGCCACCCGCTATGACGTGATCGAACGGATCACACCCGAGATCGAAGCAATGGCAGGTGATGCGGGCTCAGGCCTGAGCAAAGGCGGGATGAAGACCAAGGTAATGGCGGCCAAGACGGCCGTTTCAGCCGGTTGTGCGATGGCGATCACCGAAGGGTCGGTCATGCGGCCGCTTTCTGCGTTGATGAACGGGGCAAATGCCACGTGGTTTACGGCGCAAACCGATCCCCAAGCGGCACGCAAAAGCTGGATTGCTGCGTTAAAGCCGATGGGAGAGTTGACCCTTGATGCGGGTGCGGTCAACGCTTTGCAACGCGGCAATAGCCTGCTGCCCGCGGGTGTAACCGCCGTTTCTGGCCAGTTTGAGCGCGGAGATTCCGTGGCTTTGGTCGGACCGGATGGGGCAGGGGTTGGCTTTGGCCTATCTCGTTATACGGCAGGTGAGGCGAAACAGATTAAAGGGCACCAAAGCGCAGAGATCGAAGCGCTATTGGGCTACCCTGGGCGTGCGGCATTGATCCACCGCGATGATATGGCTTTGTGAGGACATAAGATGACACAGACTTCTGACATTTCCACCTTGATGGCTGATATCGGCGCACGCGCAAAAGCGGCGGCCGCTGAATTGGCAACAGCCACAGCCGAGCGCAAACATGCTGCCTTGATTTCAGCCGCAGAAGCCGTTTGGAAAAACCGCGAAGCCATTTTTGCCGCTAATGCTGAAGATATGGTGTTTGGTACCGAAAAGGGCCTCAGCCCCGCGATGTTAGACCGCTTGAAGCTGGACGAAGAACGCTTGCAGGGGATTATCGACGGTTTGCGTGCCATTGCCGAACAGGCTGATCCCGTGGGCGAGGTGATCTCGGAATGGGAGCAGCCGAATGGTTTGAATATCCGCCGTGTGCGGACGCCTTTGGGGGTGATCGGGGTCATCTATGAATCGCGCCCGAATGTGACAGCCGATGCGGGTGCGCTTTGCCTCAAGGCAGGGAATGCGGTGATTTTGCGCGGCGGTTCCGAGAGTTTTCACAGCAGCCGCGCCTTGCATGCCTGCCTTCAGGAAGGGCTACGCGATGCGAACCTCCCCGAAGACGCGATCCTGCTGGTGCCCACCCGTGATCGCGCAGCGGTGCAGGAAATGCTGACGATGACAGATACAATTGATGTGATTGTGCCACGTGGCGGCAAGGGTCTGGTTGGTTTGGTCCAGCGGGAAGCTCGCGTGCCCGTGTTTGCGCACCTTGAGGGGATTGTTCACATCTATATCGACAAAGAGGCCGATGCAGAAAAGGCTTTGAAGGTCGTGTTGAACGCCAAAACCCGCCGCACAGGGATCTGTGGCGCGGCGGAATGTTTACTGATCCACAAAGACGTCGCTCAGACGATAGGCATGGGGGTGATCCGTGCGCTGGTTGATGCGGGCGTCGAAGTGCGTGGAGACGCTGAATTGCAGCAAATCCAAGGCGTTATCGCTGCCGCAGACGATGATTGGGGGCGCGAGTTTTTGGATATGATCGTTGCGGCCCGTCAAGTGGACGGGATCGACCAAGCGATTGATCACATCCGTCAATACGGCTCAAACCACACAGATTGCATCATCACCGAAGATGCGGATGCTGCGGTGAAATTTATGAATACGCTGGATAGTGCGATCATCATGCACAATGCCTCGACCCAGTTTGCGGATGGCGGAGAGTTTGGCATGGGGGCCGAGATCGGCATCGCCACGGGCAAGATGCATGCACGCGGCCCTGTCGGGGCGACCCAGCTCACCAGCTTTAAGTATCTGGTGACTGGAGATGGCGCGATCCGCAGTTAAATCGTCATTGTGATGAGGTTTTCATCTTTGACGATCGACAACTTCCGATCTGATTTTTGGGAAAGATGTGGCAAAAGGCCAAACTGCAACTGGGCTGGCAGCAGTTTTTCCTCATAAATAGCCCCTTCGAGCAAGCCCCAGAGCGCGGGATCAATTGTGAACTTGTCGGCATGGCCTTTCATGACCAGTTGACCCTCCGCGAAGGAGACTTCGATTCTGCCGCCGAATGGCATGCCGGTTTCAAGGCATAGCAGCGCCAGAAACGCCAAGCGCACAGTATCGCGCGGCAGCCCGTCCTGTGGGCCCCAAACAACCGATACCCGCGTCCCCGCATACATATCGTCCAGCACCGAGATGACCTCTTGGGGGCCAACCTGTTGGTTGCTGGCAGCGCCGAATGCGATGCGGAAAAAACGAATGCGGGCGCTTGCATTCTTCACGCTATCCGCGATGAGTTCCATTTCCATACTGCCGTCAGGGCAGGTTAGCTGTAACAGCTCCAAACCATTGTTGATGGCGCCAATTGGCGATATTAGGTCGTGACAAATCCGGCTGCCGATAAGTGCAGAAAAGTCGAATTCTTGGCCCATAACGGTGGCCTCCAATGGGTTAAGGAAACTAGGATGGATGATTTCAATGCAATATTGACGCCGGGAATGTTGGTAAAACATCCCCAAATGCCAGATTGGGGCGTTGGACAAGTGCAAAGCAATATCGGTGGAAAGGTCACCGTCAACTTTAGGGAAACGGGTAAAGTTGTGATCGATAGCGCTCGGATAGCTTTGCTCCCTGTGTTTGAAACGTGATGTCCATTTTTTCATCACCAGTTTGGTGATCTCCTAGCTAAACTTGAACATGAACAACCCTAGATTGCAACCATTAGCTGGGTCTTTGTGTTGTATAGTCGCAGCTGGCGGCTTATCTGGGGCGCGAATAGAAAATGAGGATCGTCATGACCCGTCAGGGCCGGACAGAGTTTACAGTGAAACTGGCAACATCCAATGCTGAGCTGCGCGCAGCGCAACGGCTTCGCTATGATGTGTTTATCGAAGAGCTGGGCGGCAGCGGAGAGCTGGTGGACCATGAAAACCGATTGGAACGCGATCGCTTTGATCCCTTTTTCGACCACATGATCCTGACCCCTAAAGATAGTGATGAGGTGATCGGCGTTTACCGTTTGTTACGCGGCGCCAAAGCCGAACAGGCGGGCGGCTTTTATTCCGAGGGTGAATATGACCTTACGGTTTTGAAAAACTCGGGCCGGCGGTTGCTGGAACTGGGGCGGTCCTGTTTGCATCCGGATTACCGCGGGGGCAGTGCGATGCATTGCCTTTGGGGGGGGGTGGCCGAATATGTTGCCCAGCACAGGATAGAAGTCCTTTTTGGCGTTGCCAGCTTTCATGGAACAGATATTGAAAAGCTTGCTGCGCCGTTGTCGTTACTGCATGAGCGCCATTTGGCGCCACCAGAATTACGTGTACGGGCACAAGACAGCGCGTTCCAGCGCATGGATCTGGTGGATGTGGACAAATGCGATCGCGCTGCCGCCATGGTACAGGTGCCCAGCCTGATCAAGGCGTATTTGCGGCTAGGGGGCACTGTGGGTGAGGGGGCGTTTGTGGATCGTGATTTTAACACAACGGATGTGTGTTTGATTTTGGATACGGCGCAGATGAACGCGCGGCAGGCCCGCATATACGGGGGTAGCCGCGGATGAGCCCGACATGGGATAAGGGAAGCCACCCTGACATGCCCCATATACGGGGGCTTGGCTGGTTGCGGGTTTTCTTGCGGGGGTTTGCCCTGTTTATCTTGGTGTTCGGCGGATTGCTCCTGCTGCTTTTGGCGCGCCTGATCGAGCGGCCCTTTTACGGGCTTCACCGTCCGTTCACACCTTATATTACCCAATTTGTTTGCCGGAACGGTTTTCGGATTTTGGGGATGGGGTTTTCGGTCACAGGCCAGCCCATGCTGGGGCGCGGTGCGGTTGTGGCCAATCATAGCAGTTGGTTAGACATCTTTTCCCTCAACGCGGCCAAACGCATCTATTTTGTCTCCAAATCCGAGGTCGCATCATGGCCCGGTATCGGCTGGCTGGCACGGGCGACGGGCACTGTGTTTATCGAACGCAACCCTGCGCGTGCGCGCGCGCAGACCGAACTGTTTCAAGAAAGGTTGTTAGCTGGCCACAAGCTGCTGTTTTTCCCCGAAGGGACCAGTACGGATGGCCTTCAGGTGCTGCCCTTTAAAACAACATTGTTCCAGTCGTTCTTCGCGGATGAGCTGCGCGACGAAATCGAAATCCAACCTGTCACGGTGATGTATCACGCGCCAGCGGGGATGGACCGCCGTTTCTATGGCTGGTGGGGCAGCATGGAATTTGGCACCCATCTGCTGGCAACCCTTGCGCCTGCGCGATCAGGATCGGTTGAAGTGATTTACGGGACCCCTTTGAAAGTTGCCGATTTTGCAAATCGCAAAGAACTGGCAGCCGCTTGTGAGGCAGCAGTACGTGCAGCCCATTCCGCCGCTTTGACGGCTGATTGAGCGCCCCTGCGGCCGATTTTCACCGCATAGAAGCGAGAGACTGTTCTATCTCAGCGAAAACGCCCTTTTGCCCTTGCGCAAAAGGGAAACCTGGGGTAATCGCGCCCTACTTAATCCCGCAGTCGGGGATGGGACCAATGGGGAGAAATCCCAAAGGTTCCGCCGGTTGGTGCGCATTCCGCGTGTCATACCCCCGATGAGGCTAAACCGGAAAGGTATAACGACATGGCTCTTCCTGAGTTCTCCATGCGTCAGCTGCTAGAAGCAGGCGTACACTTTGGTCACCAGACACAGCGCTGGAACCCACGTATGGGTCCGTACATCTACGGCTCACGTAACGGCATTCACATCATGGATCTGACACAGACCGTTCCAATGTTGGACGAAGCGCTGAAAGTTATCCGTGACACAGTCGCCAAAGGCGGCAGCATTCTTTTCGTTGGTACCAAGCGTCAGGCAGCACAGCCTATCGCAGATGCCGCAGAGAAATGCGCACAGTACTACATGAACCACCGCTGGCTCGGCGGCACGCTGACCAACTGGCAGACGGTTTCCAAATCCATCCAGCGCCTCAAGCACATCGACGAACAATCCGAGCTGGGCTTTAGCGGCCTGACAAAGAAAGAGCGTCTGGGCATGGAACGTGACCAAGGCAAGCTTCAGGCTTCTCTTGGTGGTATCCGCGAAATGGGCGGCCGTCCTGACCTGATCTTTGTGATCGACGTGCGCAAAGAGCAGCTGGCAATCGCAGAAGCGAACAAGCTGGGTATTCCAGTTGTTGCTGTTGTTGACACGAACTGCTCACCAGATGGCATCGATTATATCATTCCAGGTAACGACGACGCGGCACGCGCGATCGCTCTTTACACCGATCTGGCGGCACGTGCTGCTCTTGACGGTATGTCCGCACAGCTGGGCGCCGCTGGCGTTGATCTGGGCGCGATGGAAGAAGCACCTGTTGAAGAAGCTGTTGCAGAAGAAGCAGCAGCCGAGGCACCTGCAGAAAGCTAATCGCTTTGTTGCACTGTTGATACATGGGGCGGGTATAGCCGCCCCATACTTTTACACTTTCATAGGGGAACCAGAGCGATGGCAATTACAGCATCCATGGTCAAAGAACTCCGCGACGCGACCGGCGCGGGCATGATGGACGCCAAGAAGGCGTTGACAGAAACAGCAGGCGATATGGAAGCAGCAGTTGACTGGCTGCGCACCAAAGGCTTGGCTAAAGCTGCGAAGAAATCCGGCCGTACAGCGGCAGAGGGTCTTGTAGCTGTTAAAGTTGAAGGCGGTCGCGGTGTTGCGGTTGAAGTTAACTCTGAAACAGATTTCGTAGGAAAAAACGCTGACTTCCAGAAAATGGTTGCAGGTATTGCTGATGTTGCGGTTTCCGCAGCAGACGTTGACGCGCTGAAAGCGGCTGACATGGGTGGCAAATCCGTTGAGCAGACTGTGACAGACGCTGTTGCCGTTATCGGTGAAAACATGTCCGTGCGCCGTATGTCTTCCATCGAAGGTGACGTTGTTGTGTCTTATGTTCACAACGCAGCAGCACCAGGCATGGGTAAAATCGGCGTATTGGTTGCCATGTCCGGTGGCGATGACGCGTTTGGCAAACAGGTTGCGATGCACATCGCAGCTGTAAACCCAGCGTCCTTGTCCGAAGCTGATCTTGACGCATCTGTTGTTGAGAAAGAAAAGCAGGTTCAGATCGACATCGCACGTGAATCTGGCAAGCCAGAAGCCGTGATCGAAAAGATGATCGTTGGCCGTATGAAGAAATACATGTCCGAAGTCACATTGCTGAACCAACAGTTCGTTGTGAACCCTGACCTGACCGTTGCTGACGCAGCAAAAGAAGCAGGCGCAACCATCACAGGTTTCGTGCGTTTGGAAGTTGGCGAAGGCATCGAAGTTGTAAAAGAAGATTTTGCAGCTGAAGTTGCAAAAGCTGCTCAGGGCTAATTCAGCCCAACATTAGGGTACGAAAGGCGGGGTTATGCCCCGCCTTTTTTCGTTTGGTGTTTGAATTTTGCTTTAGAACCGGCTGTTGGAACAGTTGCTTTGGAAAACCGAACGATGGGATCACACAGGGCTGATTTTCTATAAGCAAAAGGGCGATGGTGCAGCCCCTCTGGGACGATAAGCTGCACCAAACTGTTGTCCCTGAATACTGAAGGCTCTGGGGAGAGCAGGGGCATCAGTTGCTCCGGCCAGCGGGATCGAATATTGATCCCGCTGGTACCGGCGGCTTGATAGAGCATTGTAATTCCAAAGGTATCTAAGCCGTCTGCCAAACCAGCTAAGCCTTATGATCTGACAAGGTGAATGTGCCTCTTTTTTTCCCCTTGGAAAAGTAAGGTATACCCTACCCAGATTTAGTGAATTATTAAGCTTAGACGTCGATGATGAACATTTGGTTTGTAAACGCCGCTTTCATCACAGCATGTGCCGTCGTTTCAACCGATAGGGTCTCGCGCGCGAGGCGCAGGTGCTTTTCAACCGTGGCGGGGGTTAACCCCATAAGCAAAGCAATATCTTGGGTCGTTTTCCCATCGCCAACCCATTCTAGTGCTTCGCGCTGGCGCGCGGTGAGAGAGCGATTAGGCGCCGAGTAGGGCAGCGTGAGAATCTTTAGGTGAACGATATTGTTCATCAGGGTAATATCGGCACCATGTTCTGCCCAGACGGCATCAATTGCCTGCTGATCTATCCCCTTTTGGGCGGTAAGTGCGATTGCACCTTTGGAGCGTGCAGAGATCGATTTAAAGCTGATCGAATAGCCCGCTGTGACGCCCATGTCGCGGTTAAATTCCAGAACACGGCGTTCAGGCGCGCTTAGGGTTTTTGTCCGCTCCATTTCGGAAAGGAGTTTCCAGCTTTTTGCGCCTTCGTTTTCCAATGCCCAATGCACCATCGGCGCATGGAAATAATGCCCCTCATCGAGGAACACATCGGTATAGGAGCGGTCATGGTTGGTTAACAGAATAAAATCACTGGGATCCCCCAAAGAGGTAGAGGTGCGATAGCGGGTAAACCCGTATAACAGTCGGTCAAAACCGTATTCGGCCATTTTGGAAGTATGGGCTTCCCATAGTTCTTCCATACTTTGGCTATTTGCAACACTTAAGAGATAATCACGTAAACTCATGATGTTACCAGTCTTTCCTTAAGCGCATCGAGCGCCATTAGATAGCCCTGCGCGCCAAAGCCGCAAATCTGGCCGACTGCCACTTTTGACAGGTATGAAACGTGACGAAAAGGTTCACGGGCGTGGATATTGCTGAGGTGGACCTCGACCATAGGAATTTCAACCGAGGCAACAGCATCCATCAAAGCGATAGAGGTATGCGTATAGGCGCCTGCATTGATGATCAGCCCTTGGTATGTGCCTTTTGCCTCATGCACGGCGTCAATCAGCACGCCTTCGTGGTTGGATTGCAAAAAGCTGACACCCAGCCCAAGCGTATCCGCATGGGTGGTGCAGGCGGTCTCAATATCGTCAAGGGTCGTCGAGCCGTAGACTTCTGGCTGGCGTTGACCCAATAAATTGAGATTGGGACCGTTAAGGATGAGGACCGAGGGCATGTTTAGTTCCTATTTAGAATAGAAAAAACTTTGCCAGCCTTGTTCGCTGCTGTCTAGCCTATGGAACGGTCACTTTTTCTTTTATAGGTAAATTTTTCTCGCAAGAGTTGAGGGGATACAACTCATTTTAACCCGAACTGGCCCTGACAGGAAATGCAACGCATTAAGATGGTGCTAATCCGCGGTTTAATCAGCGCAATTTGGGCCCTAGAATTAATGCGCTAACAGGACTGGCAATTTGGTCTGTTCCATCATGCTGCGGGTGGTGCCACCCAAAACGGTTTGGATCATTCTTGCATGCCCATAAGCGCCCATGACGACCAGATCGGCGCCAAACTCCAATGCGCGATCTTGCAGGCATTCGCCGATCTCCAATCCGCCGCTTGGATATTGTGAGATGGTGACAGTGCAGCCGTGATGACAGAGCCAAGCGGCAACATCATAGCCGGGGTTTTCGCCGTCACCGTCTTCGCTCATGTCTGGATCAATGCAAACGATCGCAACCTCAGAGGATGCTTTTAGGTAAGGAAGGGCCGCATGAACGGCGCTGGACGCGGCTTCGCTGCTGTCCCATGCAACAAGGATACGGTTGCCTGCTTGGGGTAAACATCCGTTCATGCGCAAACCGATGGGGGAGTGGAACAAAATTCCCGAGGCGACCTCGCGCAGGACATCAGGGGTATCGCGTAGGTTGCTGGCCAAAAAGGCGACGTCGCTCACACGGGCTGCGCGGGCAATTGCATGTTTGATGTCCACTGTTGCGCACATAACTGTTTGCACATCGCCGGATGTATTGCTTTTGGCGATCAGCGCCTCAACCTGATTGGCTCTCGCCTCTTGTTTGCTACGGGCCTCCTGCACCAAGGACCCCCAGTTGTCAGGAATATTCATCCCGCCATAGGGGAGAACGCCATATGCATAAACAGGCAGGGCCGGCGCCGGGTCAGCCAGAAGGCAGAGCAGGTGGTCATCATCGCGCGCAGCGCTTTCTGCTGCAGCGCTGATTTGATCGTCTGGTGTGTCTGCATTCATAACAAAAAGAATGGTTTGACGGTTCATGATGCTCTCCGATCTGAAACTTTGGCCAAATTAATCTGGATGACCTAAGGGACAATCGCATGGAGCGGGATGTTTGAACTGATGCAGATCAAAGCAGGGATAAAAATTGGTTTTTGGCTAATACAAGGGGGTTATTTTTTCAGGCCCCGTTTGTATTTGTGATAAAGCCTTTGGTTTACGCTGATGAATTGGCCGATGGCTTTGCCTAAGAAACCCGCCGCGTTTTGGCGCAGATAAAGATAGCCTGTCACGCTGGCAACCAACGCCCCGATCGCGTTCACAATCAGATCGCCCATCGTATCGGGAAGGCCGGATTTTTGCATGTTCAGGCCAAAATTCTGGTCCATCGCATATTCGAAAACCTCCCAGACCGCGCCCATGGTCATGGCGACACAAAAGGTGATGAACGCCACCCCAGACGGGGGGGCGGCAAACCGGTCGCCCTCAAACAACATAAACATAAAGAGGAAACCAATCAGCCCAAACCCCAAAGCCGAAGAGCCATGAAGTGCCAGATCCCACCACCAAAGCCGTTCATAGAAATCAAACGCTTCGCCAAGGAAAATCGACGCGATGAAGAACAATGTGGTGAAGATCAAAAAGGGGAGGGGAAGCGTGAGGTTCCAGCGCGCCGCAAGCAAAGGCGGCACAAGCGACAACGCCAACGTCGCAAAGCTGACAAAGGCAAGAGACCAGCGCCCCAGCCCCAATGCAACAAAGGCAGTTAGGCCAAGAAGGGCCCAGATCAAGGTGACCAACCTCGTGCTGTTTGATAGTATTCGCATATGTTTTTCTACTTTTAGCAGTTAAAATTGCGCGTCTTGAACCTATATCATGGGGATGCAGGATAACAGAATACGGATCGCCAGTTACAACATCCGCAAAGCCCGTGGATTGGACCAGAAACGAAACCCCCATCGGATCCTTGAGGTTGTGAACGGGTTGGAGGCTGATGTTGTCGCCCTGCAAGAGGCGGACAAACGGCTTGGGGTCAGGGCCCCTGCGGTTTCGCCTGAATTGATTGAGGGTGAGACGGATTTTCGCGTTATTGAAACCTCTACCAATGGGATCAGTCTGGGCTGGCACGGGAACGCTGTGTTGGTGCGAAAAGGGATCATTACTTCTGCCGTTACGAGGTTAACCTTACCGGGGTTAGAGCCGCGCGGAGCGGTGCGTTTGACGTTAGATGTCTTTGGCGGAATAGATGTTGTTGCGGCGCATCTGGGGCTGCGGCGGCGCGATAGACGGGCACAGTTGGCGCTGATTGAGGGCGCTTGCCAAAAAGATCGGCGTTCAGTCATAGCGGGTGATTTCAACGAATGGTCAGCGACGCGCGGTTTTGAAGCCCTAGAGGAGCGGTTTGATGTGATAAGCCCGGGGCGATCTTTTCATGCGCGCCGACCTATCGCGGGATTGGACAGGTTTGCCTTGTCAAAAGGCATTGCCATCTATGATGCCGGTGTTCAGCAAAACGCAGTGTCGCGGATTGCGTCTGACCATCTGCCGATCTGGGCAGATATCACCGAAATCCCGCTTACTTGCTAAACAGCACCGGAATCTCCTGTTCCTTTAGCAGGGCATAGGTGGTTGCGCCCAATACAAAATCATAGGCACGAGAATGTCCAAAAGCACCTGTAACGATCAGGTCGGCGCCTTTTTCAAAAGCGGTGCGATTTAGAACCTCAGCAACGCTAGCGCCTTTTGCCTCGCGGATTTCCAATGTTGGCTTTATCCCGTGGCGCGCCAACCCTTCGGTGATGTCGATTGCATCACTGTCTTTCAACGCATCTTTGGACCCTTTGCCAACCCGCAGAACGGTTACCTGAGCGCCCTCATCAGCGATCGCCAACATATCATGCGCCGCGCGGGCGGATTCTCTGGTGTCGCTCCAACCCAGCAGCAGGTTTGATCCAATTTCAGGGCCTTTATACCCCAAAGGTACCACGATTACAGGGCGCCCGCTTTCGCGGATGACTTGGGTCTGGGCATTGCGTTGATCAAAGCGGTCATTGTCTTTGTCTTCATGCGCCATAATCACCAGATCGGCGGCGCGGGCGGATTCGACCATCCTTTCATTCGCGCTAACGGCCTCTGCGTGGATGAGGCGGTATTCGCTGATGAAATCCTCAGCAGCTGTGTGTTTTTCAAAGACGCCTCTGATCTCTTGGGAGTCCTGTTTCTGGCTTGCGCTGAATTTTGCAAAGGCGGTTTCGGGGATGTGCATCGCTATGCCGGGGTAAACCAGCAAGGCTTCGATTGTATGAAGCCCGATCAAATGCGCGCCGTGTTTGCGGGCCAAAGGAACGGCCACTTTCATCAGCGTTTCCGCGTTTTCCGGTGTGGTAAGGCAGACAAGGATCGTTTTTAGGCCCATTGGATTGCTCCGTTGTAGCAGTGTTTAATTTCGCACCAGCCTAGCGGTTCCTTGCAGTGGTTGGATTGATCAGGGTCAATTGCGCGGACTGATCAATCCAAACATTTTGCCTTATTCGCCTTTGGATAGCCCCAGCAGGGCGGTTGGGCGTTGAATGATGATGGTGTGGATATTCTCGATTGCGATGATTTTGCTTTTGCGCAATTGGGTGAATGTCCGGCTAACGGTTTCGGTGGTGAGACCTAGGAAATCCGCGATGTCGGATCTGCTCATGGGCAGGGTTACACTGCGGGATGAACCTAAATCCTTGCCGACACGTTCCGCCAAGACACAAAGAAACGAGGCAAGCTTTTCATTCGCGGATTTGCGGCCAAGCATCATAAAGTGGTCCTGCATCGCGCTGATTTCGCGCAAGGCGGCCTGAAGAAGGTCGCGGTGCATTTTAGGATCGCCATCGCCTGTTTCCAGAATAGAGCGACGGAAGGGTTGCAGGCGGGTTTCGGTTAAGGCTTCACAATCGGTGTGATGCAACCCATCAGCAGGAAATCCAACGATATCACCAGGATAGCCAAAGGCGATCACCTGTCTGCGACCGTCAGACAAAAGGCGGGTCAGGCGCACAACGCCGCTTGTCACCTGATAAAGCCACTCAACCTCGTCGCCTTCATAAAATAGATATGCCCCTGGTTTCAG
This sequence comes from Sulfitobacter donghicola DSW-25 = KCTC 12864 = JCM 14565, assembly GCF_000622405.1. Lineage (NCBI taxonomy): Bacteria > Pseudomonadati > Pseudomonadota > Alphaproteobacteria > Rhodobacterales > Roseobacteraceae > Sulfitobacter > Sulfitobacter donghicola. The sequence goes on from NZ_JASF01000005.1 coordinate 3,038,173, forward strand.
TTGGGTTTCAACAGAGTGGGGGCAGCTAATATGTAGCGGAGCAAAAGAAGCTTCGGCAGCGAATTCGGAGGGGTTCGTGACATACATTTGGCAGGCTCTCTAATAAGGTTGGCCTTACCTTGAATTGTAATTGTATTTGGGATTACTTTGAGTTTGCAGGTTTATGTATCATTTTGTAACGGTGTTCCTGTAAGGGCAGGGTTGTTGGAAACCCTGATGGCAAACTCACTAGGAGGAGGTGGTAAATGAGCGACCAAACTGTCCTAGTTGTGGATGACGATAAAAAGGTCAGGAACCTTTTGCGCAATGTTCTGGAAGGGGATGGTTTTAGCGTTCTCGAAGCAGAAACAGGTGCCCAATTGATGGAGCATGTCGCCTCCAGCGAGTTGAGCCTTATCACGCTTGATATTCATCTGGGGTCGGACAACGGGATCGAACTGGCCCGTGAAATCAGACATGTCTCACAGGTTCCGATTATCATGCTTACTGGAAAGGACGACGTGATCGATCGTGTTGTCGGTTTGGAAGTCGGTGCAGATGACTATATCACCAAACCCTTCCATGTGCGTGAGGTCATCGCCCGTATTCGCAGCGTTTTACGCCGATCCGAAGTGACAGAGCAGGCCCATAAGGAAGAAACCGCACCACAAAAGGACGCGCCAAAAAACGCCGAAAGCCAGCGCTATATCTTTGATGGTATGACCGCTATTCCTGACCAGCTTGAGCTGCTTGATCGTTCTGGTTTGTCCTGTGGTCTTACCAGCGGAGATTTCAAACTGCTCAGCGTTTTCCTCACGCGGCCCAAACGCGTTTTGTCACGGGATCAGTTGATGGACCTCACGGGCGGTACTGAATGGCACCCGTTGGATCGCGCCATCGACAACCAGATCGCCCGCCTACGCAAAAAGATCGAAAGGGACCCCTCAGTGCCCAAGCTGATCAAAACGGTCCGTGGGGTGGGCTATACTTTTGCTCAGGATGTTCAGGTCGTTACGTAAGTCCTTGTTCACGCTGAGAACATCTGTTTGAGGCGGCTCACCAATTCCGCTTGGCGGTAGGGTTTGTGCAGCAGCTCAAAGGGGTGGCTTTGGGGCAGGCGGCTAGAAATAACATCGCCCGCATAACCCGAGGTTAAAAGAACTTTCAGGTTTGGAAATTCCGCTTCGACTTTTGCTGCCAAGTCATAGCCGTTCAAGCTGCCTGGCATGACAAGATCCGAAAACACCAGATCAACCCGCGCACCGTTCAACAGCAATTGATAGGCCGCATCACCGCTATCGGCTTCTAAGGTTTCAAACCCAAGGCTTTGGATACGTTCAAGCGAGAGTTTGCGCACCTTTGCGTTATCTTCAACAACCAGAACCACCTTTCCCTCTGAGTAACTTTCAGGTTTGGGGTTAACCTGTAGGTCTGTGTCCGAGGCGGGCGTTTCTTTGGCATCATCGGTAAGGGTTGGGAAATAGAGGCCGAAACTCGTGCCCAAGCCCAGTTCGCTATAAAGGGTCACATGGCCGGCGGATTGGCGCATAAACCCGTGAACCATCGCAAGCCCAAGCCCCGTGCCACCTGTTTCCGTTTTTGTGGTGAAAAAGGGCTCAAAAGCGCGTTTTTGGGCTTCGGCACTCATCCCGTCGCCAGTGTCGCTGATGCTTAGCCGCACATAATGGCCCGGTTCGATATCGATTTCCTGTGCGATGTATCTGTCATCAATGGTCACATTAGAGGTCGAAATCAGCAGCTCGCCGCTATGTCCCATCGCATCACGCGCGTTAAAGGCGAGGTTCATCAGCGCAGATTTGAATTGGGTCGGGTCGATGAGGACACGGTCAAGGTTGGCCGCAAAATCGGTTCGGATTTGGTAATTCGCACCGAGCGACATTTTGATCATTTCCAACGTGTCGGTGCAAAGCTGCTGTAGGTCTGCCTCTTCGGGTTTGAGATTGCTACGCCCTGCAAACATCATCAACCGTGATGTCAGATCCGCGCCCATTTCTGCGGATTCTAATGCGTCTTTGATCAAAGGCAGCTGGCGCGCGCCCGCACCTTGCATTTCAAGCAATTCCAGATTGCCGATAATCACCGTCAGCAGGTTGTTGAAATCATGGGCAATGCCGCCCGTCATTTGCCCAATCGCGTCCAGACGTTGCGAACGGGCCAGAATTTCTTCGGTGGCTTTTTGTTCGGTCTGGTCATGCAGAATGCCGACAAACAAAGGCTGTCCTGCGATTTCACTGTTCCCGACCGATAGATGTAGCGGAAAGGTTGTGCCATCTTTGCGCTGCCCCTCAACATCGCGCCCGATGCCGATGATCCGCTTTTCGCCCGTTTTGATGTGGTGGGACATGAACCCGTCATGTTGCGCAGCCAAAGCAGCAGGCATGAGGATGTTCAGGCTTTTTCCGATCATCTCGGATGTTTCGTACTGAAACATCTTGGCGGCGGCTGCATTTGCGCGTTCGATGATCCCTTTATGGTCTGACACGATCATCGCATCGACTGCCGCATCCAAAATCGCATTCAAAACTGCGGAGTCTTCGGTTTCCTTTACCATGATCAGAGCCTTTTGTTGGGTGGCGATGTGGAAAGCCCTGCGGGCAGGTCTGCTTTGATATGGTTCAACAACAGCGCTGCGTGATGTGCAACGATTATCCGCGCGCTTTGCAAGGTCGAGAGCCCAGGTTTACGCCAGCCTGCCACAGCACGGGCTGATCCACCACCAAAGGATAGGACCGTTGAGCTAGATCAAATGCCAAGTTCGAAAACCTTATAACAACGAACAGGGTAGGGCGCATGCCCCCGAAACCCCAACCAATCGAGGATTGCAGATGTTAACAGCAAATTTGGGAAATATGGATCGGCTCATTCGTGCAGGTCTTGGTCTTGTGGCGTTTTTTGCGCCACTTCTAAACGTTCCGCCAATTTGGTCTTCTGGCTTTTTCGCCTATCTGAGCATGATTGTCGGTCTGGTTCTGATTGCGACCGCAACGATACGGTTTTGTCCGTTATATCGGATTATTGGCATATCAACTTGTTCTTTCAAATAAATTGATCACGTCAGTTTGCCTGTTCATCAACGATACCCTACAGATAGGGTTCGCGTTTAAACCGAGGCAAATAGAAGGACGTTAGAATGCTGTTTGCACTTCTTGTCGGATCCGCGATGATTGTCGCGTCATTGGCGATTTCGATCATTTTGTTTGACTTGGCGGGGCGGATGCTAAGATGGTTGAACGATACAAACATGTTTGGATACAATCGCTTACCGTTGATATTTGATCTAAATATCGCAGCGATTTGGATTTTGTTTGTACTAACCTGTTCTGTTTGGGGGTGGGCCGTTTTGTATATGACAATCGGCCTCTTTGACGCGTTGGAACCGGCGTTATATTTCTCGATCGTATCTTTTACGACGGTTGGATACGGTGACGTTGTTTTACCTGAAGAATGGCGTTTGCTGGCGGGTTTAACCGCAACTCACGGGTTATTGACGTTCGGATTGTTCACTGCGTTTTTGGTTGAAATCTTTAACTTCCCAACCCGTGCACGGCGGGTTTGATCACCATTCGAAACGCAGTGAATATTTGATTAACCTCGCATCTTAACCTGTTCTATTTCTGTATTTTTTCCAGATATTCCAAGAGGTCTGAAAAATCGGCTTCCAACACCTCACCATCAGCGCCGCCTTTGGGGTAAACGTGACGCAGCCCAACTGTTTTGAACTCTGGCATCGCGGCCTCTGGATCATCCTTTTCAACCAGACCCAGAACATATCTGCGCACGAATTCCCGTGGGAATTCGCCGTCATTTCCTGCACTTAGTAGCGTAAGGTCAGGCGGCGCAACACCAAGCCCCAAAGAGGCTTCTCCAGCACCTTGGCCTGTGGGTCCATGACATTGCGCACATTCTTTGGCGTAAATAACCTGTCCGTGTTTTATCGCTTGGCGTTGCTCAGCGGTGGGCAAGCTACATGCGCCGAGGAAAACAGCGCAAAGGCTGGTCAGCAGGATTGGATGAATGTTCATTGGTTATGGTTCTCCTGACCGTTACATCATAGCCTTGGGCGGTTTGCGTGTGGCGATGTAGGTTGTCCGAAAGGTATGCATTGGTGGTGTAGGATAGCCAATCAGCGCCATGGTTGATTGATCTACATCAATCTTTAATTAACATAATACTGATTATGCAATTTATATACGGAGCGTTTAAGCGCGCTGTACCCTACGGCAGATGTGGATGATTTGGGATTGACCTTGGCCAAGTGGCGGTGAAACCTGCGGGCAAGGATTTCTTTGATCGGAGCCGCTGATGGATCGCGCTGCTATTGTTCACGAAAACTTCTTACGCAGGTTGTCCTGTGGTGATCTTCCCGTTGGTGGTTTGCCCGACCCTGAAATTTCAAAGACCAAGCTGAACGAGATTTTTCGCAGTCAGGTTCTAAGCCGCCAGTTGGATCGGACCAGCCGCAAGATGCAAGCAAGCGGCAAAGGGTTTTACACCATCGGCTCTTCCGGACATGAAGGTATGGCCGCCGTAGCGGAAAGCCTTAGACCGACGGATATGGCGTTTTTGCATTATCGGGACGCGGCGTTTCAAATTCAGCGCGCAAATCAAGTGGCCGGTCAAACGCCTGTTTGGGATATGTTGTTAAGCTTTCGTGCCGCTGCGTCCGATCCTATTTCTGGTGGTCGGCATAAGGTGCTGGGTTCAAAAGCGCTGAACATTCCGCCGCAAACCTCGACAATCGCCAGCCATTTGCCAAAGGCTGTCGGGGCCGCCTACTCGCTTGGGCTTGCGCGGCGCAAAACGCCCGAGCACCAGTTGCTGCCCGAAGATAGTATTGTGATGTGCAGTTTTGGGGATGCCTCGTCCAATCATTCAACGGCTCAGGGTGCGATCAACACGGCCTGCTGGACCAGTTTTCAATCGGTGCCCTTGCCGCTCCTTTTTGTCTGCGAAGACAACGGGATCGGGATATCGGTGCCGACGCCACGGGGTTGGGTTGCTGCGAATTTCGCGAACAGACCGGGGTTAAAGTACTTTAGTTGCAATGGTTTGGATATGGCGCAAACCTTACAGGTGTCACAGGCCGCAGCAGATTATGTGCGCCGCACGCGCAAGCCCGCGTTCTTGCATATTACCACTGTTCGCCTGTACGGGCACGCGGGGTCGGATGTTGAGATGACATACCGTGACAAAGCCGCCATTGAAGCAGGCGAAGCAAATGATCCCCTGCTGCATTCGGCCCGAATTCTGCGCGATAGCGATGCCAGCACGTTGGTGCAATGCATTGATATATATAATGAAACAGAAGCTACCTGTAACAGAGTAGCTGAGGAAGTCATGGCGCAAGGCACATTGGTTACAGCCCAAGAGGTAATGGCCAGCATTGTTCCGCCTTTACGTGAGTGCACCCCTAGCAACGGCCCTGCCCCAGATGCGCGCATGGCGTTGTTTGGCAATGACATCAAACAGATGTCCGACCCTCAACCGATGAGCCGCCTTATCGGCTGGGCTTTGGCCGATCTGATGTTAGAGCATGAAGAGATCATCGTCGCAGGCGAAGACGTAGGCCGTAAAGGCGGCGTTTATGGCGTCACGCAAAAGCTGCAAAACCGATTTGGCCCTGACCGCGTGATTGATACGCTTTTAGATGAGCAGTCCATTCTGGGGCTCGCGATTGGGATGGGTCATAACGGGTTTGTGCCAATCCCCGAAATCCAGTTTTTGGCCTATCTGCATAACGCAGAGGACCAGCTGCGCGGCGAAGCCGCCACCTTGAGCTTTTTCTCAGACGGTCAATATACCAACCCGATGGTCCTTAGGATTGCTGGTTTGGGCTATCAAAAGGGCTTTGGCGGGCATTTTCACAACGACAACTCCCTCGCTGTTCTGCGCGATATTCCAGGCGTGATTATCGCCTGCCCTTCAAACGGGGCGGATGCTGCGATGATGCTGCGCGAAGCTGTGCGGCTGGCGCGGGAAGAGCAGCGCGTGGTGGTCTTTATCGAACCTATTGCGCTTTATCCCATGCGCGATCTTCATGATACTGGTGATGGGCAGTGGCTCACCTCCTACCCTGCGCCAGATCGGCGGATCGCGGTTGGTGAAATCGGCGTGGATGGGGAAGGACAGGATCTAGCGATCATCAGTTATGCAAACGGATACTACCTATCTACACAGGCCAAGGCGGCAATCGAGGAAAGCGGGATCAAAACGCGGGTGATCGACATGCGCTGGCTTGCGCCGCTGCCTGCTGAGGCTTTGATCGAGGCGACAAAAGGCTGTAAAAACATCCTGATCGTGGATGAATGCCGTCGCACCGGCAGCCAATCAGAGGGGTTGATGGCCCTGTTTATGGAGGCTGGCCACACCCGCGTTTCGCGTGTGACAGCTCAGGATAGCTTTATCCCGACAGGGCCAGCCTATGCCGCCACCCTACCCTCTACCGAGGAAATCATCGCTGCCGCAAAAACACTGGTGTCCTCATGAGCGTTAAACCAACTGCCGTTCTGATCTGCCCCGGTCGCGGGACATATAACAAAGGCGAACTCGGCACGCTGCACCAGACCCACGGCAACCACCCTTTGATCGCGCAATGGGATGCACTGCGGCGCGATCAGGGTCAGGCCAGCCTCAGCGATCTGGATGGAGCGGAGCGGTTTTCGGCTGCAAAACACACCACAGGCGATAACGCCTCGGCGTTGATTTACGCCTGTAGCTTTCTGGATGCCGAGGCCGCGCGGCAAAGCCATGATATACGCGCCGTCGCTGGCAATTCTCTTGGGTGGTACATCGCCTTGGCAGCGGGTGGGGGAACGACTGCGCTCAATGGATTGACCGTGGTGAATACCATGGGCACGTTGATGCACCATCACGGACAAGGTGGCCAAGTTTTATATCCCTTTGTTGATGGAAACTGGCAAGCAATTGAAGGCGAAGAAGACCGCCTGAACGCTCTTGTCCTTCAGATCAATGCTAAGGCCGATCACACGCTTGCCATTTCTATTCATCTGGGTGGCATGTTGGTTGTTGCTGGCAATGAAGCAGGGTTGGTCGCGTTTGAAAAAGCGGTCGCCACAGACCCCGATCGCAAAGCGTTACGCCTGCCAAACCATGCAGCGTTTCATACGTCTTTGATGGGTGATGTTGCGCAAATGGGCCGCAACGCGTTAAGCGATGATTTGTTCCAAGACCCCGAAATCCCGCTGATCGATGGCCGAGGCGCCATTTGGAATCCGCGATCATGTGATCTGACGGCGTTGCGCCGCTATACTTTGGGGCATCAGATTACAGAAAGCTACGATTTCACGGCTTCGGTCCAATCAGCAGCAAGAAACTTTGCGCCAGAACGGTTTGTTATCACGGGGCCCGGAACCACGTTGGGCGGTGCGGTTGCGCAGGCGTTGATCGCGATCAAATGGCAAGGCATCGACAGCAAAGAAGCGTTCATGGCGCGTCAGGCTACAAACCCGTTGATTGTCAGCATGGGGCGCGAAGACCAGCGCGCCTTGGTCGTTTAGCCCAAGGCGTATCCGGTTCCCCGAACCGTGCGGATCGGGTCGCTACCACCCTGCCCTGTCAGCGCCTTGCGAAGGCGCGCAACATGCACGTCCACCGTGCGCGTATCCACATAAATATCGCGCCCCCAGACCAGATCCAGCAGCTGATCACGGCTAAACACCCGTCCGGGTTTTTCCATCAATGTCACCAAAAGACGGTATTCTGTTGGCCCCAATTTCACATCCGCTTCGCCGCGCGAAACACGGTGCGTTTCCGAGTTGAGCAAGATGTCGTCAAATGTCAGCACCTCACCAGAAGAAGACGGCCGTGCGCGGCGCAGCTGGTTGCGCACCCGCGCCATCAGCTCGCGCAGGTTATAGGGTTTGACCACATAGTCGTCAGCGCCCGTATCCAACCCCCGAACCGAGTCCACCTCCTCAGATCGCGCGCTGAGCATGATCACAGGGATTTCACGTGTTTCGGGGCGGCTTTTGACGCGGCGGCAGACTTCGATGCCTGACAAAAGAGGCATCATCCAATCCAGAATGATAATGTCAGGCGCCGCCTCATCGATGAGCATCATCGCTTCTTCGCCGTTCTCTGCGCGCTGTACCGAATACCCTTCAGCTTCTAGGTTATATGCTAAAACTTCACGCTGCGCTGGTTCGTCTTCTACCAGCAACACCTGTAATTGGCCGACAGACATGATTTCAAATCCTATGAATTGATCGAGGTTTCATCCGCTTTAGTCCGCGCATCCTCTGGGTGTGAACCTGTCACCAGATAGGTCACCTGTTCGGCCATGGCGGTGCAATGGTCGCCCATACGCTCAACGTTTTTGGCGATGAAATGCAGGTGCATACAGGCGGTGATGTTGCGCGGGTCTTCCATCATGAAGGTCAGGAATTCACGGAACAAGGCGTTGTACATCTGGTCCAGATCTTCGTCGCGTGCGATCACATCCGCGGCCAGTTCAACATCACGACGGATATAGGCATCCAGCGCGTCTTCCAGCATTTCTTCGGCCAGACGGGCCATGCGGCGGATCGCCCCTGTGCTGTCGCTGACGGGCGGCATCTGGGATAGAACGCTGGTGCGTTTAGCCATGTTTTTGGCATAGTCACCAATGCGTTCCAGATTTGCGGAAATCTTGATGACGCTCAGGATCATGCGCAAATCAATTGCCGTTGGCGCACGCAGGGCGATCACACGGGCGGCCTGTTCGTTGATCTCGGCCTCTAGCACATCAATCGCTTTATCCGCTTTGCGTACCTTTTCGGCCAATGGCTCGTCGCGTGTTTCAAGGCTTTTGGCGGCTTGACGGATTTGATCTTCGACCAAGCCGCCCATTTTCATGATCTGGGCCTGAATGGTGCCAAGGTCGCGGTCAAAAGCCGATGCGATGTGGTTTGAATCTTCCATGATATTATCCGATCCTTCCGGTAATATAGCTCTCGGTGCGCGGGTCTTCGGGAGAGGTGAAAATCTTGTCGGTGTCGCCGAACTCGACAAGGTTGCCGAGGTGGAAAAACGCGGTGCGCTGGCTCACTCGGGCGGCCTGCTGCATCGAGTGGGTGACGATGACGACGGAAAAGTTCTGGCGCAGCTCGTCGATCAGCTCTTCAACTTGCGCTGTTGCAATCGGGTCCAGCGCCGAACAGGGTTCGTCCATCAGCAGGACTTCGGGTTCGGTGGCTACGGCGCGGGCAATACACAGGCGCTGCTGCTGCCCCCCAGACAGGCCAGTGCCCGGCGCATGAAGGCGGTCCTTGACCTCATCCCAGATCGCACCACGGCGCAAGGCGCGTTCCACGATATCGTCCAGCTCACCCTTGTTGCGGGAAAGCCCGTGAATGCGCGGACCGTAGGCCACGTTGTCATAAATGGATTTCGGGAAAGGGTTCGGTTTTTGGAACACCATGCCCACCTTTGCGCGCAACTGAACCGGATCGACCTTTGGATCATAGATATCTTCGTTGTCGATCAGGATGTCCCCTTCGACGCGGCAGATGTCGATCGTGTCGTTCATCCGGTTGATGCAGCGCAGGAAGGTGGATTTGCCACAGCCTGAAGGGCCGATAAAGGCCGTTACCGTCTTATCCTCGATCTCGACGTTGACGTCTTTGATCGCGTGGTTTTCACCGTAGTAGACCTGTACATTACGGGCCGAGATTTTGGACTTGTTCACCACGTGTGACTCCAGGTTTTGTGAAATATCTAGCATGTTATACCTCCTTACCAGCGGCGCTCAAAGCGGCGGCGTAATAGGACTGCGATTGTGTTCATGGTGATCAGGAAGACCAGCAAGATGATGATGCCGCCCCATGCGCGCTCATAAAAGGCAGGGTCGGCGCGTTTGGCCCATTCATAAATCTGCGCCGGCATGGCCGAGTTCGGGCTCATCAAGCCCTCAGAGATGCTCTCGGGGCCGTTGGAGGCGATAAAGCCAACCATACCGATCAGCAGCAAAGGCGCGGTTTCACCCAAAGCCTGCGCCAGACCAATGATGGTGCCTGTCAGAATACCAGGGGCTGCCAGAGGCAAAACATGGTGAAAGACAGATTGCATTTTCGACGCGCCAACACCCAAGGCCGCATCCCGAATGGAGGGCGGAACGGATTTTAGCGAAGCGCGGGTGGAAATGATGATCGTTGGCAAGGTCATCAACGTCAGGACCAATCCCCCAACCAGCGGCGCCGAGTTCGGCAGGTGCATATAGTTGATGAAAACCGCCAGACCAAGGATACCAAACACAATTGATGGCACCGCAGCAAGGTTTGAGATATTCACTTCGATGATATCGGTGATCCAGTTCTTGGGGGCGAATTCTTCTAGGTAGATCGACGCGGCCACACCGATGGGTAACGCCAATGCCAATACAACCAGCATCATAAACAGCGAGCCAACCATCGACACCCCGATACCAGCCGCCTCGGGACGGGCATCTGAGGCATCAGCACCTGTGATAAAGGCGAGGTTGAACTTTTTCTCCAACTGGCCAGAGGCCAATAGCTGATCAACAAGGTCCAGCTGCGCGGGGTTGATGTTTTTATCTCGGCCAATGCTTTCACGCGTTACACGACCCTTTAAATAGCCATCCACGCGGCCAGAGGCGAGAAAATCAAACGAAACCGTCTGACCGATCAGGTTGGGGTCGGCGATGACGGCGTTGCGCATTTGCGCTTCGGCACCTTTGGACAGGATGCCCGCCATCTTCTTTGGTTTCAGGTCTGTCTCGACTGTGCCGTTTGTGACCAGCTGTTCAAAGGCATTGGACAGCAGGGGTTTATAGCCAAAGGTGGATACCTTTTTGATATCGGCGATGTCGCGGTTGCCCTTTTTGTCGATTTTGGCCTCATCCAGCGTGACTTCCAATGTCAGATAAGTCTGCTGGAACGCGCCAGAACCGCGGCTGATGATATTGGTCAACAGGATCAGCAACATCAGGACACCGACACCAATCGCGATCAGGCCATAGGCCTTGAACCTTGCTTCGGCGCGGTTGCGTTTTGTTGTGCGTTTGTCCTGCGTCAACAGCGATGACGTTGAGATATGTGTACTGTCGGTCATTCGTATTGTTCCCGATATTTGCGGACAATGTAGAGGGCCACGATGTTAAGCCCCAATGTCAGAACGAAAAGCGTAAGCCCCAGAGCAAAGGCAACCAGCGTTTCCGGGCTGGCAAAGTCTGTATCACCCGTGAGCTGGCTCACGATGCGGGTGGTGATGGTTGTCATGGCTTCAAACGGGTTGCCCGAAATCCGCGCAATGGCCCCTGCCCCCAAAACAACAATCATGGTTTCACCAATGGCGCGGGAGGCGGCCAATAGGATCGCCCCTACGATACCGGGCAAAGCGGCGGGCAAGACAACCTGACGCACCGTCTCAGACGGGGTGGCGCCAAGGCCATAGGAGCCATCGCGCAGGGATTGCGGGACCGCGTTGATGATGTCATCGCTCAGCGAAGAGACAAAGGGGATCAACATGATGCCCATCACCAGACCAGCCGTCATAACCGCCGTGGCCCCCGACATCAGCGCATCACCGTCGCGCAGGCCTTCCGCGCTGAGCAACCCGCCAGTGCCAAACACATCAACCAAAAAGGGCCCAACCGTTAGCAGCGCAAACAGACCGTAAACAATGGTTGGAATACCAGCGAGGATTTCCAAAAGCGGTTTGGCGATGGTGCGCAGTTTTGGCCCTGCATATTCGCTAAGGTAGATCGCCGCGAACAGGCCGATTGGCACGGCCACCAACAGGGCGATAATCGAAATATACAGCGTGCCCCAAAGCAGTGGCAAAATGGAAAGATCGCTATCGCCGCGAAAGTTCGGCGCCCAAGACCCACCAAGGAAAAAGTCCTGCCAAGGGTGGAGCGAAAAGAAATTGATGGTCTCAAACAACATGGACAAAACGATGCCCAAGGTTGTCAAGATCGCCAAGGAAGCCGCCGTGACCAGCAGCGCCATGACACCGCGTTCAACAATATTGCGCGCGCGAAAATCGGGATCGGCCGAGCGGATCGCAATGCCAGCCCCCACCAAAGCCAGTGCAATCACCGCTATCGCGCGGATAACATCCCAGCGCGCATCAAGTTTGCGGGCCTGTTCGGCTGCGGCTAGGACATAGGGTTCCACCTCTGATCCAAGAGCAACGCCAACACCGGCAAGTGTATCGCGCAGGCTGGATGGATCGGCCTTTAACGCGTCAATGGCGGCGGCATCCAAAACACCTTGGGAAATCGCAGTATCCAACCCATCCGCAACGCGGGCAACGTCACTCATCACCAATGAGGTCGTACCAGCGCTTTGCGTAACTTCGGCAGGAAGCAGCGGCAGGACAGAGTTCTGGATCATCATCGGCTGCGCCAGCAACCAAATCACCATGACACCCAGCGCAGGAATGCCCGCGAACATCGCAGCTGTCATTCCGTAGTAGTTCGGCAGCGAATGCAGCACACGCGCATCCCCTCCTGCCCGCGCCATCGCGCGTTTACGTGCCAAGACATATCCGATGACTGCAATCGCAAGCACAATCAGAACCAGTGTCGTTGGGTCACCTAGAAAGGAAAGGGGCATAACCGCTCCGCTATTGGTCTTCAGAAGTAAGGGGCCGCTTGGAAAAGCAGCCCCTTATTGGTCATTTCGTTAGCACCGGCTTAGGAGCCGCCGCCCATTACTGCTTCTTCGGAAACCGAGGTTTGTGTCGCTTCCAGCTCTGGGTCGGAGACGAGGCCGTATTCAGCCAATGGGCCGTCTGGGCCAGCGATCTCGTCCGCGACGAAGAATTCAGCATAGTCCTTCAGACCAGGAACAACGCCGATGTGCGCCTTTTTCACGTAGAAGAACAGCGGGCGGGATACAGGGTATTCGCCGGTTGCGATGCTCTCGGTGGACGGCACGATGTCAGACATTGTTGCAACTTGCAGCTTGTCTGTGTTGTTTTCGTAGAAAGCCAGACCAAACACGCCGATGCCGTCTTTGTTGCTTTCGATGCGGGCCAGTGTTTCTGTGTAGTCACCGTCGATGTCTACGGATTTGCCATCTGTGCGCAGGGAAATACAGGCTTTCTCAGCTGCTTTATGCTTGGCTTTGTCTGTGTCGCCTTCGGCAGCTGCAAGGAAGACGTCGAAATCGCCGCTTTCTTCACAACCCGCAAGGATCACTTTGTCTTCAAACACTTCGCGTGTGCCGTGCTTTGTGCCAGGAACAAACGCTTGGATTGGCTGTGCTGGGAAGGCTGGATTTACTTCGTTCCATGTGGTGTATGGGTTCGCAACGACCTTGCCGTCCATAACGACGTTGTCGGAAACCGCTTTGTACCAGTCAACCGGTGTGAAGGCGAAGCTTTCGCCATTGATGTCAGAGGCAAACACGATGCCATCATAACCGATGCGCACTTCGATGATGTCTGTAACGCCATTCTCGGCACAGGCTTTGATCTCTTTTTCTTTGATCTTGCGCGATGCGTTTGCAACGTCGATGGTGTTTTCGCCTACACCTTCGCAGAAACGCTTCAGACCAGCAGAAGAGCCGCCAGATTCAACAACAGGTGTTGGGAAGTCAAAGTTTTCGCCAAACGCTTCAGCAACGATGGAAGCATATGGAAGAACGGTGGAAGAACCGGCAACCTGAACCTGATCGCGTGCAGCAGCGGCTGTTGCGGATACTGCGGCAATGGCCAGAGCGGAAGTTGTGAGTTTTACGAAAGACATCAAAGTCTCCTGTCAGCAGATAATTTCGATCACCCCATGGTGACTTGTGTGCGTTCTAAAAGTGCCGTGCTGAGCTTTTGTGACAGTAGTGTTACAGTTTCATGACAATGGCCGATTTGACGCAAAATTTTCAGACCGAATTTCGCGCCTGTTCTAACGGTAATAACACAATGAATTCAGACCCTTCACCGAGTTTTGATTGCACCTTCAACCGCCCGCGATGACGGTTAAGGATATGTTTCACAATCGCAAGGCCCAGCCCCGTACCCCCGATTTCGCGGCTTCGGTGGCTGTCCACACGGTAGAATCGTTCGGTGAGGCGCGGAAGATGTTGTTGATCTATTCCCAAACCTTCGTCGCGCACGCTGACGACCACACCAGATGCGCGGAATGCGTTAACACGATCACGCTTTTCAAGGGTCACATAGACGTTCCGATCCCGCCCGCCGTATTTGATCGCGTTCTCGATGAGATTGGTGAAGACCTGAAGCAATTGATCCATATCCGCAGCCAGCATCACAGGATCTTCGGGGAGGTCTACGACAAAAGATACGTTTGCCTCGGTCGCTAGCGGGGTGAGGCTGCGAATTGTACTGGCGACAATCCCAACGATATCAACCTGAGTAACAGGTCGAACCCTCTCATCTGCTTCTACGCGGCTGAGCGATAGCAAATCCCCCACCAGACGGTTCATCCGTTCGGTTTCTGCCTGCATAATCCCCAAAAACCTCTCGCGGGCTGGGGCGTCGTTGCGGGCTGGGCCCTGAAGGGTTTCAATAAAGCCCATCACCGCAGTCAGGGGCGTGCGTAACTCGTGGCTGACGTTGGCGACAAAGTCGCGGCGCATCTGGCCTGCGGCGGTGACCATGGTGATGTCTTGAAACGTCACCAGCGCGATACCGGTATTCTCAACCAAGCTGACGGAAACGGTATAGGTTGTATCATTGCTGCCCTCTCGGGTCAGGTAGGTCGCTGTTGTCGGGCCAGTGCCCTTTAGGCACCGCTCAACCGCTTCGACAACAGAGGGCTGGCGCAGAACGGTGATGAAATGCCCGCCTTTGGCAGGCACCCCCAACAGCTTTTGAGCGGCGGCATTTAACGCGATGATTTGCTCGCTTTGCGAAATCGCAAGAGAGGGGAGCGGCATCGCCGCGATCAAATTACTGACGGGCAATGACGCGCTCATGATTTTAAATCTCTTTCAGATCTTTGGCGAAACGTGCTGCGTTTTGCTGATAATGCAGCGCGCTCATGGTTAGGCCTTGGATGGCGGCTTCGTCCAATGTCCTGACAACTTTACCAGGGCTGCCCATGACAAGGCTGCCGTCCGGTATGACCTTGTTTTCCGTAATCAAAGCCCCTGCCCCGATCAGGCAATTCTTGCCGATCTTGGCGCCGTTCAGGATGGTCGCGCCCATACCAATCAATGAATTATCTTCAATCGTGCAGCCATGCAGCATCACCTTATGCCCGATGGTACAATTGGTGCCGATGGTCAGCGGATAGCCGATATCCGTATGGAAAACGCAGTTTTCCTGCACGTTTGACCCCTCGCCGACGGTGATGCGTTCATTATCTCCGCGCAAAGTACAGCCAAACCAAACTGACGATTTCTCGGCCAGTTCAACATTGCCAATCACATTGGCATCGGGCGCAACCCATGCCGAAGGGGCAACCTGTGGCGAAATATCTGCTAGGGCATAAAGGGTCATACCAAATCCTCGAATTGAGATTGTAGATCGCGGGCGATTTCGCTCAGCTGGGGTTGCTGGGTGCGCTTCAACCGCTCGGCGGCGATGATGGTTTTCAACTTTTCTTCGGTTGAATCCAGATCATCGTTTACCAGAACATAGTCGTAACCATCCCAATGGCTGATCTCGTCCCAGCTTTTTTGCATGCGTTTAGAAATGGTTTCGCTGTCGTCCTGTCCACGGCTGACCAACCTGCGGTGCAATTCGCTGATCGAGGGCGGCAGGATGAAGATCGACAGGGTATACAGCCCCAAAGGAGAATTGCGGATCTGCTGGGCACCTTGCCAGTCGATGTCAAACAACACATCGCGCCCCTCGTTGATGCTCTTTTCAACCGGCCCTTTGGGAGAGCCGTAAAAATTGCCAAAAACATGGGCATGTTCCAGCATTTCGTTTTCCACCACCCATTTGCGGAATGTTTCTTCGGTGGTGAAACGGTAATCGGTACCATCCACTTCGCCCTCACGGGGTTTGCGCGTGGTTGCTGACACCGAAAAACTAAGCGTGTCATCCCATTTCATCAGACGTTTCGCCAACGTCGATTTACCTGCCCCCGAAGGAGAGGAAAGAATAATCAATAGGCCCCGCCGGTTGGTCATGGGTTACTCCACATTTTGTACTTGTTCACGAAGTTGGTCGATAACAGCCTTAAGAGCCAATCCAACCCGCGTCAGATCACTGCTTTGGGCTTTGGCGCAAAGCGTGTTGGCCTCGCGGTTGAACTCTTGCATCAGGAAATCCAGTTTGCGGCCAATTGGCCCGTCTTGGTTCAGCAATTCATGGGCTGCGGCCACATGGGCGCCGAGGCGATCAATCTCTTCGGTAATATCCGCCTTTACCGCAATCAGCGCCAGTTCGGCGGCGATCCGGTCGGGTTCGATCCCGTCGACATTGTCCATCACCCGCGACAAGTTGCGTTTTAGGGCCTGCGCGGATTGCTCGGCGCGGTCTTGGGCCAGCTTTTCGGCCTCTTGGGTGAGGTTTTGAATGTCGGCCAATTGTTCGCGCATCACCTTTTCCAAGGCCGCCCCCTCAGAGGCCCGCATCGCGTTGAAATCATCCAGCACGTCTTTGAATTCGGCAAGCAGCGCGGCGGCAAGTGCTTCGTTGTCATCTTCGACAACGGCCTGTTCCAGAACCCCGCGCATGGTCACAATGTCGGTGGCTTTGGAGGGGGCCAGTGACACACCAGCGTCCATTGCCGCCGTTTCAATCTGCCCCAAAGCTTCTAGCACTGTAGAAAGTTGGGTTTCGTTCACCGCAAGGCCGCCGCCGCCTTCTTCGCGGTTAACCCGCAGGCCCAATGTCACATTGCCCCGTGCGATGCCCCCACTCATTGATTTGCGCAATCCTGCCTCAAGACCCGGAATCCAATCAGGCACCCTGATCCTAAGATCCAGCCCCTTGCCGTTCACAGCCCGCAGCTCCCAACTCCAGCTATGTGGGGAGAGCGCACCAGATTTTGCAGCGAAACCCGTCATCGACTTTATCATCTCTGCATCCTTTACGGCCATTCATCTGGGTTTTTGCATAGGTGTTTTTCCCCCTGACCTGCAAGCCCCAGAAACCCATAATCATCTCGACTAGGGGCGCGGATGTTAACCTTTCTTCAAAAAAGCCATCAAAATTGTTCTGGAATATGTTAGAGACAATTAAGAGCAAGATTTCGTCAGAATGGCGCTAAAGGCTAGGAAGCAGGCCTGATTTTGAAATAACAGGGCGCATATGCCCCGTTTTTTTGAATGTAACGCATAACAAATACGAGAGCCTTCATGGACAACCAAAGTAAAAATCAGCAGAATGTTATTCTCATGTCTGATTATCAGCCACATTGCGGATACGCGCCACTTTCGGTTGTCGAAGCCTATTGGGAAGCGCTGCGTGCGGGGCGGCAAATGCCCAAACGCGCCGAGATCGACCCACGGGGCATTGAAACCGCTTTGGAATATGCGTTTATTCTGGAACGGGTCGCGCCGGGTGTTGCCCGTATGCGCGTTGCGGGGTCTCACCTTCATGATGTGATGGGAATGGAACCGCGCGGCATGCCCCTTACTGCGTTTTTTGAAAAAGACGCGCGCATCCGGATTGCGGGGCTGCTGGAAGAGGTGTTTCAAACCCCCTGCTCTACCGAGGTGCAGATGGTTTCCACATTCCGGCAAGGTATCCCGCAATTGAATGCACGAATGGTTCTTTTGCCGCTGAAAAGCGACCTTGGCGATGTGAGCCGCATTTTGGGGTGTTTTGTCTCCCACGGAGAGCTGACAGATGCGCCAAACCGTTTTGAAATCAGCGATATCAGCCTGAGAAAGCTCGACGGTACGCCACTGGATTCACCCGTACCCGCAGAGCCAGAAATCGAAGGGTTTTCCGAGCCAAGCGCGCCGTTTGAGGCCGCACCAATGGAAATGAACCCCGAAGAAGCCGATACAGCAGGATCGCCAAAGCGCCCACCCTATCTGAGATTGGTTAAATCTGATTAAGCGGGGCAAGGCGTTTCCGCCTCACCCCTTTGCTTTCTTAAACCGCTGCTTTGATTGCTGCCGCTTCGCGACGTGCTGTCAATTCCTCGGCGACGAGGAAGGCCAGTTCCAAGGACTGGCTGGCATTCAAGCGCGGATCACAGGCTGTGTGGTAGCGATCTGAAAGATCTTCATCAGATACGGCACGAACCCCGCCTGTGCATTCAGTAACGTCCTGACCAGTCATTTCAAAATGCACACCGCCAGGGACAGTGCCTTCGGCGGCATGGACGCTAAAGAACTCGCGCACTTCACGTAGGACGCTTTCGAAGGGGCGTGTTTTATAACCCGACGAGGATTTGATGGTGTTGCCGTGCATCGCATCACAGGTCCAAACCACATTTGCGCCCTCTTCCTGTACCGCCTTGATCAGCCGTGGCAGGTGATCCCCAACAGAACCAGCGCCAAAGCGGGCGATGAGGGTCAGGCGACCTTCTTCGTTTTCTGGGTTCAGCTTGGCCATCAGTTTCTTGAGGTCATCTGCTTCCATCGTTGGGCCGCATTTCAGGCCAATCGGGTTTTGAACACCAGAAGCAAATTCGACATGCGCCCCGTCTGGCTGGCGTGTCCGATCCCCAATCCAGATCATATGGCCAGAACCTGCCAGCCATTTGCCTGTTTCAGCTTCCTGACGGCACAGCGCCTCTTCATACTCCAGCAAAAGTGACTCGTGGCTGGTGTAGAATTCAACCGATTGCAGCGTATGGGAGGTTTCAGGGGAAACGCCCGCCGCATTCATAAAGTCTAGCGTGTCGGAAATACGGGCCGCCAGATCGCGGTATTTCGCGGCCTTTTCACCATCGGTAAAGCCAAGCGTCCAACCATGGACCTTGCGCACATCCGCATAGCCACCTGTTGAAAAGGCGCGCAGCAGGTTCAATGTCGCGGCGGCTTGTGTATAGGCGCGCATCATATTGTCGGGGTTCGGGATACGTGCCTCTGGCGTGAATGCCAGATCGTTGATGATATCACCACGATAGCTGGGTAGTTCGACCCCATCGACCGTTTCCGTATTCGCCGAACGGGGTTTGGCGAATTGACCCGCCATGCGGCCCACTTTGATCACAGGCACCTTGGCGCCATAGGTCAAAACAACGGCCATTTGCAACATCACCTTAAAGGTGTCGCGGATCATGTCGGATGAGAATTGCTCAAAGCTTTCGGCGCAATCGCCGCCCTGCAATAAAAACGCCTCACCACGGCCAGCCGCAGCCAAATGGTCACGCAAACGGCGTGCTTCGCCTGCAAACACCAAAAGTGGATAACGTGACAATTGCTCTTCGACTGCTTTAAGGGCCGCCTGATCTGGATAATCGGGCATTTGAATCCGTGGCATGTTGCGCCAGCTTGATTTGCTCCAGGTCGTCATGTCTTTCGCTCCGGTCTATGGTGTTGCGCGCGAATTGTTGGCGCAAACTATGATTAGGAATGTCTATATACTAAACCAGCATCTGCAAGACCATATCGGATTTCACTGCTTGACGTTGCTTTTATCCTCATGGCCTACTAACGAACTGTTTGTTTGAACGCACCGTATAAAATGGATTCGCGCCTATGGCTCAAACTCTCTCCGCGCAACGGATACCAACAAACCCCGACAAACCCCGTCGCTTTGTGTTTGTGTTGCTCGATAACTTTAGTTTGCTGTGTTTTTCTACAGCAGTAGAGAGTTTGCGTATCGCTAATCGTATGGCTGGGCGTCAGTTGTATGAATGGGAGCTCATCGGCGAAGGTGGCGAACAGGCCGCCTGTTCGGCTGGAACTGTTTTCCAACTAGACCGCGATCTGGTTGAGATGGGCCGCGATGACACGGTGTTAGTTTGCTCTGGCATTGACGTTCAAAAGGCCACCACCAAAAAGATTCTTTCATGGCTGCGTCGTGAGGCCCGCAAAGGGTTGGTCATTGGTGGCCTGTGCACGGGTGCCTATTGCCTTGCAAAGGCGGGGTTGCTGGACGGGAAACGCGCCACCATCCACTGGGAGAACCAAGACAGCTTTAGCGAAGAGTTTGACGAGGTTACGCTGACAAAATCGGTTTTTGTTGTGGATAACAACAGGATGACAACCGCAGGTGGGACTTCGTCGATCGATCTGATGCTCAAGATTATTGCCGAGGATCAGGACGAGGATCTGGCCAATGCTGTTGCAGACCAGCTTATTTATAACTCTATCCGAACCGATCAGGACACCCAGCGGCTGAGTGTTCCAACACGTATTGGGGTGCGCCACCCCAAGCTGAGCCAAGTCATCCAGATTATGGAAAGCAACATCGAAGAACCGATCAGCCCGTCGATTTTGGCGCAAGATGTTGGCATGTCTACCCGCCAGCTAGAGCGGCTGTTTCGCCGCTATCTCAACCGATCGCCCAAGCGTTATTATATGGAGCTGCGCCTGCAAAAGGCGCGGAATTTGCTCATGCAGACGGATATGAGCGTAATTAACGTCGCGTTAGCCTGCGGTTTTGCCTCGCCTTCGCATTTCTCAAAGTGCTATCGCGCCCATTATGATACCACACCCTACCGAGAGCGGGGCAGCCATGCAGCGCGGTTATCAATCTAGAGGTTGAAATCCACGTGCGAGCTGGTCCGCCTGTAGGTATTTTTACTGAGAGCTATGGCGAGACTTGTCTTTTTGCCTGATAATTAGTCGCAATTCGGTCGATTTCACTAGGAAATTTACCCTTCTCTTTTCTGTTTCGCCAGACTAGGCTTTTTCGCAGAACACTATGTTCCAACAAGGGAGAAACACATGAAAAAGATGCTTATGGCCACAACGGCTGCAGCACTGGTGGCAACGGGCGCATTCGCCGATGGTCACGCAAAAGAAGTTAAACTGGGGATCATCTTTGGTTTCACAGGCCCAATTGAATCACTGACAGGCCCAATGGCCTCTGGTGCCGAAGTGGCCATCAACGAAGTATCCGAAAGCGGCATGCTGCTGGATGGTGCTAAAGTAACCGCAATGCGCGTTGACTCGGGCTGTATCGATAACGGTCTGGCTGTGTCCAACGCTGAACGCCTGATCGCCGATGGCGTGAGCGGCATTGTTGGTGCTGACTGTTCCGGTGTAACCGGCGCTGTTTTGCAAAACGTTGCTATTCCAAACGGTATGGTCATGATCTCGCCTTCCGCGACATCTCCGGGCCTGACAACCATGGAAGACAACGGCCTGTTCTTCCGTACCTCCCCATCTGACGCACGCGAAGGTCAGGTTATGGCGGAAATCCTGCAAGAGCGTGGCGTGAAATCAATCGCTTTGACCTATACCAACAACGACTACGGTAAAGGTTTGGCAGACGCGATCGAGACATCGTTCAAGGGTCTTGGCGGCGAAGTCACAATCGTAGCGGCGCATGAAGACGGCAAAGCAGACTACTCTGCCGAAGTTGGCGCACTGGCATCTGCTGGCGGCGACATTCTGGTTGTTGCTGGCTACCTTGACCAAGGTGGTGCTGGCATCATCAAAGCAGCACTAGACGCTGGCGCATGGGAGCAGTTCGGCCTGCCAGGCGGCATGATCGGTGACGCATTGCCAGAAAACATCGGCCCAGACCTGAACGGCTCTTACGGCCAGATTGCTGGTTCCGAAGGTGAAGGCATCGAGAAATTTGTTGAAATGGCAAAAGCCGCAGATTTCGACGGCTCCTCCCCCTACACACCAGAAAGCTATGACGCAGCAGCGCTGCTGATGCTGGCGATGCAGGCGGCAGGTTCCATGGACCCAGCTGACTATAAGGACAAGGTTCTTGATGTTGCAAACGCACCGGGCGAGAAAATCTATCCTGGTGATCTGGCAAAAGCGCTGGAGCTGATCAAAGCGGGCAAAGACGTTGATTTCGTTGGTGCATCCGCGGTTGAGCTGATCGGACCAGGTGAATCTGCGGGTAACTACCGTATGATCGAAGTTCAGGATGGCAAAAACGCTACCGTCGGTTTCAAATAAACCAACCGCCCCAAAACGGGCATGATCATGAAACAGCCCGAGGAAAAAATCCTCGGGCTGTTTTCACAAACATTGGCCCGCACGTATCGCTATCGGCCAAGTATACGGGGATAAAACATATGATCGTCGTTGACGATTTACACAAACATTTCGGCGGTTTTCATGCCGTGGACGGCGCAAGCCTGACAATCGAAGAAGGTTCCATTACGGGATTGATCGGCCCAAACGGCGCAGGAAAGACTACTCTTTTCAATGTGATCGCGGGCGTTCTTCAGCCAACTTCGGGTAAGGTCACAATGGCAGGCGAGGACATCACAGGTCTGCCGCCCCATACGTTGTTTCACAAAGGGCTGCTGCGCACGTTTCAGATCGCGCATGAATTCCACTCCATGACGTGTCGCGAAAACCTGATGATGGTTCCAGGTGGGCAATCTGGTGAAACCCTGTGGAACACGTGGTTTGGCCGCAAGCGCATCGCCGATGAAGAACGCGCCCTGCGTGCCAAAGCGGATGAAGTGCTGGAGTTCCTGACAATTTCCCACTTGGCCGACCAAAAGGCGGGCCAAATCTCGGGTGGTCAGAAAAAGCTGCTGGAACTTGGCCGCACCATGATGGTGGATGCCAAGATCGTTTTCCTCGACGAGGTCGGCGCAGGCGTGAACCGCACCCTGCTGAACACCATTGGCGATGCGATTATCCGTCTGAACAAAGAGCGTGGATATACTTTTGTCGTGATCGAACATGACATGGATTTCATCGGCCGCCTATGTGATCCGGTGATTTGTATGGCCGAAGGGCGCGTTTTGGCCCAAGGCACCCTGCCCGAGATCAAAGCGAACGAACAGGTCATCGAAGCCTACCTTGGCACTGGACTAAAGAACAAAGAACAGGTGGGCGCATGAGCGATACCAACGCAAGCAAAGAGCCGTTCCTGATCGGCGACACGATGACGGGCGGCTATGGTAAAGGCCCCGATATTCTACATGGCTGTACAATTGCCGTTGATAAGGGCGAAATCGCTGTCATCGTTGGCCCGAACGGCGCTGGCAAATCCACGGCGATGAAAGCTGTGTTCGGGATGCTGGATGTGCGCTCGGGGTCGGTCAAGCTGGACGGCGAAGACATCACCAGCCTGACACCTCAGGCGCGTGTGGCCAAGGGGATGGGGTTTGTGCCGCAAACCTCGAATATCTTCACCTCGATGACGGTGGAAGAAAACCTAGAGATGGGCGCGTTTATCCGCAAGGATGACTACCGTGATACGATCGCGCAAATCTATGATCTCTTCCCGATCCTCAAGGACAAACGCAATCAGGCAGCCGGAGAGCTATCTGGTGGCCAACGCCAGCAGGTCGCCGTAGGGCGCGCATTGATGACGCAGCCCAAGGTTTTGATGCTGGACGAGCCGACAGCCGGTGTTTCACCGATTGTCATGGACGAGCTGTTTGACCGGATCATCGAGGTTGCCCGCACAGGCATCCCGATCCTGATGGTAGAACAGAACGCACGACAAGCTCTTGAAATCGCAGACAAAGGATATGTTCTGGTGCAAGGCGCGAACGCCTATACTGGAACGGGCAAAGAGCTGCTTGCCGATCCTGAAGTTCGCAAATCGTTTTTGGGGGGCTGAAGAATGAAACATCTTTTCTTGGGCGTCTGCGCGATGGCGACGCTGGCGGCTTTGCCCGCTGCTGCTGCAGAGCAAGGCTTCACCTGCTCGTTTACCTCTGAATGTATCGAGACCGAGACCTGTGAAGCGACATCATATGACGTGACGGTCAATCACAAGGAATTTGAACACCCCCATGATGGCATGGATGCATCTGCACGCTGGACTGATGATGCCGCGTCGCACACGGTTTTCTTGCGCAGCCGGCCGGATGTTGTTTTTGCCATGTGGGCAGAAAACGATGGTCGCCAATTCGGACGTCTGATGACAGATGGAAAAGGCGATGCGCGGTTGGTTGTTATGGATGCCTCCATTCCAATGATGATCAGCTATTACGGTACATGTAAGGAAGCGGAATAATGGACTTTCTCAACGCACTCGTCGCTTTGGCGAATTATGTTCTTATCCCGGGTATCGCGTACGGTAGCCAGCTGGCCATTGGCGCGCTGGGGGTTACGCTGGTGTACGGTATCCTGCGCTTTTCCAACTTTGCCCATGGTGACACCATGGCCTTTGGCACGATGATCACCATTCTGGTGACATGGGCCATGCAATCGGCTGGGATCAGCCTTGGGCCGTTGCCGACTGCCCTGCTGGCCCTGCCCTTTGGGATCTTGGGGTGTATCCTTTTGGTTCTATCGACCGATCGACTGGTCTATCGCTTTTACCGCGAACAAAAGGCCAAGCCGGTGATCCTTGTGATCGTGTCTATGGGGGTGATGTTTGTGATGAACGGTATCGTTCGTTTCATCATCGGACCAGATGACCAAAGCTTTTCTGACGGGCCGCGGTTTATCATTTCCGCGCGCGATTTCAAACGGTTGACGGGCCTTGATGAAGGTCTGGGTATCCGCACTACTCAGCTAATCACGGTGATTACAGCGATTGTCGTTGTGGCGCTGTTGTTCTGGTTCCTGAACAAAACCCGTTCAGGTAAATCCATGCGCGCCTATTCGGATAACGAAGACCTCGCGCTGTTGTCGGGCATCAACCCCGAGCGCGTTGTGATGATG
The DNA here is from genome assembly GCF_000622405.1 of Sulfitobacter donghicola DSW-25 = KCTC 12864 = JCM 14565. Taxonomy (NCBI): domain Bacteria; kingdom Pseudomonadati; phylum Pseudomonadota; class Alphaproteobacteria; order Rhodobacterales; family Roseobacteraceae; genus Sulfitobacter; species Sulfitobacter donghicola. The sequence continues at coordinate 3,062,778 of NZ_JASF01000005.1, forward strand.
ACATGGATCATCGTTGCCGCCCTCGCCACGATTGCGGGTACGCTGTATGGGCTGGATAAATCGTTCAAACCTTTCACATACTTCCAGCTGTTGCTGCCGATCTTTGCCTCGGCAGTTGTGGGTGGCATCGGTAGCCCGCTGGGCGCGATTGCCGGTGGCTTTGTGATCGCCTTTTCCGAGGTCACGATCACCTATGCGTGGAAGAAAGTGCTGGTTTATCTGTTACCCGAAAGTCTGGAGCCATCCAGCCTCGTGCAACTGATGTCCACCGATTATAAATTCGCCGTCAGCTTTGTGATCTTGCTGATTGTGCTTCTGTTCAAGCCTACGGGCCTCTTCAAAGGGCAGTCTACAACATGACCGATACTGTGAAAAATACACTGCTGTTTGCACTGGTCTTTACCCTGATCATTATCTCTGGGTTCTTCCAAGGGTGGAACAACGCGATGTTCATCCTCAACATGGGTCTGATTTCGTCGATCATGGCCTTGGGGGTAAACCTGCAATGGGGCTTTGCCGGCTTGTTTAACGTTGGCGTTATGGGCTTTGTTGCTTTGGGTGGTCTGGCGGCTGTGCTGATTGGCATGCCTGCAACTCCGGGTGCCTTTGCGGCTGGGGGTGCTGGTGTCATCGTGGCGCTGGTTCTTGGTGCGGCGACGATCGTTGCATCGGTTTTCGCCTACAAGCGCATGCCAGCGGGGCGCAGCAGAAGCCTTGCCATTACGGCGATCCTGATCTTTGGCTTTTTCGTATTCCGTGGTTTTCTGGACCCGAACGTTGATCTGATCGAGGCCGTGAACCCTGCGGCGACTGGTTACCTTGGTGGGTTGAACCCCGGAACCGAGGAAACCTATCGCGATAACGGGTGGATCATGCTGATCGCGTGGCCTGTTGGCGGGCTGTTTGCTGCGGGCGCTGCTTGGCTGATTGGTAAGGCCGCTCTTGGGCTGCGTTCGGATTATCTGGCCATTGCGACCTTGGGCATTGCCGAGATCATCATCGCCATTCTCAAGAACGAAGACTGGCTGACGCGTGGTGTGAAAAACGTTGTCGGTATTCCGCGCCCTGTTCCCTATGAGCTGGACCTGCAAGGGTCAGCGGCCTTTGTCGAACGTGCGGCATCCATGGGGTTTGACCCTGTCGAGGCCTCTACCCTTTGGGTAAAGCTGCTTTATGCGGTATTGTTCGCGGTCGTTTTGGGGATCATCTTTTGGATGACGCAGCGTGCCCTGAACTCGCCTTGGGGGCGGATGATGCGCGCGATCCGTGACAATGAAGATGCAGCTGAGGCAATGGGCAAAGACGTAACAGCCCGCCACCTTCAGGTGTTTATCCTTGGCTCGGCGATCTGTGGCATTGCAGGCGCGATGATGACCACATTGGACAGCCAGCTTACACCGGGCACCTATCAGCCGCTGCGCTTTACCTTCCTGATCTGGGTGATGGTGATTGTGGGGGGATCGGGTAGCAACCTTGGCTCGATTTTGGGCGGTTTCCTGATCTGGTTCCTTTGGGTTCAGGTTGAGCCGATGGGCATCTTCCTGATGGATCTCATCACATCTGGCATGGCCGAAGACAGCTGGCTGCGGGCGCACCTGTTGGACAGTGCCGCACAGATGCGCCTGATGACCATGGGCGTTATTATGATCCTTGTTTTGCGGTTTAGCCCACGTGGTTTGATCCCTGAAAAATAGGACCTAACCAGTCAAACAAAAAAGGGCGCCAGATGACCTCTGGCGCCCTTTTTCGTTTTGTACTGTGAAGGCTTTTAGCGGCCTTTGAACAACCCACCAAGGATGCCACGCACAATGCGCCGCCCTGTTGTGCCTTTAAGCTCTTTGATCACCACATTCGCAATTGCGCCACCGATCCCGTCACCAACGGATGTGCGGCTGCTGCTGGTCCGGCGAGACTTTGTCTCGGTGCCTTTGTTCGCATAGCGGCGGGCCTTTTTGAACTCGCGCAGCGAGGGCGTTTGTGCGGCCGCTGTTTTTGCGGCTTTTGCTGCAGCTTCTGCCTTTTCGATTTCCGCCTCAGCGGCCTCGGCCTCAGCGGCGGCTTTTTCGGCGCGCCCACGCAGAATTTCAAACGCGCTTTCGCGGTCTAGTGGCGTGTCGTATTTTCCAGCCATATCTGACGCTGCCATCATCGTGGCACGTTCGGCTTTGGTGATTGGCCCCAGTTGGGAGGACGGCGGGCGGATCAATGTCCGTTCAACAATTCCAGGCACGCCTTTGGGTTGAAGCATTGAAGTCACGGCCTCACCTACCCCGACCTCGCGAATGGCTTCTTCGGTGCTAAAGGCGGGGTTCTCGCGATAGGTTTGCGCCGCCATGCGCAGTTCCTTTTGGTCCTTGGCGGTAAAGGCGCGCAAGGCGTGCTGAACGCGGTTACCAAGCTGGCCAAGGATGTCTTCGGGAACGTCAGCTGGGTTTTGGGTGATGAAATACACCCCGACCCCTTTGGAGCGGATCAGGCGGGCAACCTGTTCGACCTTATCCACCAAAGCCTTTGGCGCATCGTCAAACAACAGGTGCGCCTCATCAAAGAAGAATACCAGTTTTGGCTTGTCAGGGTCACCAACCTCGGGAAGTTCTTCGAACAACTCGGACAGCAGCCACAACAGGAACGTCGCATAAAGCTTAGGCGCGCCCATGAGTTGATCGGAGGCAAGGATATTGATCATCCCGCGGCCATCGGCATCGGTTCGCATAAGATCAGACAGCGCCAATGCAGGTTCGCCAAACAGTTTGGTCGCGCCTTGGTTTTCCAGAACCAACAGGCGGCGCTGAATCGCGCCAACTGAAGAGGTCGAGACATTGCCATAACGCAAAGACAAATCTTTTGCGTTTTCACCGATCCAGACAAGCAGCGCTTGGAGGTCTTTTAAATCCAGCAAGGCCATGCCGTCTTCATCTGCAACGCGAAAGGCAATGTTCAGAATGCCCTCTTGTGCTTCGGTCAGGCCCAAAAGCTGGCCCAACAACAGAGGCCCCATTTCAGAAACGGTTGTGCGAACGGGGTGCCCTTGCTCTCCGAACAAATCCCAAAAGGTGACGGGAAAGGCTTCGTATTTAAAGTCGGTAAAACCGATCTTTTCTGCGCGTTCGGTAAAGGGGGTGTGGAGCTTGTGCGTGGGGTCGCCAGCAACGGCCAAACCGCTGAGATCACCTTTCACATCCGATAAGAATACCGGCACACCTGCATTGGCAAAACCTTCGGCCAAAATCTGGAGAGTTACCGTTTTACCCGTACCGGTCGCCCCCGCAACAAGGCCATGCCGGTTTGCATATTTCAGCGATAAAAACTGCTGCGTGCCATAGTCAGGCCCACCACCGCCAATAAAAAGATCAGAACTCACGAACAAACTCTCCTGTAATATCAAAGCGCTTTGCGCTGTATATGCGTCACCGCTCCGCCAAAGCATACTTACTTAACCTTTATGCGCCATAGTGAATTTGTCAGCGCTTCATATGTCCATGAAGAACTGACACTTCCTCCCTGTCAGACTGACCGTGCCTTCGGGTACGGTCTCTTTTTATGAGCGGTGTAAATTTCTTAGCAAATCAATGGATTTGCTGTGTAGGAATTTCACTTTTACCTGTTGACCAGATTGGCCTGCTTGCCTAGTCTCTCCTCAATAAGTCGGCTCAGTCCGACAGGGAGTTACCAAAAATTGAAAAAAGAGGACATTCTGTGTCCTCTTTTTTTTGGCCTGAAATGTGCTGGCCCGGGTGCTGCGATTTACCCATTTGCTTTTAGGCGAAAATACGCTTTTACGACACAGCTGTAATGTAGTTGCCCCCTGACAAGCTGATTGCAGAGTGTTAAAGCGGGTTAACTGAAAACAATTCGACGGATTTTTCATGACTAAATTTTCATTAGCCCTCACGCTTTGCTCGGCACTTGTGGCCTTTGCTCCGGCTGTTTCTTTTGCACAAACAGCGACCACAGAAACAGCAGACACCGCTGAAGGCGCAGCGCCAGCGTCCAATATTGAGGATCAGCTGAGCCTTGGTGAAGACGCAGACAAAGACCCCGAAGTCGGCAAGCCGTTCACACGTGAAGTGATTGGCGCCTGGGAGATGCGTTGTATCAAGGTTGAAGAAGGCGAAGAGCCTTGCCAGATGTACCAGCTGATGGATGATGGTCAGGGTGCACCTGTCGCCGAAGTTTCCCTGTTCCGCCTGCCCGCCGGTGGCAAAGCTGTTGCTGGCGCGACAATCATTGTTCCTCTTGAAACAGCGATCCCACAGCAGCTGACCATCGCGATCGACGGCGGCAAAGCGCGCCGTTACCCTTATGCCTTCTGCAACCCAGTCGGTTGCTACGTGCGTTTGGGTTTGACAGATGCGGATGTAAACGCATTCAAACGCGGCAACGAAGCGATCATGACCATCGTGCCAGCGCTGGCACCTGATCAAAAAGTTGAGCTGAAAATGTCTCTGGAAGGCTTCACAGCTTCTTTTGATAAAGTATCTATTCTGAACCAATAAGGTTTTAGAAAAATGTAATAGAAAAGGCCGCGCTAGATAATAGCGCGGCCTTTTTTATATCTTGTGAGAGGTCAGCTTTGAAAAACCCGATAAAGGGCAGAGTTTCGGAATTTCCGCTTTAAATCGCGCTTAGGGCGACAACGGCGTTCATGCCGCCAAAGGCAAAAGCGTTGCTTAGCACAACATTCACTTTAGCCTCACGTGCTTCATTCGGCACAACATCCAATGCGCATTCGGGGTCTGCTTCTTCATAGCCAATCGTTGGGGCAATAATGCCTTCTCGTAGGGCCATGATACAGGCCAGCAGCTCAACGGCGCCAGTGCCGCCGATCAGATGGCCATGCATGGATTTGGTCGAGCTGATCATCAGATTATCCGCATGCGGGCCAAACACATCTGCAACTGCCGCGCATTCGGTTTTGTCATTCGCAGCCGTGCCCGTGCCATGGGCGTTGATATAGCCCACCTCTGAGGCATCAATCTGTGCATCTTTCAGCGCGCCAGCCATGGCACGGGCAGCACCGTTCTTTGATGGCATAACGATATCGGTCGCATCCGATGACATGGCAAAGCCGGAAACCTCACATAAGATTTCAGCGCCACGGGCCTTTGCGTGTTCGTATTCCTCGAACACAAAGATCCCCGCGCCTTCCCCCTGAACCATCCCATTTCGATTGGCCGAAAACGGGCGGCAGGCGTTTTTTGACATAACCCGCAAACCTTCCCATGCTTTGACACCGCCAAAGCACAGCATGGATTCAGATCCCCCCGTTACCATCGCTGGCGCCATCCCCGATCGCACCATCGCAAAAGCCTGCGCCATAGCGTGATTAGAGGATGCGCAAGCGGTTGAGACCGTAAAGGAAGGCCCCTTGAGGTTCCATTCCATGCTCACATGGCTGGCGGCTGCATTGTTCATCAGCTTTGGCACGACAAAGGGGTGAACGCGGTTTTTGCCCTCTTCATAAACCGCGCGATAGTTATCATCCCACGTGCTGACACCGCCGCCCGCAGTGCCCAGAACCACGCCTGAACGGGCAGCTAGATCGCCTGTAAACACAAGGCCCGATTGCTCAATCGCTTCCTTTGCGGCCGCTAATGTGAATTGGGTAAAGCGGTCATAAAGGGACATCTGTTGGCGGTTATAGCGGCCTTCGGCCTCAAACTCGGTCACCTGCCCGCCAATCTGGATTTGCAGGCGATCTACGTCGCGAATGTCCAAGGGTTTAATCCCGCAGACACCCTCTTGCATCGCGCGGTAAGTATCAGAGACGTTGTGAGCCAATGCGTTGATGGTTCCCGCACCGGTAATAACAACCCGTTTCATGCGCTTGATTGCTCGGCGCAGAGGCGTTCGATGCCTGCGATGATGCTGGCCACGCTAGAGATGTCAAAGTCGGATTCTGAGGGCTCGTTCGCATTGAAGGGCACGGTGATGTCAAAGGTCTCTTCGATTGCAAAGATACTTTCGACCAAACCAAGGCTGTCAATGCCGAGACTTTCCAAAGTGCTGTCCATGGAAATGTCATCGGGTTCCAGAACGGCCTGCTCTGCGATGATGGAAATGACCTGATCTTTAACGCTCATGGGTTTTGTTCCTCTAGAGAATTCGGGGCGTTTTTAGGTGTCCTTGTCGGTGCTGAAAACAGCTTTTTTCAGCTCGCTGATGTCGCGCATCAGGCGGGGCAATCGGCGTAATGCTTTGTAGCTCTCAACCTGTTTGTCCATCTGGGTCGCGGGATAGCCAAGCATGGTGCGGCCCGCAGGAACATTTGACATCAGTTTGGTGCTGCCACCTGCAATCACGCCATCGCCTACAAAGATGTTGTCGCTCACGCCGCATTGTCCGGCCAGAACCACGTTATCGCCAATCGTTGCAGATCCGGCGATCCCGACCTGACCGCAGATCAGGCAGTTGCGCCCGATCACAACGTTATGCCCTAGATGGACTTGGTTATCGAGCTTGCTCCCGTCACCAATCACAGTATCGCGGATGGTGCCGCAATCAATCGTTGCCCCCATGCCGATTTCCACATCATGGCCGATGGTGACAGCGCCCAAAGAATGGATGCGGGTCCACTCCTGAGCCTTTGCATCCCCTTGATCCCCCAAGGTTTCGCGAACGGATTCAACGCTGGAGGGTTCCGCCGTTACAAATGAAAACCCATCGCCGCCGATCCGCGCGCCAGGTTGCGCCCTAAAGCGGTTACCAATCGTCACACGCGCGCCGATGCTGACGGCTTCGCGCAGATAAGCGCCCTCGCCTATGGTAACATTCCAGCCAATGAAACACTGCGGGCCAATCACGCTATTCGCGCCGATCTTGGCGCCTTTTGAAATCACAGCAAGGGGTCCCACACTCACCCCCTCGGCCAATTCGGCCTCGGGATCGACATAGGCTGTGGGGTGAATACCCGCCTCAAACCCCTGCCCTGCATCCAGCATTTTGGTCAGGCTCGCCATGGCATACCGTGGGCGCGGCGCAATGATCGCAGCCTCTAGGCCAAGGGCCTGCCAATCCGCCCCCTCCCACAGCAACGCCGCGCGGGCTTTGCCCTCAGACAGGCTTTCGGCGTATTTCGGGTTCATCGCTAGGGCAAGGTTGCTTGGCCCCGCCGCTGCTGGCTCGGCTGCGGCGTCTATCAAAATATCAATGGCGCCGAAGGCCTCAGCCCCCAACGCCATTGCAATGTCTTTTACGGAATGGGTCATGTCGCGCTCCCCTAAAGGTTGACGCTGACTTAACCCTGAACGCTATCGAGTTCCACCCCTGCCTTTTGCAAGGCCTTCCAAATGAGCGCATCACGCCCATAAACGTCGCGGCGGAAGTTCAGGTTTCCGCGCGCATCTGTAAAGGCCGTGCGATAAATGATGTGCACAGGTACCTGTTTTACCAGATCAACCCGCGCTTCACGGCCCGTGTTCAGCTTGCCTTGAAAAAAGCCTTTTGGGTCTGCTTCTTGTTTGGCCAGCAGTGCTTCGGCGAAATCAAAGGGGTCATTCAGACGAACACAGCCATGGCTATAGGCGCGCACTTCGCGGCTGAACAAGGATTTCGCAGGCGTATCATGCAGATATATGTTGTATTTGTTCGGGAACATGAACTTTACCAGCCCCAGCGCGTTGGAACGGCTGGGAGGTTGGCGCATGGAATAAGGGAAGTTACGCGCGTTGTATTTCGCAAAATTCGCCTTTGAGCGGTTCACCTTGCGCCCGCGGCTATCGGTGATTTCGATGTGGCGCACGGCGTTGGGGTTGTTACGCAGCGCGGGCAGATATTCGTTCACGATGATCGAGCGCGGAACATACCAGCTGGGGTTAATCACCATATGGCTCATAATGTCTGAGAATTCTGGTGTTGGGCGGTCGGATTTATTCGCCCCCACAACTGAACGCGTTTCAAAGGTGACGCGGCCATGGTCTACGATTTTGGCTGTAAAATCAGGGATGTTTACAAGGATATGGCGATCACCCAGCGATTGGTTCAACCACCGCTCGCGCTCCATCGCAACCAATACGTTCTTTAACCGGCTGTTGATGCTTTCGTTGATCTGTTTGATGGTCCCGCTACCGGCAACGCCGTCTGCTTTCAGGCCGTGCGCTTTTTGAAACGCCGTAACAGCAGCTGTCATTGCCTTATCGTAGGTTTTGGCGTTGGAGCGTTCAAGGTAGCCCATCACCATCAAGCGGTTGCGCAGCGCAAGAACTGATTGCCCAGACGCTCCCGGTTTCAAGGAGGTCGCTTTAACCGTTGGGCCCCATCCGCCGCGTGTGATCTGCTCTTCGAGCAGCATCTTTTGCTTCATCAGGGCGCTATATTCAATTGTACGCGGTGCAAGGCCACGCAAATAGGCCGCAGGGCGTGCCGCCAGAAAACCCGAAATCAATTCTGCACGGTCGGTATAGGCAACCTCGCGTTTGATTGCGGATACAACTTTATGCGGGGTTAACGCGCCGCTTTGAAGGTCACGGGCATATTGCAGGAACATACGGGTCATCTCGACCTCGATAATGCCCAGATCACGGGCAGACCGTGCGTTGGCCATTTGGCGTTCCAGCGCGTCAACATCATAGCGCGCAACAGGCAATCCATGATCCCCCGCATGGCGCAAGGCATTCAACAACGCAGCGCGGCGTGCGCGATGGGTTTCATCATCCCCTGTCCAAATGCCTTCAAAGTTTTGAGCGCGGTAGAATTTTGCGATGTCGTCATCGCGCGATCCAGTCTCTGCAACCGCTTGTTTAAACGCGGTTACCTGTGCGTGAACAGGTTCAGCGGTGGTCAGGAAAAAAGCACTAAGCGCGATTGCCGCTGCAATGGATTTGGGCCCTGAGAGTCTTCGAAATTGCGAAAGCATGAATAATTCCCTGAAAACATAGATTCTTTCGGGCCAGTATTCTGGGACCCGTCAACCTGAGTCCATTCACAAAAAGGCGATTTTGCACTTTTTCATAACAAATAGTGCTAATTAGCCACCGTAAATCGATGCCCGAGGTCCAAAGATAGCCGATAAATGCGCAAAAAATTGCCTAAAATTAAGTGCACCAGTTGTTCCAGTGATTCACCTCTTGGTTCCTTTTTAGCTATATGCAATAGATTAGGCGCATCTGGGGAGATGATAATACAGTCCGTGTAACATCACGAACACATTGGCAGTATCCACAGGCACGCCTCACTTGGGCAAGAAACGGGACAGATAGTATGACATCTAACAGTTCAAACGGCATGACACGCCGCGGCGTTTTAGGCGCATTCGCAGCGACAGCAGTTACAGCAGCTCCCACATTTGCAAACGCAGCAGGTTTCCTGCGCGGCGCTGGCGATATCCGCCGCATTCGTATGTATTCTGGTCGTACGGGCGAACGGATCGATATGATCTACTGGATCGAAGGCAAATACATCAAAGACGCGGTTAAAGAAGTAAACTACTTCATGCGCGACTGGCGCACCAATGACACCATCAATATGGACCTGCGCACAGTTGATATTATGGCAGCGGCGCACAACCTGCTCGACCCGAACGAACCCTACATGCTGTTGTCCGGCTATCGCAGCCCAAAGACAAACGCGATGCTGCGGTCCCGTTCCAAAGGTGTTGCAAAGAATTCCTTGCACATGCGGGGTCAGGCTGCTGATCTGCGCCTTAACTCACGCTCGGTGACCCAGATGGCAAAAGCCGCAGCCGTGTGTCGCGGTGGTGGCGTTGGCCGCTATTCTGGTTCGAACTTTGTGCATATGGATTGCGGGACAGTCCGCACTTGGGGGCGTTAAGGCCTCCACCTTCTCAACAGATAAAGAAAACGGGCGCTCCTTGGGGCGCCTTTTTTGCATCCGGTGATGAAGTTCATATTGTGAATGGGGGTAAGACGTTACTGTCTGCCAATTTTGGCAGACAGCGAAAGGTCACACGGCAACGGAATGACGGGCCGTGCTGTCCTGTAGGTAGGCATCAAACGCGGCTGCTGCCAGACGAACCAAAGGGCGCCCGCGCGCGGTCATGGTCACCTTGCCTTGGGACATTTGCAAAAGCCCATCCCGCTCCATCTCGACCAGACTGTGGCAAGGCGCCACCCACCAATTATCTGGTGCATTGTGTTTCCGCCCCACCGCTGCTGCATCGACAGATCCGTCACACATCAGCCGTTCTATGACCTCGGCGCGTAACACATCGTCCTTTTCGAACGGCAAACCCTTTGCCACGGGGAGGATCCCCGCCTCGACCGAACGGGACCATGCGCCTGTTTCGCTGATGTTTTGTTGATATCCAAACGGCGTTTTACCAATCGAGGTCGCGCCCAGACCAATCATCGTTGTGGCGAGATCCGTAGTATATCCTTGAAAGTTCCGGCGAAGTTGTCCGTTTTGGGCCGCAACTGTCAGGTCATCTTGGGGCAAGGCAAAATGATCTAATCCAATCGCCACATAGCCTTCGGCCAGCAATGCTTCGGCTGCTGCGTTTGCTTGGGCTGCGCGTTCAGCGGCATCAGGAAGCGAAGCATCGTCTATCATGCGTTGGTTTTTGGCCATCCAAGGCACATGCGCATACCCAAAAAGAGCAACGCGGTCGGGCCGCATCTGGGCGGTTAGTTTTACTGTCTCGACCAAGCTTTCGACGGTTTGGAAAGGCAAGCCATAGATCAGATCAAAGTTGATCCCGCTCACACCAGCCTCGCGCAGCTGGGTCACGGATGTTCGCACCATTTCTGGCGGTTGAATGCGGTTGATGGCCTTTTGCACCTTCAGGTCAAATTCCTGCACGCCAAAGCTGGCACGGGTAAAGCCCAGCTCGCCAATCCGTTTCGCCATTTCAGCTGTGAGCGTCCTCGGGTCGCTTTCGATTGCAATTTCAGCGTCAGGCGCAAAATCCCACCGCGAGCGGACATCTTGCATCAAGAGCGTTAAATCATCGGGACTGAGGGCTGTGGGTGTGCCACCACCCCAATGCAAATGGGATATCGTCATCCGTGCGGGCAATGCATCGGCCGTGAGCGCGATCTCTTTCCTGAGGGTTTTGGCATAGGCCGCGACAGGGTCGTATTTTGCAGCAAGCTTCATGTTGCAACCGCAATACCAGCACATCTGGCGGCAAAACGGCACGTGCAGATAAAGGGAAATAGGATCAGCGGTTTCAAGGTCAGCCAACCAACCGCGATAGGTTTCTTCGGGAAACCCTTTCTGAAAATGAGGCGCTGTTGGATAACTGGTATAACGAGGGGTCGCGCGGGTGGCATAGCGGTCCAAAACAGGGTCCATTTAGCTGTCCTTTAGGTCAGTGGTTTTGGCCAGATTTGCAAACCACTGTGTTGGAAAATCATGCCATGGCTACGGCGCTGAGGGAGGAGCAGCGCGCGGCCATGGCACAATTCATTCGTGTTGTCCGCTTTGGATAGCTTGCGCCGTTTCACCCGTCTTTGATTTGGATCAAGGGGGGGACGCAAGGGGGATGGCTGCAAATGCTGAGGAGTTGCGAATAGATCCCCTCCTATATTGTTCACTCCAGTGAACTATTGCGTTTTGGGGTCTTGGTAGGCCTTACTGATCCTATGTCAGGGTCCAATATTTCTCCGCGCCCCGAGCGCTCTTATTTCATTATCTTTTCGGTGTTGCTCATTTGGGTTGTGATCGTTGCGATGATTGGTCTGGATTTATCCAAACGCCCTTATTTCGGAGCCAAATTCGATACCGATCTGGGCGAAAAGGTAATTGTCGTTACCGAAGTTTACGAAGGAGGGGCTGCGGAAAATGCGGGTTTGACCATAGGAACACGTATCACGCATCTTTCCACAGATACTGTGCCGAAATTTGCCTTGAACGGGTTGGAAACCGTCGGTGGGCGGCATGAGCTGAGAAACTATGCGATGGTTCAAGATACCGTCGATGCAAAATACAAAATCTGGCCCCTGCTTTTTGATCCTTCGCTGACGTTTTACAGCGATGACGGGACCGCATTTGCAATCCCTCCCACCATCGGGCGAAGCCTGTGGTCCCTGCCCCTGAAATCCTATCTTACTTTAACTCAAAGCCTGTTGGTTTTGTCTATCACGATCGGGATCGTGGCCTTTGCCACGCCTTCCCGTACGGTAAGTTATCTGACGGCAGGCGGTTTTGGCCTTGCGACAAATGTCATCTGTGGCGCCTACCTAGGGTCTAGCCTGCTGACGATCCCACCAGAGTATTTTCGAGGTATTATCAATGTGGCGGCATGGGGGTTTACCATATTCTCCTATAGTTTGCTCGCGCTTTTCTTCTCCTTTCCTGCACGTTTGTTCAAATGGCCCGCCAGCGAAATCCTGTTCGCAACAGGGTTGGCATTACAGGCCATGGTTAGTTTTGAATTGCTAGAGACCCCTTTTCACAGCTTTCAGATCGTGAACCTAACGCCGATCCCCTTTGCTTTGATCGGCAGCATGCTTCAATGGCGTCAAAGCAGAAATGACCCGATCGCACGGGCCTCTGTTATGTGGTTTTCCCTGTCGATTTACGGCATCGTTTCGGCGGTTTCGCTGCTTTACTCGCTTCCTATTTTGCTGGGCATTCTCCCGATCATGAGCCCCCATGTGGTCAATTTTTCCTTGGCATTTATTTACCTCGGTATTTCGGCGGGTGCTTTGAAATATCGCCTGTTTGATATGCACACCGTTTGGTGGAAAACGGTGACTTGGCTGATGGGAGGTTTCATCGTTGTGATCGCCGATCTGTTTTTGGTCTGGCAATTCAGCATTGACCAAAACGAAGCCCTCTTTCTGGCTCTTTTGCTTGCGGGATGGGTCTATTTCCCGATCCGCCAGTATATCGTCCAGCGGTTTTTACCCTCTCAAGAGACAGCCATTCATAGCCTTGTGCCAGATCTGGTTTCCTCGTTTTCGTCCTTGCGCGATAACGATCAGATCGAAGGCCGCTATATCTCGTTTCTCCAGCGTTGCTTTGGGGCGGATGGGATCGGCTCTATCACTTCGGAGGTCACAACATCCGCCCAGATCGAAAACAACGGCCTTGCGATGCGGGTTAGCAATGTTGCTGGTGATCGCTCGATCCAATTGGTTGGCAAAGAGCATGGGCGCAGCTTGTTTTCCTCCAATGATGTGGAAACCGTAGATGTGATCCTGAACCTCATCCGCAGTATGAAGGATACAAACCAATCCTTGGACGCCCAACAAGAGCACGAGCGCAATCGCATCGTCAGAGACCTTCATGACGATGTTGGCGGGCGTCTATTAAGTCTGGTTTACCAAGCTGGCGATAGCGCGCTGGCGAGCGAAGCACGCAGCACCCTCGCTGCTTTGAAAGAAACGCTTGTTGTGGTTGAAAACACCGAAACAATTGATCTGGACATCGCATGGCGCGAGATATGCACCAGCGCCTCGCATCGGTTTGCCCAGTCTGGCCAGACCTTTGCGGTTTCCGAACACCGGCTTGCGCCGCGCGTGCTCTCGGCGCGCGAGTATGTAAACCTCAAGCGGGTGATGTTTGAAATTGTCAGCAATGCCATCAAATATGGGGCCCGAGACAGTATCGTCTTTGCTGCGCGCTCGCTGGCTGATGGGGCGTTAGAGATCACAGCCTCGAATACAGTCAAAACCCAAAGCGAAGACCCAGAAGGGAGCCATCGTGGGCTGCTGAACATCAAAACCCGAATTGGCGAGTTGGGAGGCAGTTCAAACACCGAGTTCCGGAAAACGCCCCTTGGGGAGGATCAATTTGTGGTGACGATCATCATCCCGCTGTGACGCTCAAAGCAGCCCGTATTGCTGGGCAACCAGCGCGGCCTCGCTGCGGCTGGAAACGTCAAGCTTGCTATAGATATTACTGATATGGGTCGCCACAGTATGTTTTGAGATGTTCAAAAAACCACCCACTTCAGGGCGGTTGAACCCTTTTGCCAGCAGCACCAGCACTTCTTTTTCACGCTCGGTGAGCAATGCCCCCTCTTCATCTATGACCTTCCCGCTTTGGGCGGGTTTCATCGGAGGGTCCTGAACCGGGATTGAGCGTTCCCGCATCATCTCTAGCAACCTACGGGTAATCGCAGGCGCAAGCGGCGGCTTACCTTCTAATATCCCCTTAAAGTCTTCGATAAGTGACTCTTTGGGCTGCTCTTTCAGCAAATACCCTTTGGCGCCGTTTTCTAATGCTTTGATCAAACGGCTGCTTTCGTCGTGTATCGTAGAGATAACCACATAGGCGTTGGGCTGGGTCTGCAATATCTCGACGATAAACTCGTCTCCTGATCCATCTGGCAAATTCAGATCAAGAACAACCAGATCATACAAACGCGCATCCAGATGGCGCCGCGCCGCGCTCAAGGTTGCAACACCGTCGATAACAGGATCACTAAAGGCTTCGTCAACGACTTGGGTGATTTGTTGCCGCGCGCCTGCGTGGTCTTCGATGATCAAAACAGTTTTCATTGGGTTAGTTTACCCCCTTGGCATAGTAGATGAACCAGTTCACCTGAACGAGGCCCTCTAGCACAGCAAGACGATAACACCATTGCTGCCAATGTGAGAGGTTAACGCGTGGCCTAGCATTCGATGTGTTGGACCCATTTTCAACCTCGAAACACTCTTAGACCACTAAAATTTTATTCATACTTTTCAAAATACCCGCGCTATATTTTGCGGGTACCCTTTTTCAAAAATTTATTATCCGTCATTTTCGACGTGTCTAACCGTGTTTCACTCTTTGGTAAAAAACAGGCATCACTGCCCCAGCTTGCGCTAGGGCAGTTTCGCGCCTTTGGTCGCGTTCTGGCCTTTGCCGCTTATAGGCAGGCCATCAGCAATTTGGTTGTGTTTTCCTTGGTCATTTCGATCGGGTTACCGCCGGTGCTGGGGTCAATCAGCGCGCCTGCGACGATGCGGTCAATATCGGGATCTTGAACGCCCAATTCAGTAAGCGTTTTCGGGATCGCCATTGAGGCATTGAGATCATCAACAAAGGTACAGAACCCGTCAAACCCGCCCGCAATCCCCAGGTAATTGGCGGCATGGCCAATCACTTCGGTGATGGCGGGTTTGTTGAATTGCAGCACCGCTGGCATGCAGACCGCATTGGTTGTGCCGTGGTGCGTGTGATAGATTGCCCCAATGGGATGCGACAACGCGTGGATCGCGCCAAGGCCCTTTTGAAAGGCGGTCGCCCCCATAGCAGCCGCGCTCATCATATGGGCTCGGGCCTCAATGTCTGTCCCATCGGCATAGGCGCGCGGCAGGTATTCTTTGACCAAACGCATCCCCTCTAGGGCCATGCCCTGCGACATCGGATGGTAATGGGGTGAACAATACGCCTCGACACAGTGGGCAAAGGCATCCAATCCGGTACCGGCTGTAATGAACGATGGCATCCCTACGGTAAGTTCGGGGTCACAGATCACAACTGCGGGAAGCATTTTGGGATGGAAGATGATCTTTTTCTGCTCGGTTTCCGAATTGGTGATGACCGAAGCACGCCCTACTTCGGACCCCGTCCCAGCCGTTGTTGGGACTGCAACTACAGGGGCAATGGCATCCGCATCCGCGCGCGTCCACCAATCGCCAATATCCTCAAAATCCCACAGCGGGCGGGTTTGGCCTGCATGGAATGCCACGACCTTTGCCAGATCAAGCCCCGATCCGCCGCCGAAAGCGACCACACCATCATGGCCACCAGCCTGGTAGGCCGCCACACCAGCTGCTGCGTTCTTTTCATTCGGGTTGGGATCAACATCCGCAAAAATCGCCCGCCCCAGACCTGCCGCTTCCAGCAAATCGAGCGTGCGTTGCGTGATCTCCATATCAGCAAGGCCACGATCCGTGACCAAGAGAGGTTTCTTGATCCCCGCCGCCGCACAAGCATCCGCGATTTCCGATATGCGCCCCGCGCCAAAACGAATGGCCGTGGGATAGGACCAGTTAGACGTCAAATTCATGTGTTCAGGCTTTCTTCAAATGGTAGGATTTTGGACGCGTCAGATTGTGGTAGCCAATGATGGAAAGGCCGCCACCGCGCCCTGTGTCTTTGCACCCTGTCCAGCACAATCCAGGGTCAAGGTAATCAGCTCGGTTCATGAAAACCGTGCCCGTTTCGATTTGATCCGCGATCGCTTCGGCGCGCTGTGCGTCCTTGGTCCAGACCGATGCGGTCAGTCCAAAGTTGCTGTCATTCATCAGGGCAATCGCTTCCTCATCGTTTTTGACAGGCATGATCCCCACAACAGGGCCAAAGCTTTCCTCGCGCATCAGACGCATGGAATGATCCACGTTTGTCAGGATTTGCGGCATCAAATAGGCGCCGCCATCTTGGGGGAATAGCGCCGGATCGATATGGGCCTTGGCGCCTGCTGTGACAGCTTCTGCCGTCTGCGCACGCACCTCATCGGCAAAGCGCACATGCGCCATTGGCCCCAGCGTTGTTTCACTGTCCAGCGGGTTACCCAGCTTGTAGTCAGAAACAACCGCGACCGCCTTTTCCACAAAGGCGTCAAACAGGCTTTCGTGAACATAGATCCGTTCAATCCCGCAACAGCACTGGCCCGAGTTAAACATCGCGCCGTCAATCAACGTATCAACAGCCGCATCCAGATCCGCGTCTTCCCTCACATAACCGGGGTCTTTGCCGCCCAGTTCCAGCCCGACACCTGTAAAGGTACCTGCCGCGGCACGTTCCATCGCCTGTCCGCCCCCGACCGAGCCTGTGAAATTCACAAAATCAAACGCTTTGGCCGCGATCAAATCCGACGTTGTTTGGTGATCCAGAAATACGTTCTGGAAAACATCCCTGGGCACGCCCGCCTCGTGAAAGGCAGCCGCCATGCGTTCCCCCACAAGCAAGGTTTGCGAGGCATGTTTCAGCACAACAGTATTCCCCGCAATCAACGCAGGTGCGACCGTGTTGATCGCCGTCATATAGGGGTAGTTCCACGGCGCCACGACCAGCACCACACCATGGGGAACGCGTTTGATCACCCTTCGAAAGGCGCTGCTATCCTCAACCTCAATCGGGGCAAGCCCCTCGTGCGCGATAGCGGCCATATGGCTGGCACGTTCGTTAAAGCCGCCAAATTCGCCGCCATAGCGCACAGGGCGCCCCATCTGCCATGCCAGTTCGGGCACGATGTCATCATTCATCTCGCCGATACGGGCCACCCCTGCCTCAACGAGGGCAATGCGTTCCTCCAGCGGGCGCGCAGCCCATGCGGATTGCGCCTGTTTGGCCTGTGCTGTTACCGCCTCTGCCGCCTCGCGCGACAGCGCCTCGCGTTCAGCGTAGACAGACCCGTCAACGGGTGAAATGCAACGGATTGTCATGGTTTATGCCCTTTCAAAGCCGCGTCTGATTTCCCAATCAGTTACAACGCGCTCATGTTCTTCAATTTCCACCTCGGCCGCGCGGGCGTAATGGGTGATGACTTCTGCGCCAAAGGCGTCTTTCAACATGTCCGAGGCCAGCAATGCTTCGCGGGCATCACGAAGGTTTCGCGGGATGTGCCGTTCCTCATCGTTCGCATAGGCATCGCCCTTGAACGGTTCTGACAAAGGTAGCTTTTCCTCGATCCCCTTCAGACCCGCCGCTAGGATTGCCGCTTGAGCCAGATAGGGGTTCATATCCGCCCCTGGTGTGCGGATTTCGATGCGGATCGATTTGCTATCCGCGCCGCATAGCCGATAGGCGGCGGTGCGATTGTCTACCGACCAGACAACCTGCGTGGGGGCAAATGTTCCTTTGGCGAAACGTTTGTAGCTGTTCACGTATGGGGCAAGGAAATAGGTGTAATCATGGGCGTATTTCATCAGCCCCGCGATATAGTGATCCATCAGTTCGGATTTACCGATCTCGCGGCTTGGGTCATGAAACAGGTTCTGACCATCTTTCCAAAGGGATTGATGCACATGGGAGGCGCTGCCAACACGGTCCTGATGCCATTTCGGCAAGAATGTCGCCGCCACCCCGTGTTGATGGGCGATTTCCTTTACCGCGTGTTTTGCCAATGTATGGTGATCCGCCGTCAAAAGAGCATCGGCGTATTTGATGTTGATCTCTTCCTGCCCTACCTCGGCCTCGCCTTTGGACCCCTCAATCGGCAGGCCCATCGCATACAGCGCATTGCGCACGGGGCGCATCACATATTCTTCCTTAGAGGTTTGGAAGATGTGGTAGTCTTCGTTGTAATTCGAAATCGGCGTTAAATCGCGAAACCCGTTTGCAAAAATCTCGTCATGGGTGCCTTTAAACAGGAAGAACTCCAGCTCGGTCGCCGTGACGGGCGATAGCCCCTGCTCTTCCAGCCGCGCGATCTGCGCTTTGAGCATGGCGCGGGGTGAAAACGGCACTTCCTTGTGGGTGTGGTGATCCAAAACGTCACAAAGAACCAAGGCACAGCCATCCTGCCATGGGGCAAGGCGGATCGTGCCCAAATCAGGCTTCATGATATAGTCGCCATAGCCGCTCTCCCACGAGGTTGAGGCGTAGCCCTCAGGCGTTGCCATCTCGAGGTCGGTGGCCAGCAGATAGTTACAGCAATGGGTTTCTTCCCAGCCAGAATCGACAAAGAATTGCGCCACAAGGCGCTTGCCCATCAGGCGGCCCTGCATGTCTACAATACAGGCAAGAACCGTATCAATTTCGCCTGCCGAGACCTTGGCTTTCAGGTCGTCAAAACTCAGTGTTCCGGGCATGTTATTTCCACCTTAAAGAGTATCTCGTTTATGCGTATTTAACGCCTTGGGATTTGTCCATATCTCTATGGAACGATAAGCAAACGCTATGGGCGCCACCTATGAAGACGAGGGGTTGGTTTTGTAAAACCACAAGGATTGGTTTGTGATTTGTCGGGAATGAAAACTGGCGCATAGATACGCCCTATACGCCAGTTTCAATAGGTTAGCGGTAAGGGTAGCCCGCTTTTTCCATGGTCGCAGCATAGGTTTTAAAGGCATCGACAACCCGTTGAGGGCGCCCACCTTTTGATGCGATGTCATCCCAGAACTTTTCGGAATCCGCGACAACTGTGCTCCACTCTTCTGCAGGGATCGAGGTCAGCTCCATCTTATCGCCCTCAACCCGCAGTTTGGCCTCGCCACCCCAATACCATTGGGCGCGATAATAGTGCGACTGGTCGATGGTGATCTTGAACAGCTCTTGCAGATGCGCAGGCACTTTGTTCCAGCTTTCGGTATTGGCAAAATATGAGCCAAACCACGCACCGGTAACCGAGTTGGTCAACGCATAGTTACAGATATCGGCCCAGCCGACCTCATAAGCTTCGGTAAAGCCACACCATGCCACACCGTCAAGCTCGCCTGTTTGCAGCGCGACTTCGACATCGTCCCATGGCACGGTCACAGGGATCAAACCGTATTGAGACAAGAAACGGCCAGCCGTCGGAACCCCGAACACGCGCTTGCCGCGCATATCGGCAAGTGAGTTGATCGGGTCTTTTGTAAAGATATGCAGCGGATCCCACGCACCGGCAGATAGCCACGTGACGTTATCGACCTCGTCATAGGCTTCTTTCCAGATTTCGTTCAGGCCATAGTAATTGAACAATGCAGGCACATCCAAAGAATAGCGTGTGGCAAAGGGGAAATACCCACCAAACACCGAGATATCGACAGGCGACGCCATGGTCGCCTCGTCAGATTGAACAGCATCCAGCGTCCCATTCTGAAGCGCGCGGAACAGCTCGCCCGTGGGGACAAGCTGATCTGCGTAATACAGCTCGATCTCCATCGCGCCATTGGCGGCGGTGTTAAACGCCTCAATCTGCGGTTTGATCACATGGGCCCCCAGAGGCGCACCAGAATAGGTTTGCAAACGCCATTTTAGCGCGCCCTGCTGGGCGATCACCGGAGGAGCAGCAAGCGTTGCCGCAGCACCAACAGATGCTGTGGTCAGAAATTTACGACGTGTTGCCAGAACTTTATCTGACGCGGTATTCTTGGTTTCTTCAGTCATTCGAGTAACCTTCCTGTCGGGTGAATTATATTCTGAGGTGGTCAATTCCGCACAAGCTCTGGCAGCCAGAGCGCGATTTGTGGGAAAATCATTACCAAGGCAATCGTGAAGGTCATCATCGCGACGAACGGCCAGATTGATCGGTAAATATCGGTAAGGGAAATCTCTTTTGGGGCCATGGCCCGCATTAAAAACAGGTTATAGCCAAAGGGCGGCGTAATATAGGCGATCTGGCAGGTCATGGTGTAAAGCACGCCAAACCAGATCATCTGGTTCTCAAAACCCAGATCCAACGTTTTGACCAAGGGCACATATAGCGGCGCAACAATCACCAGCATGGCCGTGTCATCCAGAAACATGCCCATCACAACAAAGCTGATCTGCATCATGATGATGACCTGCCACGGGGTCAGCTGCCAGTTGTTGATAAACAGGTTTTCAATCGCACGCACCGCGCCGATACCATCAAACACCGCGCCAAAGGCCAAAGCTGCCAGGATCAGCCATAAGAACATGCAGGAAATCCCAAGGGTTTTCTTGGCCGTTTCATGCATCATCTTGAACGAAAACCGCCCCTTGAGGATCGCCGCGACTGTGGCAGAGGTTGCGCCGACTGCGGCGCTTTCGACTAATGATGTGATCCCCATGACAAACAGGCCTGTCATCAAAAAGAAAATCGCAAAAGGGATGATCCCCGCTGAAAGCAGCTTTAGCTTTTCAGACATCGGGATGTTGAGCTCTTCATCGCTTAGGACTGGCGCAAGGGACGGGTTCATTTTGACCCGCAACTGAACGTAAATCACAAACAAGCCAGCCATCAATAATCCCGGCACCAATCCCGCCAGCCACAGCTGGCTCACAGGTTGGCGCGCGATCATTGCAAATAGCACCATCACAACCGATGGCGGCACCAGAATGCCCAGCGAAGACCCGCCCTGTACAACACCGGTAATCAGAACTTTGTCATACCCACGGCGCAGCATTTCGGGCAAAGCGATGGTCGCGCCAATCGCCATACCCGCCACCGACAGACCATTCATGGCCGAGATGATCACCATCAAAAAGATCGTGCCAATCGCCAAACCACCGCCCATGCGCCCCATCCAGACGTGCAACATCTTATAGAGATCTTCGGCAATGCCTGCCTCGCTTAGGACATAGCCCATGTAGATAAACAAAGGCAGCGTAAGCATCGGGATCCAGTTGAACAGCTTGAAAGTCGCTGAAAACGGGATTTCGATCCCGCCGTTCCCATAGAGCAAAAGCACCATAATCGAGGCGACAAACCCGATGGCAGCAAACACACGCTGGCCCGTCAGCAGCAGCACCATCATCGACGCAAACATCGTCAGAGCAATCAATTCATGGCTCATATTATTGGCTTTCCTCACCCGCATTCAACGTCAGAGGAATGCCACGCAGCACACTGATGTGCTTGAAAATTTCTGAAATTACCTGAAGGATCATCAGGCCAAGGCATGCAACCATCAACGCCTTGATCGGGATCAGCGACGGGTTCCACATCGAAAAACGCCGCTCGCCGGTCTGGATGGCATATTCAAGGGATGAAATCCCCCCGATCAACATGATGACAAGGTAGAACAGCAGGCAAAAGATCGTGACCAGATCAACACCCGCCTTGCCCCGTACCGATAGCCGATCATACAGCAAATCCATACGCACGTGATCGCCGTCTTTGATGGTCTTGGCCCCGCCCATGAAATAATAGGCGGCCAGCACAAATTGCGCCAATTCGATACACCAATGCAGATAGATTTTTAGCCCGCTTGTTACAGCATCCAGCAGCAAAATCCCGACCATCGCAAAAATCAGGTACATGGCAAAAATGCCGACCAGATTTGAAATGCGATCCATCCACCGCACATATATTTGTATGGCCTTAGGCATAGGCGCGCCTCACGACGAGAGAAGTTTTTGGATATGAAAATGACCAGACCGCAGAAGGGCCCCTATCATATGCTGCCGTAATCAGCCGTATTCTTGGCTTTACTCGCATGAGCGCTCTTTTAGTATTTCTAGCAAATTCTTGACCAATTAGATTTTTAAGCAGACTTATATTTAACGACAGCAGACGGCAGGATTGCACAATTAGTCAACACATTTGTGACCATATGGTCAAAAAATACGTTTTCCATTGACCGTTCGGGCGCGCTTTGAGCAAAAAGAATGCAGGGACAGCTCCCTAATCGCGGAATTTGAACGAGGGAAGATGACCTTACTGGCAATAGATCAAAGCACGACCTCAACGACGGCTTTGCTGTTTGATGTATCGGGCGGCGTTCGAACCGTTCATCGCGCAGACCACAAACAGATCTATCCAAAACAGGGTTGGGTCGAACATGATCCGTTAGAAATCCTTGGCCATATCAGGCGCTCCCTTGACGCTGGAAAAGAACAAGGCGCGCAGGCCTTTGCCCTCTCAAACCAAGGGGAAAGCTGTTTGGCGTGGGATCGTAAGACGGGTGATCCCATCAGCCCGATGATCGTCTGGCAGGACAACCGGACCGAAGCCGCCTGTAAATCGCTTGAACTACATCATGGGAACACCGTAGCGCAGCGCGCCCGCCTGCCGCTATCCCCGTATTTTTCCGCCGCCAAGCTGGGTTGGGTTTTGCAAAACATCCCCGCAGCGTCGGACCTTGCAAAAAACGGTCGCCTTG
Organism: Sulfitobacter donghicola DSW-25 = KCTC 12864 = JCM 14565; assembly: GCF_000622405.1. Taxonomy (NCBI): domain Bacteria; kingdom Pseudomonadati; phylum Pseudomonadota; class Alphaproteobacteria; order Rhodobacterales; family Roseobacteraceae; genus Sulfitobacter; species Sulfitobacter donghicola. The sequence continues at coordinate 3,085,388 of NZ_JASF01000005.1, forward strand.
CGTTGGGGACCAGTGATGCGTTTTTTCGCGATCAGCTCACGGGGCGATTTGAAACAGATGTCGCCACGGCCTCGCGTACCTCCCTAATGAATCTGGAAACCTGCCAATGGGACCCCCAGCTTTGTGAGGTTTTTGGCGTCCCTATCGCGTGTCTGCCCAAGATCACAGATTGCAGCGGGGATTTAGGAGCCGCGCAAGGGCTGCCCTTAGCCGCTGCAATTGTTGACCAACAAGCGGCCCTTTACGGGCACGGTGTATCTCACAGAGGCGAGAGCAAATTCACCTTTGGAACTGGTGCCTTTGCCCAAACTTTTGTGGGCCCCGATTGCCCCCCTTTTGCGCAGGGCGTTGCCCCGACTGTCGCTTGGCGTGAGGTGGGGCAAAAAACGGTTTACGCGCTGGATGGTGGTATCCACACAGCCGCTGCTGCCGTGAACTGGGCCCGCGACCTAGGGCTGTTTCATGAATTTTCCGAATTGGAGGGCTTTTGCGGTCACGCATTGGAACGCGGTTTGGCATTTGTTCCCGCTTTGGCGGGGCTGGCCTGCCCCCATTGGGACAATAACGCAAAAGGCACATGGCTGGGCCTGTCCCTTGGGACGACAAAGGCGGATATGATGCAGGCTCTGCTGGAAGGCATCGCCTATCGCGCAGCCGAGGTCTGCGCAGCGATGGAACAGGTTGTGCCCCCAAATGGCGCGGTTTTGGTCGATGGCGGCATGTCTGCAAACCCATGGTTTTGCCAGCTTCTGGCCAATGTCACTGGCCGCAGCATCAAGGCCGCACAAATGAGCGACATAACCGCATATGGCGCGGCAAAGATGGCTGGTAACGCGCTTGGGCTGGAAATCCCCTCAAAGGCGGCGCGATCGGTGTTTGAACCGGAAGCGGGGTTTAGCCCCCAAATGCAGCGTTTTGAAGAAGCGCGCAATCTGGCCCAAAGCTGGCTTGCAAAAGCGCCCGTTTGATCAAAGGATTGGGTAGTGCACAGGGCAATTTTCGATCTCCCCTGCCCCTTTCCTCTATTTGGTCAGGATCAGCTTTCCCGCCCGCGTGATGCGCAAGGTATAAACAGCCTCATCCAGTACCAAACGCGCCTGCCCGTCCTTTTGGACGATGTCGCGCACATCATATGTTGGCATCAGATCCTTCTCAGGCAGCTGCGCAAGGTTGCTTGGTGGTTTCGTAATTGCGGTCATGGCCTGTTCCCTTGCAAATAGTCCAACAGCGGTTCGAAATTTGTGTCGCAAAGGTAGTGGCCGCTGAGGCCTGCCTGCATTGCCTCATCGCGGCAGCGATCAACAACCCGTAGGTTTTCCGCGTGGGAATAGGCCGTGCGTTCAGGTGGCTGAAAGGCCGTTCTGCCGCGATTTATCTGATTTGTCATTCTAGCGTCCGCAGGTTCGGGAATTGTCCGGGCTGGCCTGTGGGCGTGGCTAGGTAATATCAGCTTTGTAAAAACCACGGGCAACGAACTGCCCGTAGTTGTTTCGATCTATGAATTTATTTCCAACCGACTTCGTTAAAAATCTTTTGCGCTGTCGGTACATTCTTGGCGACATTGCTCAGGTCCACCGCGTCTGGGCGGAACAAACCAAGAGCCGCAACAGATGCGCTGAGGGAAACGCCAGGCACTGCTGGGTATTCGTCATTCCCAGCCGAGAAATACTGCTGTGCTTGATCGCTGGCGAGGTATTCCAAGAACTTGATCGCGTTCTCTTTGTTTGGCGCATGTGCGGCAACACCGGCACCGGAAAGGTTCATGTGGGCCCCTTCGGCGTTTTGCGCAGGAAAGATCCAGCCGATGTTTTCACGGGCATCCGCAGGCAGGCCCTTAACGTCTTTGCGGATCGAGCGGGCAAAATAGTAAGTGTTTGCAACCGAGATATCGCACTGGCCTGACACGATCCCGCGCAGCTGGTCTGTGTCACCCCCTTCTGGATCGCGGGCAAAGTTGTCTACAACACCCTGCGCCCAAGCTTTGGCAGCCTCTTCACCGTGGTTTTCGATGATAGAGGAAAGAAGTGTTTGGGAATACACGTTCGAGGACGAGCGGTGGCAAACCATGCCTTTGTAAGCGGGATCTGCAAGCGAAACGTAATCCTGTGGTGGGTTCGCAACATCGGCTTTGTCATAGAAAATGATGCGCGCACGCTGGCTAAAGCCAAACCACTGGTTTTCAGAGTCTTGCAGGCTCGCTGGAATACGCTTTTCTAGGACATCACTGTCGACAGACTGAAGAACGCCCGCGCCCTTTGCGCGTTCCAGACGGGATGTATCAACCGTCAGCAAGATATCAGCAGGAGAGTTCGCTCCCTCGGCGCCCATACGTGCGATCAATTCGTCCGCTTTACCTTCGATACGGTTGATTTTGATACCTGTTGCTTCTGTGAAATCAGAATACAGGCGCTCATCCGTGTCGTAGTGGCGCGAGGAATAAAGGTTTAGCTCACCTTCGGCGAAAGCAGCGGTAGAGCCCAGAGTGACCATTGCGGTGGTCAACGTCGCGGCCAGTTTTGTAAAGGAACGTTTCATAGTTAGTCCTGTCAGATATGTTTACAAAAACACTCAGATACTATTTTTCCGCCAAATGCAACATTACTTACTAATTTAGTCAGCTAAATGTGGCGCGCTTTGAATACTCAATTACCCTGCTTTTGAAACGCCCCTTCTTGCGCCATTTGGGGCAGCAAAAACGGAACGCCGTGTTCCGGTAGGGCATTGGTTTTTAAGCGGCAATTATAGGCACGCGACAGGGTTTCATCGGTAAACACATTTTTCGGCGTGTCGCTGGCGATCAATTCGCCCCCCGACATCATAAGAACGCGATCTGCATACATCGCCGTTAAGTTCAAATCATGCATAACGGTAATCACACCGCCTCCAGCCTGAGCAAAGTCCTTCATGATTCGCATAACCTGTAACTGGTGGCCGATATCCAAACTGGACACAGGCTCATCCAGAAATAGCCAACGTGGCATGCCTTCTTCGAAGGGCAGCCAAACCTGTGAGAGAACCCGCGCCAGCTGAACGCGTTGCTGTTCGCCACCTGAAAGGTCTTGATAATGCCTGTTGGCGTAGCTCTCTAATCCGACGCGCATTAGGGCCGCTGTTGCGATGGGGTCAAACCCGCTGGAACGGCTGCGCTGCAATCCCATGCGAACCACTTCGATCACCGTAAACGGGAATGCCAATGTGCTGGCCTGTGGCAGCACCGCGCGGCGGGAGGCCAAATCCCATGCGGCCATGGATTTGATGTCTGCCCCCTGCAAGGACACAACACCTCCATAATCAACATCCCCTGTGACAGCCCGCAGGAGGGTTGTTTTTCCGGATCCATTCGGCCCGACAATTGCGGTCACTTCGCCTGCATGCGCCTCGAATGAGACGCTTTCAAGGATAGGGGTTTTGCCAAAGGAAACTGAAATTTGCTGTGCTTTGATCATTTTACATATCCATAATTCCGCGTTTGCGCAGGAGTATCCACAAAAACACAGGCGCCCCCAAAACAGCCGTCACAATACCGATCGGCAATTCGGCGGGGGCGATGACGACACGGCTGATCATGTCGGCCAGCAACAGGATGCTGGCCCCCAACAGGGCTGCATTGATCAACAGGGTCCTGTGATCTGGACCAGACCACAAGCGCAACACATGGGGCACAACGATCCCGATGAAACCGATCCCGCCAGACACTGCCACAGCAGCGCCCGTCGCTGCGGCTACGGTCAGAATGGCGATGTTTTTCATGCGCTGCACTGGAATGCCGATGTGATGGGCTGTCGCTTCGCCCATCGCAAGCCCGTTCAAGCCCCGCCCCTGTGTGCAGGCAATGCCAATTGCGATAACAATCAAAGGTCCGCCAACCAAAACTTTTGCCCAACTTGCCCCCGCAAGGGAGCCAAGCCCCCAAAAGGTCAGATCGCGCAGCTGGTTATCATCGGCAGCATAGACCAACAGACCCGTTGCCGCCCCAGCTAAGGCTCCTAGGGCTATGCCTGCCAATAACATCGTGGCAACAGATGTTTTCCCACCGCGCGTTGCAACACGGTACAAAACCATGGTCGAAATCCAGCCCCCTAAAAATGCGGCCACGGGAACAAGATAGGTGCCTGTTAGCGCCGCCACCCAAGCCGGCAGCACCCCGCCCAACACAATGGCACAGATCGCCCCCAGTCCCGCGCCCGCACTCACCCCAACCAAACCAGGATCAGCCAGCGGATTGCGAAACAACCCTTGCATCACGGCCCCCGAGACAGCCAGCGCTGCCCCCACACAAATTCCCAAAACCAATCTGGGCGCACGGATGTCCCATAAAACGACGGCTTCGGTTTGGGTTAAGGGCTGACCTTGGACGATTTTTGCAAGCGCCCCCCAAAGAGATGTGCCCGATGCCCCTGTTGCCAAACTGGCCACGCTGATCACGCACAGTAATGCCGCCAGCCAAAGATGCATAAGGCGCGCTGCCTGCATCCGATCTATCGGGCGCGACGGGGTGTCGGACATCGCTACCATTTCACTGCCCGTAAAGTGCGGTGTTGAGGTCAAGCGCGGCTTGGGCCGTTCGTGGCCCAAAACCCAGCAGATACAGCCCGTTCATTCGAACAATCGCCTTTTCGCGCGCCGCAGGCGTTGGCACCAGCGCGGGCATCGCAAACAGCTCATCCGTGTCGGTTTGATGGTCGCCCATCCGGTCCATCATCAAAATCACATCAGGCGCCGCAAGGGCAACGGCCTCATCAGTCAGAGGCTTGTAGCCGGTAAAGCTGGTGATTGCATTTATGCCCCCCGCCATTTCGATAATCCCATGGGCTGCTGTTTCGGTTCCCGAAGCCAGAATGCGCCCGCCCTGCGTGCTGAGGATAAACAGGACTCTTTTAGGGTCATCGACTTTTTTCAGGTTTTCTGCGGCTTGTTCGAAACCGTTTGCAATTTCGTCGGCCAATACCGCCGCTGCGGCATCAACATCCAATGCACGCCCAACCACACGGATCTTTTCGATCACACCTTCCGCGCTATAGCCATCAGGAACAGTGATAAACGGGATCGAGACAGCCTCTAACGCATCAATCGTTTCCTGCGGCCCTGCCCCGTCTTCGGAAATGATCAGGTTCGGCCCAACTGACAACACTCCCTCGGGGGAGAGCGCGCGCATATAGCCGACATCAGGCAAATCCATCACCTCCGCTGGAAATGACGAGGTCGTATCCCGCGCGATGAGCCGGTGTTCCTGTTTTAGCGCATAGACAATTTCCGTTACCGAGCCCCCAATAGACAAGACGCGGTCCTGCGCGCTTGCCTGACTTTTCAAAGGCGATGGCACAACGCTCATTGTTACGGCGGCCAGAACAGCCGCGCTAGCGGCAAGACGGATTTGGGCCATTTTGGAAAGAGCCTTGCGCATCATGCCATGGCCTCCTCGTCCAAACCCTGTAGGGTTTTTACGATCTCTCTCCATGCGGGCCTGCTATCACGCCCTTCACGACCGACGCCAAAGACTTGCAGGATGATTGCACCATCCTTGTCAAAGGCTTCGACAGATACAGCCATCCCGCGCTGGGTGGGTTTTTCCACGGCCCAGACTTCGGCGATGTGATCCAACCGCAGATGAAGGTTAAAGCTGGGGTCCATGACGTTTTGCCATGGCCCCATAGGCTTTAGCGTTTCGATGGGGCCTGAATGGATTTGAATGCAGCCTTTGTTACCAACAAAAACCATCACTTCGGTTCCGCGTTCCTGAACAAGGTTCAACATTTGATCAACCGCGCTTGTTTCCAAGGCCCGCACAAAGGGCGCGCCCGCGATCCGATAGGCGCCGAGGCGGTTCATTTTTAACTTGGAACAAAGACGCAGGAACTGGTGGGTGTCGGTCATACGCGCCCACTCTTTTTGCAGGATATCCAGCTTTGCCGGATCCGCTTTGGGGGCTTCTGGTGCTTGGCGAGGCGAAACATCGAGGCGTTGGGCCTGCTCTTGGAGTGCCAATTTATCCTTGATCCCCTGCCATTCGCCGCTGTTGGAGCTGTCGCGCAGAAAGATTTTATGGACGGCATCACCTGCCGCATCAAATACCTGCAACGACCGCTGGATGCCTTTTTCGGTTTCGTTTTCGACGGCAAAGGCGTGCTGCCAGTGCTGGGGGAACATCCGCAGATCAATGTCGCCATTCAAAACCATCGAAGCATGCTGGCCAGAGTGGTAGTTGTCGTAAACGCCCACTTTTTCATGCACACAAGATAAGGTGCGCGTCAGCGCCATAACTTCGCCCAGCTGCTGAGCGGCCCACATGATGTCATCAGGATGGGGTTTTAGCTGCGTCACACCTTGGCCGACATGGGCTGCTAGTAATTCGGCTTCGGAAATTTTGTTTTGCTCGGCAAAGTCGCGCGCGCGCAAATTGGGGCTGAATTCCCGCATTTCGCGGATATCTTCGGGCGATAGTTTTGTCATTTTGCACAACCTCGGTTCAGCGTTGATCTTGTTCAAAAAAGATGGCTGGCATTGAGGGAGTGGCTAGCTATGACCGCTATTGATCGATCATTGTTGACAGTTTTAGTTGGTTAATTTAGGAATCGCAAGAGCGCCAGAGTTAACTGGCCCAATTTTTTCCAACTTACGACACGCCAGCGTACCAGCAAGCACAGTCGATAGACATGTTTGTTAGGGGACCTAATGTCTTATCCAACCACGCGCGCAGCATTGCGCGCTACAACCGCTTGTGTATTGCTCATCAGCGCCACAAATGCCTCGGCCCAAGAAGCTGGTGTTGATCTGGGTGAAATTCTGCTTGGCGAAAGCAAGCGCGACGTTCAGACCGACACAGCAACCGCTGTGACCGAAATTGATCAAGACGAAATTGATGACCGCCAACCAGGAACGATTGCCGAGCTGATCGATTCCGTTCCAGGTGTGAATTTGGTGAATGGCTCAACGCCGCAAGGGTCAGGGATTAACATTCGTGGGTATGGCGCGAATTCGACCTTTGGGACCGACCAGAAAGTAGCGGTTGTGGTGGATGGCGCGTCAGTTGGTGCGGAAGAAATCTATCGCGTTGGAACCCAATTGTTCACTGATCCGTATCTATATAAATCCGCTGAGGTGATCAGAGGGACGGTCGGCAGCTTTGAATATGGTTCGGGTATTGTTGGCGGTGTTGTAAAGCTGGAAACGAAAAACGCGTCTGACTTTACGGGCGGCGAAATCGGTTTTGTTGGCACTCAGACGCTTGAGTTTTCCTCAAACGGCGATGGCATTACCAGCTCGACCAACCTTGCATGGCAACCCTCAGAGCAGTTGGAACTGCTGCTAAACTATACGTGGCGCGATCAGGATATTCAGACCAGCGGCAATGGGAGTGACATCGGCGGAAGCGCCTTTAACCTGCCCTCTTATTTGGTAAAGGGGCGGTATACCTTCGGCGAAAACCGCAACCAATCGCTGACATTTTCTTACAACGAATCCAACACAGACGAGACAGATGTCGCCTATGATACGTTCTCAACCAGTGGGGGTGTTTTTGGCAACGTAGACAGGACAGTCTCTTCGCGCACAGCGGCGTTGGCCTATAACTTCAATCCCTCAAACGACTTTGTAAACCTTGATGTTGTGCTGTCTTATGCCGATCAGGAGATTGACCAAGAATATGTTGAAGGCAGCTCTACCTGCGATGACCCAAGCAACCCTTGCAGATTCCCTGGCGGTTTCCCTACAGGGGGTTTTGGTACGGTTAATGCGGACCACCGCTATGAAACAACCAAGCTGGCGATCAAGAACACAGCCCTATTTGAAACGGGCATCATCAGCCATGAATTGCGCACAGGTCTGGAACTGACCCGCAAAGAGCGCCTTGATGCGGATTCCGCGCCCGGTGGTGTGGATAACCGCGTAGCGGTTTATGCCGTTGATACCATGCAGATCGGCAGCAATTGGACGCTCACCCCTGCCCTGCGGTATGAACATTCCGAGGTGACTGGCTCAACCGCGCCAAATGATGCCACCTATACAAACGAAGCCCTGATGGGTGGTCTATCCCTACGTTATGCTTTTGATAACGGTTTCGCGGTGTTTGGGAGCGCGGCCTATACGGAAAACCTGCCGATTATCGATGATTTGGGCAGCGCAATCTACATGACCCAATCCGAAAAATCTCGCACGTTTGAACTGGGTGCTTCTTATGACACGACAAATATCTTCCGTGACGGTGATCGTTTTGCGATCAAAGGCAACCTTTATAGAACCGCGCTTTGGGATGTGACATCTTATACGGTCGCTGGCTCGGCTTCGACACGTACGGACAGCGTGGAAACCGAAGGTCTGGAGCTGGAAGCCTCCTATGCAATGGAATCCGGCCTGTACATTGATTTGAACGCCAACATTGTGGATGGTTCCGAATTTCAACCATCAGGCACCGTGGTGGATTGGCGCGGGGTCCCTGCGGATACGCTTCAGCTGACCCTCGGCAAGAAATTCGGCGAAGAGCTTGATGTGAGCTGGGAAATGATTGGCAACAAGCGCTTTGAGAACGACAGCGAAGAAGTTGCCGGATCGGTTATTCACAACCTGCGCGCCACCTATAAGCCGCAACAAGGTATCCTAGAGGGCAGCGAAATCCGGTTCGGTGTAGAAAACCTATTCGACAAAGAATACACACCGCGCCTTTCGACACGTTCTGCAACGGGGCGCAACTTTAAGGTGACCCTCTCAACCACATTCTAAATCGATGCCTTCCCGCAGCTCTTTAGCTGCGGGAAGGCCCGTTTCAGACCCGTATTGAAAAGGCCTAAACCATGCAGCCTCACCACAATCACGATCACACCTCCGACACAGCGAATGGGCAGCGAAAAGCCTTTGTTGCGGATCAAGAATATGACCACATTGAACGTAACACGCTAGAAACCTGCCGCGTCTTTTTCGTGTCCTTCAACCAGCCTGAGACCCAGTTTTGGATGCATGCCTATCGGTTTTGCGAAAGCGTTTATTCAAAAACCCACGGCGCGGCCATTTCACAGGCGACGCTTAGCATGCTGAACGCGATGCGGTACGCGCGGCCCCATACGTTTAACTTTACCGATCCGCGTTGCAGTCGGTGTAGCCAATACATCACCCCCGAAGAACGCTATCTGATAGATAGCTTTCGCCATATTCGCCACCAGCGACTACAGCAGGCCCAAATGACCGCGATGTTGTTGTGTGAAGGAAAAGACCCAAGCGCATTCCTAAGCTCGGCTAAAATTTTAAGTGACCATTTGGTCAGTGTTGTTGATACAGCACAGTCGGGGAAAGCTTGCCTTTATAATAGTTGAGTATTTTACTAACCCATGATCTTAGATCGCCTATTAGGCAGCCAATGATGTAAAATCATAGTGACCAAGAAAACGATCAAATTCTAGGTCTGCTGCCATGTACAAATCACGTCTCCTTCTTACCCTGACTGCCTCTTTGTGGGCATCGACATCTTTGGCGCAGGCCACAGACTCGTTTCAGCTGAACACGATTTTTCTCGAAACCGCTTCCGAAAATGACAACGCGGTGGATGTCGAAAGCGAAGACATCGCGCGTCAAAATCCCGCTGATGTTCAGGACTTGTTCAAAAGCGAGCCTACAATTTCTGTCGGCAGCTCGATCCCAGCGTCGCAAAAGCTGTATGTAAACGGTGTTGAGGAAACCAATCTGAACGTGACAATTGATAGCTCGCGTCAGAACAACAAAGTGTTCCACCACGCGACAACCACCTATATCGACCCTGCCCTGCTAAAAGCTGTGCGCATCAATCCAGGTGTTGCGCCTGCGGATGCGGGCGCGGGCGCGCTTGCGGGATCTGTCGCCTATGAAACGCGTGACGTTGGTGATCTCCTTGGCGAAGACCTGACGTTTGGCGGATTTGTTAAATCCGAATACGACAGCAACGGTAATATTTTCACAAAAAGCGGGTCTGTTTACGGCCGCAAAGGTGGGTTTGAATACCTTGGCTTCCTCAAAATCGCAAATGGTGATCTGCGCAGTGACGGTTCGGGGGAAGATATTGTCGGCTCTGGCACAGACCTCGTTTCTGGCCTTGGCAAGCTCGCCTATGAAGCGGAATCTGGTGACCGTTTCGAATTCTCTATGGAGCAGGTTACAGATGATGAGCTGCGCCCCTACCGCGCAAACATTGCCTTGATCACAGCGGGCCGCCCAGTTGACCTGACGCGCAACTATGACATCAACCGCCAGAATTTTGTGTTCACCTATACAGATGAAACACCGACTGGCTGGTGGGACCCAACAATCAAACTGGCCTATAGCGAAACCGATTTGGTCATCGATGAGGATACCCAGTTCAGCCGCGGCACGACCGGAAGCTTTAACGGGGTTATTCAAAACCGCTTTGCCTTGCCCAATGGCAGCATTACCGCTGGTGTCGATTTCTACTCTGATGAAGCCGAGCTGGAATATTATGGTGTGACGGATAGCACCTATGACATTCTGGCCTCTGAAAAATCCCGCAACATTGGTCTGTTTGCTCAGGCACGTATGGACCTTTCTCCACGGGCCCGTGTTTCTTATGGCCTGCGCGCGGACTTCCAAGAGTTCACAGACCTGCATGGTGAAACAACGTCCGACAACGGGTTTTCAGGGAACCTATCCGGTGAATTTGATGTGACGGATAATGTTGTCCTGAGTGCAGGCTATTCCAGCGTTTGGGGCGGTGTGCCGCTGGCTGAAAACTTTATCTTGAATGATGCTTGGGCCTATCCCGAAGACGGGATCGAGGCGGTTACATCCGAAAACATCTTTCTCGCAGCAAACGCAAACTTTGGCGCATGGGATCTATCGGGGAAACTGTTCCGCACCAATATCGATAACGCCCGCACGCCAAGCTGGAGCGGCGGCCCCGACCTGCAAGCCGATCTGGAATCGCGCGGTTTTGAGCTTGGCCTTGGATATGCATGGGCTAACGGCTTTGCGCGGATCGGATATGCAAATATCGACTCCGAAATCGACGGTCGTACAGCGGATTCATATTCGGGCAACTACCTCACAACCCCTCTGGGCGAAGTTGTAACCCTTGAGGTTGTTCACACGCTTCCCCAGCACAATCTGACCTTCGGGGCGGATGCACAGATCGTGCTATCAGAAACAAACACATACGACTTTGATACAGGTGGCGCAGGCCCCACTTTGCCTTCTTATGAAGTTGTGAATGGCTTTGTCGAATGGAAGCCAAAGCGGAACGAGAACTGGACCATCAGAGGCGAAGTTAACAACCTCTTTGATGCGACTTATGCCAATCGCGCCACCTACGGTCAGGAATTTGCAACCGTTAACCCCCTCTTGGAACCCGGACGTTCCTTTAAAATATCGGCATCGCTGAAATTCTAATCTCCCAAAGACGTTGAATTTTCAGTGTTGGACGCGGCCCCTCACAAAGAGGGGTCGCATTTATCTCTAAATCGGCTCGGATTTCTTTCGCGCCGCATATCTATCAACAGCAAGCTATTGGCCACATGCGCCCAAAGCCAGCCGCAAACACCTGCTAGGAAAATGAAATGAACCAATCGACAGCGAGGCGCTTGGCGCTCTCTCTTTTAATGTGTAGCACGGCGACCTTTGCTTATGGTCAGGATGCTACCCCTTTTGATCTGGGAACAATCCGGATTGAAACGGCTGATGCACAGGCCGTTCTGGGCAATGATGAAATCTCGCAAGAAGAGATTGAAAACAGAAATGCGGCTACGGTTGCTGATGTGTTCTCTGGTGAATCTGCAATCACGGCCAGCGGGGGCGCCCCGATTGGGCAGAAGGTATTTGTAAACGGTATCGAAGAAAGCCTGCTGTCCGTGACCATTGATGGCGCGCGCCAGAACAAATCTGCCTTCCACCACACGGGCAATGTGCTGCTTGACCCTGCCCTGTTGAAATCCGTTGAAATCAGCGCAGGTCTGGCCCCCGCTGATGAAGGGCCAAATGCCCTTGCAGGGTCCATCGCCTATACCACCAAAGATGCCCGCGACCTTTTGGATGAAGGGGATCCGTTTGGCGGGATGTATTCCTTTACCGCAGGTACAAACGGTTTGGGGTTTCGCAACACTTTGACCCTGTTTGGCCAACAAAACGGGTTTGAATACCTCCTCAGCGGCACCCGCGCCACGGGGGATGACTATGAAGACGCCGATGGGGTGACCAACCTTGGGACGGGCGCGGACCTAACGGATTACATCGCCAAATTCGGCTTTACTGGCCAAGGCGGCGAGCGTTTGACCTTTTCTGCGTCACAGACAACGGATGACGGGCTGCGTGTTGGCCAACCTGGTCCAGGCGGCATTTTCTTTGTCCGCCCCGATTTTGCAGGAACAACAGCGGGTCCAAACACGCTGATCGAGGCCTTGTCCCAGCGCAAATCCTATACGTTGACCTATACCGATGAGCAGCCAGAAGGCTGGTTCGCCCCCACTGTTCAACTCAGCTATAACGAACAGGAAATCGACGTATCTGGCGTTTACGGTGTGAACAAAAGCTTCAGTGGTGTTTTCAAAAACGAATTCCAGCTGAGCAACGGGACCGTGAATGCGGGCCTAGATTTCTTTGACGAAAGCGCAGAGGGCTTTGGCCGTGGTCCAGGTGCATTTGGCAATTCTGGCCGCGAAGACCAAACCAACGTGGGGCTGTTCGCTCAGGTGCGCCAAGACCTCGGTGAACGTGTGTCCCTATCTTATGGTGCGCGTTATGACTGGCAGAATTTCACCGCCGCAGACGGCAGCGAATTCTCTGACAGTGGTGCCAGCGTGAATGGATCGGTTGATGTTGTCCTGAACGACAACTGGACGTTAAACGCAGGTGCCGCCAGCAGCTGGGGTGGATATGAGCTGGGCGAAGCTTCGCTGATCAACTTTGGTACGGATTGGACCTATGCTGGCTTTACCAGTTCACGCGCTGAATCCCTGCGTTTGGGGCTGCGTTTTGATCGTGGCCCATGGTCGGCAAAAGCGGCTGTGTTTGACACAAAGATCAGCGACCTGAATGCGGTGCTGCCATCTGGTGGCGACCGCGGCGCGTTGAGCGATGTTCGCTCGCGCGGGTTTGATGGCTCGGTAACCTATACTGGCGTCAAAGGCTTTGCGACGTTGAACTATACCTACGCCGATGTAGAGGTCGATGACCAAGTTGCCGATACAACCTCATATTACCTTGGCCGCCCCTTGGGCCACATCTTTGGTCTGGAAATGGGCTATGATGTGAACCCTGAATGGCGTGTCGGTGCCACCGCGCAGATCGCTTTGAAGAACGAGGATACAGCAACGGTTTTGCCAAGCTATGAAGTTGTGGATGTTTATGCCGAATTCAAACCGAAGAACATGGAAAACCTGAACCTTCGCCTTGATGTGCATAACCTCTTTGATGAGCAATTCTCGCGCCGCAGCTCGGACGGGATCGACAACAGCAATGTCATTCCTTTGACTGATCCGGGTCGCACGATCAGCTTTACCGCATCCATCAAATTCTAAAACAAACGGCATCGCCCCCTATTCGGGGCGGTGCCACGCGTGTCGAAAGGCGCTAGACTTCGATGATGACCTTACCGTTCAGGGTGTGCAATTTGGGGTCTGTTTCGAAAACATCTTTTAGCAACGCCGCTGTAATCACCTCATTCGGGTGGCCAACAGCAACCACTGTTCCCTGTTTCATGGCGATGATCCGGTCAGCGTAGGCCGCTGCATAGTTGATGTCATGCAGAACAATCACAATCGTGCGGCCGTGCGTTTGGGCAAGCTCTTGCAGTGTTTTCATCAATGAGCGCGACGCGGCGATATCCAGATTATTCAGCGGCTCATCCAGCAGAATGTAGTCGGTATCTTGGGCATAAATCATCGCCACTTGGGCCCGTTGCCGTTGCCCGCCCGAGAGGCTGTCCAGCCTTCTGGATGCCAACCCTGTCAGGCCAAAGGTTTCGATGGCTTGTTCAACCAAGGCGGCATCTTTGGCGCTGGGGCGCCCATTGTGATAGGGATAGCGGCCAAAACTGACCAACTCGCGCACCGTTAGCAAAGGCGCGGCATCACTGGCCTGAGGCAGGATCGACAGCTTGCGCGCCAATACATCATTCGCGCAAGCCCCAACCATCAGATCATCGACCTCAATCGTACCATCCTGAAGCGGCAGAATCCGTGCAATGAGGGACAGTAACGTAGATTTGCCTGCGCCATTCGGGCCGATCAACGCAGTGACCCCGCCTTTGGGAAGGTTCAGATCGACCTGATCCAGAATTGTTGTTTTACCGATACGGTAACTCACATCCGATACATTTATCATTTGGATCTGCCTCGCAGCAAAAGGAACAAAAAGACAAGCCCGCCAAGAACATCAATCACGACAACCAAAGGGGTGCTAAGGCCTAGCAGGCGCTCAAGAACCATCTGCCCGCCAACCAGAGTTATCGCAGATATCAAGGCTGCGCTGGGTAATAAGATGCTATGGTTAGAGGTGGGCGTAACCAGATGGGCCAAGCTCACGACCAGCAGGCCCAGAAACGCCATCGGCCCGACAAGAGCGGTTGAGACGCAGACCAAAACAGCCACAATCACCAACACTTCAAACTGCGCGCGCTTTGGGTTTTCACCCAGATTGATCGCGCTTGCCGCCCCCAGCGCCAAAACATCCAAACGATAGCGCATCCGCCATGTGGCGATAAGCGCAAGCAAGGTAATGCCCGCCGCAATCCCTAACAAAACAAGCTCCACACGGGCAAAGCGCGCATAGGAACTGACCTGCACAACAGCATATTCATTTGGGTCAATCATCCGCTGTAAAAACCCCGTCAATGAGCGGAACAAAACCGAAAAGATAATGCCCGTCAGCAGCATGCGGATCAGGTCTGAACCGTTGCGGCGCAGCAATGTTCCAAACAGCACCAGCGAAGCTACCATCATCAGGCTGGTGTTCAGGGCAAATTGCCCAATCGCGGAAAGCCGTTGAAATTCGGGCGCCCCCAAAACAAAGATCAGCACCGTCAGGATCAGAACGTATAAGGCATCAAACCCCATTATTGCAGGGGTCAAAATCCGGTTTTGGGTGATGGTCTGGAACAGAACTGTTGCGGTTGAAACCGCCACAGAAACCAACAATAGCACTGCCAGCTTGTTCCCGCGAAACGGCAGAACAAACGCCCAATTCCCCCGAGAACCCAGCGTCAGATAGGCGGTAACGCAGCACAGTAATACTGCCCCAAGGATGGTTAGACGTCTAAACAGCATGGCGTTTGGGCGCATATAAAAGCCAAAGGAATACGCCCGCGCCCAAAACGCCGAAAACGGACCCAACGGGAATTTCATAGGGATAACGCACAAGACGCCCGATAATGTCACAGCCCAAAACCAAAATCGCCCCCATAAGGGCCGTCATGGGAAGCGTTAAGCGCAAATTGTCCCCCGCAAGTCGCGCGATGATATTGGGAACAACCAAGCCAACAAATGGGATCATACCAACGGTCACCACCGTCAACGCCGTGACAATCGAAATCGCCAACAAACCCGTTACCACGACCTGACGGTAGTTCAAACCAAGGTTGGTCGTAACGGCCTGCCCCATGCCGACGATTGCAAACTGATCAGCGGCGAAATAGCTCAAAAGCGCAACAAGGGCCGCAATCCACAAAAGCTCGTAGCGCCCTTGCAAAACCCCCGAAAACTCGCCGCTCATCCAAATGTCGATATATTGCAGCAGGTCGGCCTGATAGGCGACAAAAGTAACACCCGCCCCGATGATCCCGCCATAGATCAGCCCCACCAAAGGAACCATCAGCGGCTGGGTTGGCGGCAACCGGTTAACAATGGCCAGAAAACCAAGGCTCGTCGCCAAGGCCGTGAGCGAGGCGATCCCCATCTTGGCCAGCATAGGCGCAGTGGGCGTGACAAGAGTAACCAGCAAAATCCCCAAGGCAGCACCCTGCCCTGTGCCTGTTGTCATCGGCTCGACAAAGCGGTTGCGAACCAACATCTGCAAAATCGCACCACAGATGGCCAAAGAGCCACCCGTTATCACAACGGCAATTGTGCGTGGCCCCCTGCTGATCCACAAAACTTCCCAAGCTGTTGGATCCTGCCAAAGCGCACCAATCGAAATATCGATCACCCCTACGAAAAGGGAAGCAAACGCAAGGGCAACCAACCCGAGGGAAAGGGTGATCCGCATTCTTACTTGTCTTTCAAACCAGCCAGTATCTCGTCCACGATCAAATTCATGGATTGGATACCCCCCCCCGCAATATAAATCGGCCCCGAGCTCAGATAGATAACGCGGCCGGATTGCCATGCTGGGGTGTCATGGACCAACGGGTTATCAAGGGTGGTTTGCGCAGATGCGCCCTCTTGTCCGATGGCTGCCAAACGGTCGATCACAATCAAAATCTGGGGTTGTGCATCGCGGATAAATTCAAAACTGATCGCCTCGCCATGGGTTGTTTTCTCTAGGTTTGGCACGGCCTCTTTCAACCCAAGCCGATTGTGCAGCCAGCCAAACCGCCCGCCAGCGCCATAGGCGCTCACCTTGGGGCCATTTGTCATCAGGATCAGCGCGCCGCCCTGATCCGCTGCCAGTGTCTTTGCTTCATCCACCTTTGCGTTAAAGGCGGCTGTCAACGCTTGGGCTTGTTCTTCACGGTCAAAAATCTGGCCATAGGCTGCAAGCCTCAGCAACCCTTCACCAACAGTGTCAGCCCAAACCGTCATATCAATGGCGGGTGCAATTTTGGCCAGTTCGGGAACTTGCTTTGACGAACGTCCCCCCGCAATGATCAGATCAGGCTGCATCGCAAAAACGGCCTCGAAATCGGGCTCAAAAAGCGAGCCAACAGGCGCTGTCCCTTTGGCCGCCTCTTGAAGATAGGGAAGCGGAACAGGCGCAACCAGCCCTTGTACCTCGACCCCTAATGCGGTGAGGCTGTCAAAGGCGGAAAAATCAAATACAGCAACATTTTCAGGATTTTCCGGGGCGTTCTTAATCCCCGAATATGTCTGAATTGACACCTCTTGCGCCCATGTGGGTGTGGTCGCCAAAGCCAAAATAATTGATAACGTTCTGAGCATGCCAAGTTCCTTGTCTCGACGCATGGCTCACGAATGTTGGCTGTGCATGTGGTTGTTTTCTGACACCTACAAAGCCATATACGCCTTGTCCAGTGCCCTAGGCACCACAATTTAAAGGAGCAAAAATGCCAACCACTACGGGATATCTGAAAACAGAATACGGGTCGAAATACCTGCAACAGCTCTGCAAACACTTTGGCCATAAAATCGACGTTTCCTACGATGCCGAAAAAGGCTGGGCCGCATTTTCAATGGGAACAGCCCAGATGAGCGCGGATGAAAACGGGCTGATGGTGACTTGTGAAGTTGCTGACGCAAAAGGTGTTGAGATGATTCACGGCGTCATTGATAGCCACCTTGAAAAATTCGCTTTTCGTGAAGAAATCAAAGTGATGACTTGGGAAACCACCTAAAAAAACCTGCTCTGATTTGTCATTCTGAGTAAAAATGGGGCTTCAGACCTCATTTCCTGATAAAAAAAGTCAGACTATTGAGGCGCCAAAGGTGATCATGTAACCATTTGTTTTATAAAAATTAAAAACAACAGCGATCGAAACGCCAAGGCCTTCAGGTCTACAAACACGACAAAATCACGACCCAAAAACCTTGAAACTGCTTTTGATAGCAGGCATCACCCGATCAACGACTCCCAGCCAGAACGCCAACAAAACTTGGGTTCAGCCAGGCAACGTCACCAATTTTCTTTGGACGGGAGCACTTATGAAACGGTTTGGATTTTCCTGCTTTGCCACAGTAATGGCTATGACAGCCTTCCCTCTTTTTGCGCAAGAAACCGATATTTCTGGCAAAATCTCAGTCGAATTAAACGCTGCGCAAACAACCGAAGGCGCATGCACTTTGACCTTTATGATCACCAACGGGTTAAAGTCCGAAGTGGAACGCGCGGTCTATGAAACAGTGCTTTTTGACAAAAACGGCCAAGTTAACAGGCTGACCCTGTTCGATTTTGGGACGCTGCCAGCAGCGCGGCCCCGTGTGCGCCAGTTTTCGGTGCCACAAGTGACCTGCGATCAGCTGGGCCGCGTTTTGCTAAACGGTGCGCATGCCTGCACTGCCGAAGGGCTGGCCGATGATATTTGCAGCACCGCAGTGGTCCCCTCTAGCCGGATCGAGATTGAGGTGCTGGGATGATTTTCCTGTCTCACCTATTAGAACCCCTTCGCCAAATAGCCGAGATCGGCGGACCCGTTGTTGTTATTCTGATGGGGGTCGGCGTGCTGACCCTTGCCGTAACCCTATATAAAACATGGCAGTTCTGGCAGGCTGGCGTTGGGCGGCATGTTGCTTTGCGCAACGCGGTCACAGCATGGGACCAAGGTGACCGCGCAACGGCCCGTCACGCCATTGATCGCTCGACCAGTTATCTGGCGCCTGTTGTGGATATGGTGATGTCTACCTCAGAATCCGACGGCGCGCGCTTTCATGCGGATGCTGAAGTCAGATTTGCCAAGTTAGAGCGGGGTTTCCGCCTGCTCGACTCGGTTGCGCAGCTTGCGCCTTTGCTTGGCTTGTTCGGCACTGTTCTGGGAATGATCGAAGCCTTCCAATCGCTGCAGGATGCAGGCGCTCAAGTTGATCCATCAATCCTTGCTGGCGGTATCTGGGTTGCCTTGCTGACCACTGCCGTTGGTCTGGTTGTGGCAATGCCAACGGCCTTGATCCTCAGCTGGTTTGAAAGCCGGATGGAGGCCGAGCGTGTCATCGCGGATCAGGCGATCATGACGATCCTACAGCCCAATGGCACCGCGACAGCAGCTGCGCCTGATATGGTTCCGGCCCATGCCTAAACTTCGCAAGAGGCGGCGCAAACTGTCGATGACTTCCTTGATCGATGTCATCTTTCTGTTGCTGCTGTTTTTCATGCTCACCTCAACCTTTTCAAAATTTGCCGAAGTCGATTTATCGGTGGCCAGCTCTGGCAGCTCTGTTCCATCAGACAGGCCGCCGTTGTTCTTGCAATTGAGGTCAGATGAAATCCGCCTGAACGGGGATATCGTCACATTGGAAACCGTTTCGGCCTCTTCTTTGGCCGAGGCCGAGGAAGGAACCGTGTTGCTGGTGAGCCTTGGCGCGCAGGTTGATGCGCAGCGGCTCACAGATCTTTTGGTTACTCTGCGCAGCTTTCCAAAGCTGCAGGTGAATGTGTTGGGAAGCTAACAGATGCGCAAGCTGGAAAAGGGAAAACCCCAACGCGAACCAACAATTGCATTGATCAACATCGTCTTTCTGATGCTGGTTTTCTTCATGGTTGCAGGGACGTTGGCGCAGCCATTGGACCCTGCTTTGACCTTGGTGAAAACCAGTGACCTTGAAGGCCGCGCGCCACCGGATGCGTTGGTGGTACATGCGGATGGGCGGATCGCCTATCGTGGCGTTGATCAGCAAGATGCGGCAACATTTTTGGCAGATAAGTCACAAGATGAAAAGGCCGTTGTGCGGCTGGTGCCGGATCGGGCGCTGCCTGCAAAAGACCTGATCGCGCTGACCCGTGATCTTAGGGGTGCGGGCGCGCAAAAAGTTGTATTGGTTACCGAACGGGCGCTGAAATGATTGCATCTTCCCCAACAGCTAAAGTCATCTCTTTTGTTGTGGCCACCACCTTTCTTGTCGGCGCGGTCACCATGGCTGCGCCCGAAATGAAGGTCGAGATTGAAGGCGGTGGAGAACAAGCCGCTGCCAATTTTGGCACCCGTTTTGAGGATATGGCCATCGGAACGCTGTCTGCCCAGCCTGCTGACACCGAAACACCTGTGCCCCCACAGCCAATCACGCCGCCCCTTGACACAGCCGAGGTTGTGCAAGCTGAAACACCGACAGCGGCGCAATCCGAAGCCGTTCAAGACACCTTGCTGCCAGAGCCCGCACTGGCGGCCACATCAATCCCGATAACCGAGGCAACAGCGGCCCAGCCTATACAGGAAGCCCTAACTGTCACAGCCGCCTTAACCCCAACGATCCAGCCATCGGTACCAATCGCTACCGCTCCAACCCCTTCTCCGGAAACCGTCACCTCCCAAGCACCCGCATCAACCGCCCCGCCTTTATCTTCACGCCCCAAACGCCGTGATCCAGTAAAGGCCGCAAAAGTTGCGGCCGAGCGCCCCAAGCCCCAAGTTTCAAAGCCCAAACCCTCCAAGCAAGCCGCCGCGAAACCGCGGACCAAGACGACAAAACAAAACAAGACGACAAAACAAAAAACGCCGCGTGGAAATGCCAAACAGAATAACAAAAAGGGTTCTGCCACAGGCACAAACAAACGCGCCAGCACCAAGGCACAGGGGCGCAAGAAGAAGGCCAGCGCGTCAGCGGGAAATGCCGCCGCCAGTAACTATCCCGGACAGGTTATGCGCCGGATCAGCCGCGTCAGAAAACCAAGGGTGAATTCGCGCGGCACGGCTGTGGTCAGCTTTTCCATATCCTCCAGCGGTGGACTGTCGCGGGTGTCAATTGCCCGCAGCTCAGGCTCTGCGGCACTGGATAACGCGGCCAAAGGTGTTATCCGCAAAGCCGCCCCCTTCCCAAAGCCGCCCAGAGGCGCGAAAAGACAATTCAGCATCCGCATCAAAGGCCGCTAAATCGCGGGCCATCGTTACAGGTGAAAGCGGAGGGAAAGTGGCGGACCATAGAGGATTCGAACCTCTGGCCTCTGCCTTCGGAGGGCAGCGCTCTATCCAGCTGAGCTAATGGTCCACTAAGGGCGGTATAGTCTGCCCACCCTGCCCCTGCAATTCAAAACCTACGCCTTCAGGCGAAAAGATCATGTGCCAGTTCAAGCGCGTCGATCCAGATGTCGACCTCTTCGGTAGTGTTGTACATCGCAAAGGAAGCACGGCAGGTGGCGTTCAGGCCAAGGTGCTCCATCAAGGGGCCTGTGCAATGCTGCCCTGCACGAACGGCGACGCCCTTTTTATCAAGGATCGTCGAGATATCATGCGCATGTGCTGCACCGTCCATTGTAAAGCTGAATATCGCGCCTTTGTCGGGCGTCGTGCCTTGCACTTGGATCCAGTTTAGCCCAGCCAGCTTTTGAACGGCGTAGTCACGCAAAGACGCTTCATGTGCTGCAATGTTGGATAGGCCAACACTGGTCATATAATCCAGCCCAACGCCCATGCCGATCATCTGAACAATCCCGGGGGTGCCTGCTTCGAATTTCATGGGGGCGTCATTATAGGTGACACCGGATTTGGTGACTTCGCGGATCATATCGCCGCCACCGATAAACGGGCGCATCTCGGCCATGCGATCTGATTTTACATAGATCGCACCTGATCCCGACGGGCCATAAAGCTTGTGACCCGTTAGGCAATAAAAATCACACCCGATGTCCTGAACATCAACGGGCATATGAACGGCTGCTTGGGAACCATCAACCAAAACAGGCACACCCTTTTCATGGGCTGCTTTTGTGATGGTTTTCACATCGACCACAGTGCCCAAAACGTTGGACATATGGGTCACGGCGATCAGTTTGGTGCGCGGTGAGATCGCGTCGATCACGGCTTGGGGGTCCAAGGCGCCGGTTGCATCCACATCGACCCATTTAATAACAACACCCTGCCGTTCGCGCAGAAAATGCCATGGGACGATATTGGCGTGATGCTCCATCACACTCAGGATAATCTCGTCTCCGGCCTCCATACGTGGCATCGCCCAGCCGTAAGCCACCATGTTGATGCCTTCGGTTGTGCCCGAGTTAAAGACGATCTCATCCTCGGAACCCGTATTGAGGAACCATGCAACCTTGCCCCTTACGGCCTCGTATTTATCGGTCGCGAGGTTGGATAAATAGTGCAAACCACGGTGAACATTAGCGTATTCATGGCTGTAGGCTGTGGTGATCGCATCAATAACAACCTGCGGCTTTTGGGCGGACGCGCCGTTATCCAGATAGACCAAAGGTTTGCCGTTCACCTCCCGCGAGAGGATCGGAAAATCGCGCCGAATTGCAGCAACATCATACATTTGTGGGAACTCCCAATGTGCCAAGGCCAATCAGCCCCGCAAGTATTACTAGCCCGAAGGCAATGCCAACCATCGCCAGAACGATTGTGCCAATTGCGTAAAGCAAATTGGGAAAGCGATGTGCTTGGGCAATGAAATTCACAATGACCCACAAGGCAACAACGTTGATCCCAAAGGAAAGGAACTGCGCAAAATTCGGGGACAGAAAGGCAAGAACGAAAAGAACCACTTGCGCCGCCGCTTGCAACGCATGCAACCAAACCATCAGCGCCAAGACATCACCCAGATCTGCCTGCCCGCCAAGGGCCCGCCCCGTCCAGTAAAACGCGTGAACACTCAGAACCAGCAGCCCTGCGGTAATCACAAAAAACAAAACGGGGTTGCTGACCATGCCTGGCAGGCTAGCGGTATCAACAAAGAACAGGAAAGCCCCATTGATAAGGCTGTTCACACAGGCAACCAACGCCAGCGCAGACCATAAAACATCACGGCTCAGGTATAGGCCAATGATCTTTTTGGCAGCACTGCGCGGGGTTGTGATTGTCTCTAGGGCCAATCCTTTGATCGCGTTTTGATCCAAAATCATCGCGAACCATCCGCCTGCAATAGCCCCGCAGCCCAGAACCAGCCAAAAACGGCGATCCAGATGAACCCGACAACCTCTAACTGGATGCCAGGTCCGATGAAACCAGCCGTCAGCCCCATCAACAACATCACTGGCGTGGAGGCCAGCAAGGCCCAGATCAACGTAAAGCGAATTTCAAATCCAGACACTTTGCGCTGCGCGATGCGCGCAAGCAGCCAAATGATCATTGAAAACCCATAGATCAGGATCGGCATGATAAAGATGTATAAGAACGCGCTCCAATACAACCTCGCGGTCAAAGGGATATCGGGGTCCAGCTCGGCTTCGCGTGCCTGAAAGGGGGCTGATGCGACAAACATCAACACCCCTGTGATCAGCAAAAACAATAGCGCGCGCACCTCGTTGCGCCCCTGCCCCAAGAACCGCGCCACAACGCGGCCCGGTCCTTTGTAGGTAGAAACGATGTCTTGTGTCAGCGCCATCTTAGCTGCGGTGCCGCAATAGCCATGCGCCCAGACGGGCAGTCATATCTTCGCGCAGCTCTTCGTGGTCGATTTCATCAACCGCTTCAGCCAAAAAGGCGAGCGTCAGCAGATCGGTTGCTTCGTTTTCCGGCACACCGCGAGAGCGCAGGTAGAACAAAGCATCCTCATCAATCGCGCCAGAGGTCGAACCATGGCTACAGGCCACATCATCGGCATAGATTTCCAGCTCGGGCTTGGCCAAGAATTGGCTGTCGCCGTCCAACAGCAAGGATTGGCTGATCTGATAACCGTCCGTTTTCTGTGCGTCTTCTTTCACAAGGATCTTGCCTTGGAAAACGCCCGTTGCGCCGTTGCGCAGAACTTTTTTGAAAACCTGACGGCTTTGGCAGTTTACTGCGTCATGGGTGATGAACACCGTGTCATCATGATGAAAATCACCATCCCCGACACAGGCGCCTGCCACATGGGCAATCGCATCATCGCCTGTCAGCTCGATCACACAGTCATTGCGCGTCAGCACGCCATTCACGGTCATGGTGAAGGAGCGGAAGGCAGATTCAGTTCCCAGACGGGTAAAGATATGCGTCGCCGCGCGGCGTTCGTGGTCACGCCCTTGGGCGCGGATATGGTGGAAGGATGCGTTATCAGCAACTTCCACTTCCATCACTTTGTTGAACCGTGCCGCCGCTGGCCCGTTTTCCAGCAATGTCATCTCGGCACCCGCATCCAGCTTGATGCAATGATGCAAGATCACATCGGAACTATCTGATTTGTATTGGTAAACCAGATTTACAGGCTTGCTCACTTTACCTGTCACATGGATCAGGATGCCATCAGTGGCAAAGGCTGTGTTCAGAGCAGCAAGAGGACGTTCGACTGGCGTTTGGCCATTTGTTTCGAGCACACCATAAAGGCCTTTGGCCCAGTGCAAGTCGCTGTCAGCGGCTGCAAGGCGCTCAATGGTCAGGCCCTCAAGGCTCAGATCATCCGAAGCGGCCGCGTCAAAAACGCCGTCAACAAAGACAATCCGCAAGCGGTCAACCGCATCGAACATCGGTTCTTCGTCAGTCTCCAGAACCGTTGCCTTTGGTGCCCCTACTTGGGTCAACGTATCAGGACGGGTGTATTTCCAATACTCGTCACGCCGTTGTGGCAGGCCCATCGCACGCAAACGACCCAGCGCGTCATGGCGCGCATCAGCCGCCCACGTCGCTGCGGGCATGGTCAGCGAGGCAATCATATCCTCGGTCGGGTTAGATTTTACAGCTGCATCCGACATTACGCTACCTCGGCAAGGATATCTGCATAGCCGTTGTTTTCAACTTCCAACGCCAGCTCAGGCCCGCCAGTTTTAACAATACGGCCATTGGCCATGATGTGAACAACGTCTGGTTTGATGTGGTCCAACAGGCGCTGATAGTGCGTGATAACCAAGAAACCGCGGCCCTCGGTGCGCAGCGCGTTAACGCCCTCAGCTACCAGTTTCATCGCATCAACGTCCAGACCGGAGTCTGTTTCATCGAGGATGCACATCTTTGGCTCCAGCATCGCCATTTGCAGGATTTCGTTGCGCTTTTTCTCACCGCCAGAGAAGCCCATGTTTACAGGCCGCTTTAGCATATCCGCGTCGATTTTCAGCTCTTTGGCTTTGGCGCGCACGACCTTCAGGAACTCGGCCGCAGACATCTCTTCTTCGCCGCGTGCCTTGCGCTGCGCGTTTACGGCTGTGCGCAGGAAGGTCATGTTACCAACGCCTGGAATTTCAACAGGGTATTGGAACGCAAGGAACAGGCCAGCGGCGGCGCGCTCTTCTGGTTCCATATCCAGCAGATCAATGTCTTCCAACGTGGCGGATCCACCCGTCACTTCATAGCCGTCTTTACCAGACAGAACATATGACAAGGTAGATTTACCCGAGCCGTTAGGCCCCATAATCGCGTGCACTTTGCCCGCTTCTACTTCCAGATCAACACCCTTGAGGATCTGTTTATCTTCGTCTTCCAACTTAACCTGTAGGTTCTTAATGCTCAGCATGTGAATGCTCCTTTATATTCTATTTCAGCGCTTGGCGCCTGTGATGTGTCTGGCCTTCAGGCCGTTGATTTCAGCCGCGCAGGAAAGCTCTCGTGCAGAGCTTGCTGGGCGGCGGTTATGTCGTCGCTGTAGGCGATCGCAGTGGGCTTTGTGGATTTAACCTCTGCCAAAGTAATCGGGGTCTTCATGTCGTTGCGCCCAACCGAGGCCGCATAATCGTGGTATTTCAGCCAACTCTGGCCTTTTGGCTCGATCCATGTGTTCGACACGCCATAAGCATCTGCGATGATCAAACCATGCAACGAAGACGCAAAAACATGCGCGCAAGACGCGATTTGAAGGCAAACCTCTTTTTCGTCATGGCGTGGATCAATCAGCAAGAAAGCAGGATCAGATGCGACCAAGGCAAGCAGATCAGGATCATCCATCAGCGAATAATGCGGAACGATGCCGATCCTGTCTTGGCGCGCACCCATAAACGGCAGAACTTCGTTAATCAGCAACCCCGGATCGCCATAGGTTTTCATTTCGCGCTTTAACAACGCTGCCGTAATAGGCCCGCGCACCAAAGCCAGTTCGACATTGTCGAGAAAATCATGGCCAAAGATCGGGTTCAGCAATCCTGTCCCCCAAACGCACAGTTTTTCACCCTTTTCGCGGGGCTCTTTCTGGGTCCGTTTCACGACCTGCAACATGGACCCGATCGCAAACAAATCCGCACGGCGCGGCCCGATATGCTCAACCGGACGCCCAGCCATATAGCCCACGATCAACGGGTTGATCGCATCACCAAAGTTTGGCTCGGCCTTCCACCAGTGCAATCGCAGGGGGGATTTATTTAGGGTTGTCTCACTCATCCCGTAAAAGGCCGCCCGTCTTTATAAAAAGGTTTCACTTCGCGTGCTGCGCGGTTTCGTGCCTTTTGAACCAATGGCGCAAGGTTTCTAAACATGCTGTCGAACAGTAACTTACACCGCATGTTGATTGCGCCAGTGCATAGTTTTTTGTCCCTCTCAGCCTGAGGCAAAGCGTTGAATTCGGCCATCGCAGCCCTCAACCCGCCGCGACCAGCATAGGCGTTTTCGATGTGGGTCAATGTACCACGACGAATTGGCCCCAAACTTTTGGGCACGATTTGATTGAAGTGTTTGTTTACGGCCTTACAGGCGGCTGGCGTCATGGCCGCACCGCAATTGAAACGCCCAAGGTTGCGGGCAACCTCAATCACAGCAGGTTTGAATTGTGCCGCATCGCTATAGCCAAAGGCTTTGCTGATCTGCTGCTTGGACACATTCTGCGCCCCGGCCACGGATGCTCCGGCCAAGGACACCGCCAAAGAAACAGCCCCAATATGAACCCAACGAGAAATCATGAGCTACGCCCTTTGAACCAACGAATAACCAGCCCAATGAGAAAATACAAAACGCCAAACACGGCAGCAGACATCGCAGCCTCGGGCCAGCCCTGACCTTCGTCAATGCCAAACCCCAAGCCCCAACTGACCGAGAAATAGATCAGTATGGCGATGCCTGTTTCGCGAAGGAGCTTTTGCATCAGCCCACAGACCCTTCCAGCGAGATCGCAACAAGCGCCTGTGCTTCCATAGCGAACTCCATCGGCAGCGCCTGAAGCACGTCTTTGCAGAAGCCGTTAACGACCAAGGCGACCGCCTCTTCTTCGTCCATCCCGCGCGAGCGGCAATAGAACAGCTGATCGTCGTCTACCTTGGATGTCGTCGCTTCATGCTCGACCCGTGACGAGTTATTCTTCACCTCGATATAAGGCACGGTGTGCGCCCCGCATTTATCGCCGATCAGCAGGCTGTCACACTGGGTGTAGTTGCGGCTGTCTTTGGCTTTTGGGTGCATGGACACAAGGCCACGGTAGGTGTTTTGCGCCTTACCTGCGCTGATGCCTTTGGACACGATCCGAGACTTGGTGTTTTTGCCAAGGTGAACCATTTTGGTCCCCGTATCCGCCTGCTGCATGTTGTTTGCAATCGCGATCGAGTAGAATTCACCCTGACTGTCGTTGCCACGCAGGATGCAGGACGGGTATTTCCACGTCACGGCGGAACCTGTCTCGACCTGAGTCCACATGATCTTGGCGCGGTCACCACGGCAATCGGCGCGTTTGGTCACAAAGTTATAGATGCCGCCCTTGCCGTTCTCATCACCAGGGTACCAGTTTTGAACGGTCGAGTATTTTACTTCGGCGTCTTCTTCGATGATGATCTCGACCACGGCCGCGTGCAGCTGGCTTTCGTCGCGCTGAGGGGCTGTACAGCCCTCAAGGTAGCTCACGTAGGAGCCTTTGTCGGCGATGATCAACGTGCGTTCGAACTGGCCTGTGTTTTCCGCATTGATACGGAAATAAGTGGACAGCTCCATCGGGCAGCGCACACCTGGTGGGACGTAAACAAACGAGCCATCCGAAAACACAGCCGAGTTCAGCGTGGCGTAAAAGTTATCCTGAACAGGCACAACAGTGCCGAGGTATTTCTTGACCAACTCAGGGTGATCCTTGATCGCCTCGGAGATCGAGCAGAAGATAACGCCCGCCTTTTTCAGCTCGTCCTGAAAGGTGGTGCCGACAGAAACACTGTCAAACACCGCATCAACCGCAACCTTGCGCGGCTCGTCCGACATGTTTTCAGCGCCTTCAACACCTGCAAGGATCGCCTGTTCTTTCAACGGGATGCCCAGCTTTTTGTAGGTTTCCAGCAGCTTTGGGTCTACCTCATCCAGCGACTTTGGCTTGACGGCCATGCTTTTGGGGCGGGCATAGTAATATTGCTCCTGAAAGTTGATTTCAGGATAATCCACCATCGCCCAGTCAGGCTCGCGCATTTTGGTCCAGCGGTCATAGGCGCCCAAACGCCACTCGGTCATCCACTCTGGCTCGTCGTTTTTGGACGAGATCAGCTTGACGATGTCCTCGTCCAACCCCAGCGGCGCATAGTCCATTTCGATGTCTGTCGACCAGCCGTATTTATAGGCGCCGCCAACTTCACGAACGGCATCTACTGTTTCCTGATCAACGCCGTCTTTTACAATTGTATTATCCACGCTCATATTCCTCTCACGTCTGGCATTACGCCGCTCGCATCTGATGTTTCTCGAATTTTGCTGCCCAAGCCTCGGCAAAGCGCAACACATCGTTTTCTGTTGTCTCAAGGCCAATCGACACGCGAATTGCGCAGGCGGCCTCGGTTTCGTCATATCCCATGGCCTGCAATACCTTGCTGGCCTTTACTTTGCCGCTAGAACAAGCCGATCCAGCGGAAACCGCAAATCCAGCCAGATCCATTTGCATCACTTGCGTTTCGCCCTTCCATCCTGGCGTTACGAAACAGGATGTGTTCGGCAGGCGCTGAACACCTTTCCCGACAAAAATAGTCTGTTGAGCAGCAGCTTCAATAGCCTTTTCTAGAATGTTTCTAATTTCTGCAACATCATTCCACTTCCCCGCAGTTACATCCGCGCCAGCGGCCGCCGCAGCGGCCCCGAAACCGGCAATTCCGATCAGGTTTTCAGTGCCTGAACGGCGGTTCATTTCTTGCCCGCCGCCACGCAACATGGGGATCGGGTCTTCGGCGGTGAAGTTGATCAAGGCCCCAACACCCTTTGGGCCACCGATCTTATGGGCGGATAGGATCGCATAAGAGGGCGTGATGTCTTCGTATTGCACCGGTGCCTTCCCAGCCAACTGCGTTATGTCACAAATCGTCGAGTACCCTTCGCCGCTGCCAGCAACACAGGCATTATCCCGTAAAACACCTGTTTCACTATTGGCCGCTGAAATCGCAACCAGCCCTGCCTGCACCAGCCCCGCTTCGCTGCTTTGAGGTTCGCCAGCGCGGTTATGAAGACACGGCAGCGCAAGCTCACTCCAATCCCCCAGACAATCATGTTCTGTGGGGAGCGCCGCAAAAACACCGCCATGGCGGGATTTCTGTGCAACAGCCAGCGCTGCCGCCTCTGTGGCACTGGAGGTAAAGATCACCTGCTGCGGCTTGCAACCAACCAGCTCGGCCACCTGTGCGCGGCCCCGTTCAATAATCATCTTGGCCGCCCGCCCTTCGGCATGGACCGAAGACGGGTTTCCGATGACATCCATTGCATCCATCATCGCGCGACGTGCCTCGGCGCGCAGCGGTGTGGTTGCATTATGATCCAAATAGGTTCGCATCAGGAGGCTTCTTTAATTCCGCAATCAGAGGTTATTCATCAACAACGTCAAAGAGGTGTGGCACAGCAGGACAAGGTGACATTTGGTTTTCCACCACATCCGACAGACGCGTTTGATGTAGGAAAACATAGACATTCGCACTAAGCCCCTGCCAAAGGCGATTTGTCAGGGATTGCGCGCGGCTACCCGATGCGCCGCCAGATGCACCTGCCCCTTTGTGCATCGCATCAACGGTTTCATCTACAGCGCCCAGAATATCAACAACCCGAATATCCGATGCAGGACGCGCAAGGCGATACCCGCCGCCCGGCCCCCGCACTGACGAGACCAGCTCGGCCCGGCGCAGTTTGACAAACAGCTGCTCTAGATAGGGCAGAGAAATCTGCTGCCGATCCGCGATATCCCCCAGAGAAACAAGCGCATCTGCAGGTTGCAGGGCGATATCAGCCAACGCGACCATCGCATAGCGGCCTTTTGTCGATAATTTCATCGCTATTCCTCCACCAGATCAGGCTTTTGTTTGACGCAGGCCTCCATAATGCCTACATCCCTGAGATGCACCCGATAAAACGGGAAACCAATATTAGAACCGTTCTAAGGTAGCCGAGTGAATTCGTCAAGAATGTCATCCATCCCTTTGAACCCGTAAGAGAGTACTTGCATGCCCGAGGTCATTTTTCCTGGACCCGATGGTCGCCTAGAGGGCCGTTACCACCCCCAAAAAGAACGCGACGCACCGATTGCTATCGTATTGCACCCACACCCGCAATTTGGCGGCACGATGAACCATAAGGTTGTCTATAACCTGCACTATGCGTTCTACAACATGGGCTTTACCGTTCTGCGGTTTAACTTTCGCGGTGTTGGTCGCAGCCAAGGCGAGTATGATCAAGGCGTTGGCGAATTGTCTGATGCAGCCTCGGCGCTGGATTACCTGCAATCCATGAACAACAACTCCAAACACTGCTGGGTTGCCGGCTTTTCGTTTGGGGCATGGATTGGCATGCAGCTGCTGATGCGCCGCCCCGAGATCACGGGCTTTATCTCGGTCGCGCCACCGGCAAACATGTATGACTTTAGCTTCCTTGCGCCCTGCCCTGCATCTGGTCTGGTGATCAACGGGACAGGTGACCGCGTGGCGCCGCCTGCGGATACCGTGAATTTGGTCAACAAATTGCACGAGCAAAAGGGTATCACCATCACCCACCAAGAAGTTGAAGGCGCTGGCCACTTCTTTGAAGAGCCCCATATGGACACGTTGATCGATTCAACAACCCAATATGTGCGTCGTCGCCTGACGGAAAACACCCGCTAATGGCTGACGAAGCCGTCACAAAAATGGCCAATAAACTGGCCGAAGAGTGCCTCGCCGTTCAAAAAGAGACCGGCGAGGACCGCTTGTTCATGGAAGTTGGGGAGGTACTGGGTGCATCTTCGCAAACGCTGGAAGAAGCTTTTCTTACCGCGATCCGAACACGTATGGCGGAGCAAAAAGGCCGCCAGTTTTTGGCGAGCAAGCTGAAAAAGCACCGCGCAGACCAAAGCAGCTAAATATCCTGGATCGCTGACCAAACCTAGCGATCTGAGGTCTCCCATCCTGCCTCTTACAGAGCCACAATAGGATCCGAGAGAACATGACCAAACGGCTTGAACAACAGATCGCATTTCTAAACGAAGCGGACCGATTGAAATCAGTCATGCGCGCGACTGAACTGTGCGACAACTCCCGTTATGAAAACTCGGCCGAGCACAGCTGGCACCTGACCCTTTATGCCCTTGTGCTGGCAGATCAGGCTGGCCCAGACGTGGACCTGAACCGCGTCATCAAAATGCTGATCCTCCACGACCTTGTAGAGATCGACGCCGGAGATAACCCAATTTTTGGCGATCACGACACAAAGGCCATGGAAGCCCAAGAGCAATTGGCAGCAGACCGGATCTTTGGGCTTTTGCCAGACGATCTAAACCACAGTTTGCGCGAAATCTGGGAGGAGTTTGAAGCCGCTCAAACCCCAACAGCCCAATTCGCCAAGTCCCTTGATCGTTTTCAACCTCCTATGCAAAATCTGCAATCAGGGGGCGGTAGCTGGGTTGATTTTGATGTTACAGAGCAAATGATCGCGGATCGTGTTGGCAGCAAAATCTCGATTGGTGCCCCTGCCCTTTGGGAATTTGCACGAAACAAGATATCTGCCTTCTTTGCAGAGCACATGAGCAAGAAATAACTGTATACCATTGTATACTTTCTTTTCACTTAACTCTTTCTGGGTTAAAACCGCCCAAACACCTCTGATGTCAAAGGAACCCATATGACCAAGATCAAGGTAGAAAACCCGATTGTCGAACTTGATGGCGATGAAATGACCCGCATCATTTGGGATTTCATCAAGAAAAAGCTGATCCTGCCCTATCTGGATGTCGATCTGAAGTATTACGACCTCGGGATCGAGGCGCGTGATGAAACCAACGACCAGATCACCATTGATTCTGCCGAGGCGATCAAAAAATACGGTGTCGGCGTCAAATGTGCGACCATTACACCGGATGAGGCCCGTGTTGAGGAATTCGGCCTCAAGAAGATGTGGCGCTCGCCCAATGGGACCATCCGTAACATTCTGGGCGGCGTGATTTTCCGCCAGCCCATTATCTGCAAAAACGTGCCACGCCTTGTTCCGGGATGGACCAAGCCGATCGTCGTTGGCCGCCATGCCTTTGGTGACCAATACCGCGCGACCGATTTCAAATTCCCGGGCGCTGGTAAGCTGTCGATCAAATTTGTTGGTGAAGACGGCACCGAGATCGAAGAAGAAGTGTTTGATGCGCCAGATTCAGGTGTGGTTATGGCGATGTATAACCTCGACAAATCCATCATCGATTTCGCGCGCGCCTCGCTGAACTATGGTTTGAACATGGGCTGGCCTGTATACCTCAGCACCAAAAACACCATTCTAAAACAATATGATGGCCGCTTTCTTGAGCTGTTCCAGCACATCTATGAGACCGAATTTGAAGACAAGTTCAAAGAGCTGGGCATCACCTATCAACACCGCCTGATCGACGATATGGTTGCTTGCGCCATGAAATGGAACGGCGGCTATGTTTGGGCTTGTAAAAACTATGATGGCGATGTTCAGTCCGACACTGTTGCCCAAGGGTTTGGCTCGCTCGGTCTGATGACGTCGATCCTGATGACGCCAGATGGTAAAACGGTAGAAGCCGAAGCCGCCCACGGCACGGTAACCCGTCACTACCGCCAGCACCAAAGAGGTGAAGAGACGTCGACCAACTCGATCGCGTCGATCTATGCATGGACAGGCGCCCTAAAGCACCGCGGCAAACTTGATGAAAACGCGGCCTTGACGAAATTCGCCGAAACCTTGGAAAAGGTCGTCATTGATACGGTTGAAAGTGGCCATATGACCAAAGACCTTGCGCTGTTGGTTGGGCCAGACCAAGGCTGGCTCACCACCATGGGCTTTTTGGAGAAGGTTGACGAAAACCTGAACAAAGCCCTCAAAGGATAATCGAAATAAGATAAAGGGCCGCTGATGATGCGGCCCTTTTCCGTTAGACCACCTGTTGGAGTTTGGGATGATGACGATGGGGATCAAACGATGTGATCTCGCATGAACGCCCCTCAAACCGACAAAAACTGCCCTTTGGGACTTCGATCCAATTCCCGTGATCCAAATCATAGGGCTCTGAGACAACAGCCCAGCCCTGCCATGCATCAGACCATTGGTAAAACAGCGATGGGGCAAGGTGATCGGAGGCGTAGCGAACGGCATATAGAACCTCACCATCCGAGAATGCCGCAGCACAGCGCATATGGGGGCCGTGGCCGTGAAGGTTTGACAGGCGTTCAAGCTGCGCAATCGCTTGTTCCAGCGCCTCTTTGGGGGCGACATCCAACCCCAACCCGCAAGCAATCAGAAACAAGGCTTCGCTGTCGGTGGCACCCTTTCGGCACAGGTAATGCGCGTCGGATATGAGGTGCTCCGCTTGGCGCCGGAAACCTTCAAACCCGCCAATTTGGCCATTGTGCATGAAGGACCAATTCCCTTGCACAAACGGGTGGCAATTGTTTCGGCTGGTCGCTGTGCCGGTTGAGGCGCGCACATGGGCGAGAAACAAGGGTGATCGCACCTGCTCGGCAATACTGCGCAGATTGGGGTCGGACCACGCGGGATAGACATCGCGGTACAATCCTGGCTCGGGCCTCTGGTCATACCATGCCACGCCAAACCCGTCCGCGTTAATGGCTGTTTTACACTTTGCAGCCTCGCGGGATTGCTGGATCAAGGAATGTTCTGGCGCCGCCAGTATTTCAGATACAAAAAGCGGCGCCCCCTGCCACGCGGCCCAACGGCACATCTATTGGCCTCGGTTGTGGGTTTTAGCATAAAGATCGGCGATGATCCCGCTGGCGGTCTTTTCAAACAAGCACGGGATGAACGCGTGAACCAACGCGGCACCTCCTGCCAAAAACAGTTTGCCAGAGAATTTGCCAGCAAAAAACATATGCTCAAAGAAGGTCTCATCCACTTTTGCGGGATGGTCGAGGAAGATGCGATTGATCATATGGGCTCCGGTAGGGTTTGATTTTCCCCACCCTAGGCACCTCATGAGCAACTATTATCCCAATTTGAACGAATAGCGGATTGATGTTGGGACAAATTCCCACGATATTCATCAAATGAGTGATATTGACACGATAGACCGTAAAATACTGAACGCTTTGCAACGCGACGCTGCATTGTCGCTTGATGCTTTGGGCGCGCAAATTGGTCTTTCACGGAACGCATGCTGGCGCCGTATCCGCGTGATGGAAGACGCAGGCATCATCACAAAACGCATTGCCCTTGTTGATCCGATCAAGGTCGGGCTTGGCCTGACGGTGTTCATGCAGATCAAAACCAACGCGCATGCACCTGACTGGCTGCGCAAGTTCTCAAGCGCCACAAAAGCCATGCCCGAAATTCAAGGCGTCTACCGGATGAGCGGCGATCTGGATTATCTGATCCGTGCAAGGGTGGCTGACATGGCGGGATATGACAAACTTTATCAACGCCTTATTGCGCTTGTCCCCTTGTCAGATGTCTCTGCGAGCTTTGTAATGGAAGAGATCAAAGAATCCACCGAACTCCCCCTGTGAAAGGTGCCTTCATGCCGGTTTATCTAACACTCGCCCTTGCCGTGCTGGCCGAGACAATTGGCACAACGGCGCTACAGGCCAGCCAGCAATTCACGCGGGTTGGGCCATCGATCCTTGTTGTTGTGGCCTATGCGGTTTCCTTTTACCTTCTGTCGATCACACTGCGGGCCATGCCT
Source organism: Sulfitobacter donghicola DSW-25 = KCTC 12864 = JCM 14565 (assembly GCF_000622405.1). Lineage (NCBI taxonomy): Bacteria > Pseudomonadati > Pseudomonadota > Alphaproteobacteria > Rhodobacterales > Roseobacteraceae > Sulfitobacter > Sulfitobacter donghicola. Next base: position 3,120,061 of record NZ_JASF01000005.1, read on the forward strand.
GTCGGCATTGTCTATGCATTATGGAGCGGGTTGGGCATTATCCTGATTGCTTGCATTGGGTGGGTTGTTTTTGGTCAAAAACTGGACTTGGCGGCCATTGTAGGTCTGGCGATGATCATTGGCGGGATTGCCGTAATCCATCTATTTTCGGCATCCTCAACACATTAATCGACCAGAAACCGCCAATAGCCAATTCTTAGGGGTTTTTCGCTGGCCTTTAGGGCCATTGCACGTTAGAGCGCGCTCAACTCCCTGAGACAAGGTATTCCAAATGGATCTGCGCAACATCGCAATTATTGCACACGTTGACCACGGCAAGACGACGCTGGTTGACGAACTACTGAAACAATCCGGCACTTATCGTGAAAACCAGGCGACAACAGAACGCGCCATGGATAGCAACGATCTAGAGCGCGAACGCGGCATCACCATCTTTGCCAAGCCAACTTCGGTTGAGTGGAAAGGCACACGGATCAACATCGTTGATACACCGGGCCACGCTGACTTTGGCGGCGAAGTTGAACGCATCCTGTCCATGGTTGACGGTGTTGTTCTGCTGGTGGACGCGGCCGAAGGCCCGATGCCACAGACAAAATTTGTGACCTCCAAGGCGCTAAAACTGGGCCTGCGTCCGATTGTTGTGATTAACAAGGTCGACAAGCCTGACGGCGAACCAGATCGCGCGCTGGATGAATGTTTTGACCTTTTCGCCAGCCTTGATGCAACGGACGAGCAGCTGGACTTCCCGTCCATGTACGCCTCTGGCCGCGCGGGCTGGGCCGACATGACGTTGGACGGCGATCGCAAAAACCTAGACGCATTGTTTGAGCTGATCCTTGACCACGTCCCTGCCCCAAAGCAGATCGAAGAAGCAGACAAGCCCTTCACCATGCTGGCAACAACATTGGGCGGTGACCCGTTCCTTGGCCGTCTTCTGACGGGCCGTGTTGAATCTGGTACGTTGAAAGCGGGCCAAACCATCAAAGCCATGTCGCGTGATGGCGAGCTGATCGAAAACTTCCGCTGCACCAAAATCCTCGCCTTCCGCGGGTTGGAGCAGACAGCCATCGACATGGCCGAAGCAGGTGACATTGTGTCGATCGCAGGCATGACCAAAGCAACGGTTGCCGATACGCTGGCGGATCAATCCGTTAACGAAGCGATCCCCGCACAGCCGATTGACCCGCCAACAATCACCGTGACCTTTGGCATCAACGACAGCCCACTGGCTGGCCGCGATGGTAAAAAGGTTCAGTCCCGCGTGATCCGCGAACGTCTGCTGAAAGAAGCGGAATCAAACGTTGCGATCAAAATCACCGACACACCTGGTGGTGATGCGTTTGAAGTTGCCGGTCGCGGCGAACTTCAGATGGGTGTTCTGATCGAAAACATGCGCCGCGAAGGGTTCGAACTGTCGATCTCCCGCCCGCAGGTTCTGTTCCAAGAAATCGACGGCGTTCGCCATGAACCGATCGAAGAAGCCACCATTGACGTGGATGACGAATACTCGGGCGCCGTTATCGAAAAGCTAACCGGTGTTCGCAAAGGTGAACTGGTCGAGATGAAGCCAGCTGGTGCAGGCAAAACCCGCATCGTGGCACATGTGCCTTCTCGTGGCCTGATCGGCTATCACGGTGAATTCCTGACCGACACACGCGGTACAGGCGTGATCAACCGCGTATTCCACGAATGGGCACCGCACAAAGGCAAGATCCCTGGCCGTCGCGCTGGTGTTCTGATCTCGATGGAAAACGGGACATCCGTTGCCTTCGCCCTTTGGAACCTCGAAGAGCGCGGCAAAATGATGATCGGCGCACAGGCTGACGTTTACACAGGTATGATTATTGGCGAACACAGCCGTGAAAACGATCTGGAAGTGAACCCGCTGAAAGGTAAGAAACTGACCAACGTTCGCGCCTCTGGTACGGATGAAGCGGTTCGTTTGACCACGCCAATGACGCTGAGCCTTGAAGAAGCGATTGCCTATATCGATGACGATGAGCTGGTTGAAGTTACGCCAAACGCGGTTCGTCTGCGCAAACGCTACCTTGACCCGCATGAGCGCAAGCGCATGTCAAAGTCTGCATAAATACGAAAAAAGGCGCTCCGGATCGGGGCGCCTTTTTTAATTCTGAGATTGTTAGAGCGGTTTATTCGCTGGTTTCGACAATCATCAATTCACGGTCGGATGCGCCTCGGGCGTGTTCTAATGCTGCCTGATAGGTATCAGAGTGATAGCAGCGTTCAGCTGTTTCAACATCAGGGAAACGCGCCACAACATTACGCGGACGTTCTTTCCCCTCTAGCTGAACAAACCGCCCCCCGCGGGCGATAAACTCGCCCCCGTGTTCGGCAATCGCGACAGTCGCGCCAGCGGCGTATTTCTTATACGCCTCTTCATCCGTTACAGTTACATGTGCGATCCAAAGTGCTGGCATTGCTTTATCCTTCCAAAACAGTTTTGGCCGCCGCAATCGCTGCGTCAGCATTTTCAGCAGAGGCACCGCCCCCTTGCGCCATATCAGGGCGGCCACCGCCCCCCTTGCCGCCCAGCTCGGCCACGGCAGCGCGTAGAATATCAACGGCCGATAGATCTCCTTTGAGGTCATCGGTCACACCCGCCGCAACAGCCGCCTTGCCGCCCGTATCCGCGATCAGCAGAACGGCACCAGATCCAAGGCGGGTTTTATGCTCATCCACCAGTGCTGGCAGATCTTTACCCGTAACGCCGGACAAAACCTGCGCATGGAATGAAATGCCGTTGACCTCTTGGGCCTCTGGCGCGTTTGTACCGCCTGACATCGCCAATTCGCGGCGCAGCTGGGCAACCTCATTCGCAAGGCTGCGGCGTTCATCCATCAACGCGCGGACACGCTCAGGAACGGCAGCTGCTGGTGCTTTCAGCTCCAACGCGGTTTGGGCAAGCAGCTGATCTTGGGCGCGCAGGTGCGCCATTGCGGCCTCACCGGTCAAGGCTTCGATCCGGCGCACGCCCGCACTGCTGGCGCTATCGCCCAGCAGAACAAAGGCACCAATGTCGCCTGTGCGTTCAACATGTGTGCCGCCGCAAAGCTCCAGTGAATAGGTGTCCTTTTCGATCCCTTTGCCTGAACCGTCCTGTTGACCCATGGAGACAACACGAACCTCGTCACCGTATTTCTCACCAAACAAGGCTTGCGCACCCAGTGCGCGTGCATCATCGGGAGTCATGATCCGTGTTTCCACTGGGCTGTTCTGGCGGATATATTGGTTCACCTCGGTTTCGACCTTGGCCATTTCCTCGGCGCTGACTGCTTCATTATGGCTAAAGTCAAAACGCAACCGATCCTGTGCGTTCAGCGATCCACGCTGGGCAACATGATCGCCCAAGGCATGGCGCAACGCCTCGTGCAGCAAATGGGTCGCCGAGTGGTTTGCCCGAATGGCCGTGCGGCGCGCATGATCCACCTCAAGAACAGCGGCTTGAGCATTGGAAACGCTTCCTTTTTCCACTGTCGCTATGTGGATAAAGACGCCAGCCGCTTTTCTGGTGTCTGTCACACGGATCGTAGCGCTATCGGTTTTGATTACGCCCGTGTCCCCCAATTGGCCGCCGCTTTCTGCGTAAAACGGTGTCTGGTTGAGCGCGATCTGAACCTCTTGGCCTTCACCGACCTCGTCCACCGCTTTGCCACCTTGGACCAGCGCAACAATTTTGCCTTCAGCACTTTCGGTATCATAGCCAAGGAAATCTGTGACGCCGTTTTTATCAGCCACGTCAAACCAGATCGCGGCATCCGCCGCTTCACCCGATCCCGACCACGCCGCACGCGCCTTGGCTTTCTGCTCGGCCATGGCTGCATCAAAACCGTCTGTGTCAACGGCACGGCCCTTTTCGCGCAGGGCGTCTTGGGTCAGATCCAGCGGGAAACCAAATGTATCATAAAGCTTGAACGCCGCAGCACCCGGCAGGTCAGCCCCCTCTGGTAGTTGGATCAGCTCATCATCAAGCAGCTTCAAACCGCGATCCAGCGTTTGGCGGAAACGGGTTTCTTCCTGAAGCAACGTCTGTTCAATCATCGATTGCGCCTGCCCCAATTCGGGATAGGCCTGCCCCATCTGGGTAACCAAGGCCGGCACCAAACGGTGCATCAACGGATCCTGAACACCCAACAGATGGGCATGGCGCATCGCGCGGCGCATGATGCGGCGCAAAACATAGCCGCGGCCATCGTTGCTGGGCATCACACCATCAGCCATCAGGAACGAGGTCGAGCGCAGGTGGTCTGCGATGACACGGTGGTGCGTTTTGCCCGGTCCGTCAGGATCGCTGCTGGTCGCATTGGCGGATGCCTCGATCAGGCTGCGCATCAAATCGGTGGAGTAGTTATCGTTTGTGCCCTGCAACAGCGCAGCAACACGTTCGATCCCCATGCCCGTATCGATCGACTTGTTGGGCAGGTCTTGGCGGGTGCCGTCTTCGAACTGCTCGTATTGCATAAATACGAGGTTCCAGATTTCTACAAAACGGTCGCCGTCTTCTTCAGGAGAGCCAGGAGGTCCGCCCCAGATGTGATCGCCGTGGTCATAGAAAATCTCGGTGCATGGGCCACAGGGCCCTGTTGGTCCGGCGGACCAAAAATTGTCATCCGTGGCGATGCGAATAATGCGGTCATCGCTAAGGCCTGCGTGTTTCTTCCAGATTTCAACGGCTTCGTCATCGGTATGATAAACCGTGACCAACAGGCGGGATTCATCGATGCCCAACCCTTTGGTCAGCAGATCCCATGCCAAAGGAATGGCGTCTTCTTTGAAATAGTCGCCAAAGCTGAAGTTCCCCAGCATTTCGAAAAATGTATGGTGGCGCGCGGTATATCCGACGTTGTCCAGATCGTTATGCTTGCCTCCTGCGCGAACACATTTCTGGGCTGTCGTTGCACGGCTATAATCGCGTGTCTCAACACCGGTAAACAGGTTCTTAAACTGAACCATGCCTGCTGCTGTAAACATCAAGGTCGGATCGTTTCGCGGCACCAGCGGGCTGGACGGAACGATTGCGTGGCCGTTGTCTCCAAAATAATTCAGGAAAGTTGAGCGGATTTCGTTAAGCGTTTGCATGATGTCCGTCCTTTAGCACGCGAAAATGTCCACCTGAAATAACCACGCCACGGCGTGCTGTCCACAGGGGGGATCGCAAAAAAGGGTGCATGCGAATTAGCATACACCCTTTAGGATCATTTTCTTCAAATGAGAGGCGAATTAACCGTCCAAAATATCCGGATCATCCATATCTTCAGAGCCATCAAAATCTAACCCATGCGCGGCACGGATCTTGTCCTCGATATCGATCGCCATGGCTTCGTGTTCGCGCAAATAATTCTTGGCGTTTTCACGTCCCTGACCAATCCGTTCATCCCCATAAGAGAACCAGCTACCGGATTTATCAACAATCCCCGCCTTTACCCCCATGTCCAGCAGCTCACCCATCTTCGAGATGCCTTCACCGTACATGATGTCAAACTCAACCTGTTTGAACGGCGCCGCGACTTTGTTCTTTACGATTTTGACGCGCGTCTGGTTGCCAACGACCTCATCGCGATCCTTGAGCGAGCCGATGCGGCGAATGTCCAACCGTACCGATGAATAGAACTTGAGCGCGTTGCCACCCGTTGTCGTTTCGGGCGAGCCGAACATGACGCCGATTTTCATGCGAATTTGGTTGATGAAAATCACCATACAATTCGAACGAGAGATCGAGCCCGTCAATTTGCGCATGGCTTTACTCATCAAACGCGCCTGAACGCCAACAGAACTATCGCCCATCTCACCTTCAAGTTCGGATTTTGGGGTCAGCGCGGCAACCGAGTCGACGATGACCATGTTCACCGCGCCGGAGCGCACCAATGTATCCGTGATTTCCAAGGCTTGTTCGCCCGTATCAGGCTGGGAGATCAGCAATTCATCAATATCCACACCCAACTTGCGCGCGTATTGCGGGTCCAGCGCATGTTCTGCATCGACAAATGCACAAACACCGCCTGCTTTTTGCTGTTCAGCAACACAGTGCAAGGTCAGGGTTGTTTTACCCGAAGATTCTGGGCCGTAAATTTCAATGATCCGCCCCATCGGCAAACCACCAATACCCAAAGCGATGTCCAACCCCAAGGAACCGGTCGAAGATGCCTTGATGTCCTGAATAGCGTCGTCCGAGCCGAGCTTCATAATAGAGCCCTTGCCAAACTGCCGTTCAATCTGCGCCAAAGCACTATCTAGCGCTTTTTGTTTGTCTGCCGATTTCTTATCCATATTCAAAAGATCTGCCGTTGCCATTTGCGTTCATCCTTTACTGTCACAGGGAGGCGGTGGCGGCAATCGCCCTCGTCTATATGTTTGCATGTTCCGTTAATGTTCTTATGGGTACAAAAGCGGAACATTTCAATCAATTTTTTCCTATCCTAACTTTGTTCGGGATTGGTTAAGATTTTACTTATGATATAGAGAACAGGACGATCAATTGGGAGATCAGACTAAATGCTTGTTTTCTTTAAGGAACGCCTTGCGTTTCTATCGATGCCAAAAACAGGAACTACGGCGTATCAAACTGTCTTGGCCCCGCGCGCTGATTTAGTCATTACCAATCCGCCGTCCCTGAAACATGCTCCGGTTTATCGGTATAATAGATTCATTCGGCCCATGTTTTTTAACGTTTGCAACGCGGAAATGGAGCTTTTGGCCGTCATGCGGGAACCAATTAGCTGGCTAAGCAGCTGGTATCGGTATCGGCAGCGCCCTTCAATGAAGGGCAATCCCTCCAGTACATTTGATGTTACTTTTGATGAGTTTGTTTTGGCTTACATGAAAGGCAAACGTCCCCCCTTCGCCGAAGTCGGAAGTCAGTTAAAGTTTCTTGAACGGCAACCCAATGGGACAGGCATTACCCACCTGTTTGCATACGAAAATCAGGAACGGCTTCAGCGGTTTCTTGAGGAACGGTTGTCTGTCAAACTGGATTTACCTCAACAAAACGTTTCCCCGCAAATTCCGGTAAACCTCTCACCCGACGTTGAACAACGGTTTCGCAAGAAGTTTGCCGAGGATTTTGCTCTCTATGATTCAATCCCCAAGGCTTAATGAAGTTGTCTGTTAACCGTATCTGTCAGGTCATTCAGTGAGAAAGGCTTGGGTAAGAAGACCGAATTTGGAATTTTCTTTTGTGCTTCCCCCAAACTGTCCTCAGCATACCCAGACACAAATACCACACGAACGTCTGGACGTTTCTCCAATGCCTCACGCACCCAACTAGGCCCGTCCTTTCCTGGCATAACAACATCCGTAACAAACACATCAATCTTCAGGCTTGTATCTTCTAGCGTTTCCAAAGCCACCTCAGCATTTTCAGCCTCAAGCACAGTAAACCCTCTTAGTCGCAATGCTCGGCTGGCAAAGGCGCGCACTGGCGCCTCGTCTTCGACGAGCAAGATGACACCACCCTCAGAGATTTTACGCGCTTCTTTCGGGAGTTGAACATCAACATCATTCGACAGTTGTTTGGGCTGCTCTAAAACAGGGAAAAAGAGCATAAAGCAGGTCCCTTCTCCTTCTTTACTATCAACAAAGATATAGCCGCCCGTTTGTTTAATGATCCCGTAAGCGGTGGAGAGGCCAAGGCCTGTGCCTTCACCAGTGCGTTTTGTTGTGAAAAAGGGTTCAAAAACTTTTTGAAGCTTATCAGATGGAATTCCTATACCTTCATCGCACACTTTGATCGTTACATATTCTCCTGCTGGAACGGTAACCTGATCACGGTGCATCGGTTTGGAAAGCGTGATGCATTCGGTTAGAACCTGTATTTCACCGCCAGCGGGCATTGCGTCTCTTGCGTTGACGACGAGATTCATAAGAACCTGTTCTAGCTGCCTTTTATCCGCTCTGATCGGTTTCAGGACCGGGTCATGGCATAGAGAAAGCGTGACCTTTTCTCCAACCAAGCGGTTCAGGAGGTGTGTCAAATCGGACAGGGTATCGCGCATATCCAGCGTTTCCGGCTGGAGGGTCTGTTTGCGCGAAAACGCGAGCAATTGACCAACAAGAGCAGCCGCTCGATTTGCGTTTTGGTTGATCTGCACAAGATCGCCGTAATCACTATCTCCTTGGTCATGCCGAAGCAGGAGAAGATCGCAATGCCCTGAAATAGCCGTTAACAGGTTGTTAAAATCATGCGCAACCCCGCCAGCCAACTGGCCAATCGCCTGCATTTTTTGGCTTTGGACAAATTGAGCTTCAAGGGATTTCAGTTCGGTTGCGTCATGAAGTACTGCGATCAACGCAGCCTCCCCGTCCTCTTCGATCCGGTTGAGCGTCACCTGAACAAAAGCCTCTTTATCTGCTCGGGTCAGGCGCAAAAACTCGGATTTCTGAACCAGCCGGCCCGCCAACGTATCTTCTAGCCAACCAGAAATTGAACGTCCCAACCCTTCCATCAAAGCCGAAAGGTGAGCGCCCTCGGCCAAGACGACACCAATCAATGATGATGCCCGTTTGTTAAACGCCAGAACGGTTCCATCCGGTGCAATTTTAACCATCGGGATGGGCATGTCCTGAAACACCTGCCAATCAGGGCGTTGCGCGGGTGTTCCTACATCTGGTGGGGGGAGCATATAGAGCGCAGTTCGCCCTGCCCCAGCTTCGGTTTGGGCAATTAACGCGGGCTGGTTCCCTGACGTTGTTGACACCTGCATGACCGTTCCCGGAACCACGATCTGTTCGGCAAAAACATTATCCAACGATTTACAGCGCACACCAATAAATTGCCGCGCAGCATGGTTCATAGATAGAATTGCCCCACCCCGACCGATCATCATCATCGGCAAAATCCGATTATCTGATGGATGGCTGCCAGCCGCTTGGGAATTAAGAGTGTCAATCCGCCATGCAAACCCGTAGGGGCCAATCGCATGTACAGCCAATGTTAATTGACCACTGCTGGTGACGATTTCCTCTCTGGCCGAACCTGCTGTTTCGGCACGGGATTGAAGGCGGAACAAAATGGCCCCGGGGTTCACAATACGCTCTGAAAGGGCTGCGGCCATGGTGTTTCCAACCATTCTCGGACCGTATTCTTTTTCGGCAGCCTCATTCAAAAATGAAATCTCACCATCAACCGCGGTAATAAAGCTGGGCGCGCTATCGTTCGAGATAAAATGAGCGATGGATTTTTGATTTTGATCCCGGGAAATTCGATAGCCAGAGCGCATCACAACAAGCACCAGAACAACAATCATCATGCTGGCAGAGGCGATGATCGCAACCTCCCTAAACACGCCTGCCAAAGTAAACCACGACGCCGATCCTATAAGTACAGCCAAACCAGCCAATGCAAACAGCCGCCCTAGCGCAACATTCATCAAGCGTTGAGACAGCGAGACGCCGATACTCATTTATTCTTTATCCCTTCCAACAGCGATCGAACTAAGCGTTCGAATCCTGCCGCCAATTTCGCGTGTAAGGGTTAATCTGTGATTAACCCAAACGGAAAGCTCAGCAACCTTCCCGCTTAGGTTGATCTTGAAGGTTATTTTTGTCTGGTCAAGTGCGCAGTGTAAAAACCGTCTCCATTCTCGCTCACCGAAAATGTTTTTTCCCAAACACAACCCCAGCCCTCATGGCGCGCCAAAAAGGCATCCACACGGGCTTTGTTTTCTTCGGGTAGGATCGAACAGGTCGCATAGGCCAATGTTCCCCCCTCCGACACAAGGCGGCAGGCCTCATCCAGAATGCTATCTTGAACGGCCATCGTTTGCGCCAGCTGTTCTGAGGTCAAACGCCATTTCGCCTCTGGCGCGCGGCGCCAAGAACCACTGCCTGTACAAGGGGCGTCGACCAAAACCAAATCATATGGTCCTTGATCCGCCAAATCACCTGTCCCGAGCTGGGTGATCTCAACGCCTGCGCGCGCCTCCCTAAGAGGAAGGTCCCGCATGCGCGAAGGATCGATATCATGGGCAAAGACCCGAATATCTCCGCGCGCCGCCAGAGCAAGGGATTTACCGCCCCCGCCTGCGCAGTAATCCAAAGCGCGTTTTGCCTCTGGCAAAGCGTCAACCACAGCCTGACTGCTGGCATCCTGCAGCTCGACATAGCCTTCCAAATAGGCGGGTGCGTTTCGAATTTTACGAGGGCCTTCCAGTACTGTAAGTGCGTTTGGACTCAGGGGGTTCTGCTCAACCACAACGCCAGCTTGCGCCAACATCTCAATCGCGTCGCCAAGGGTTGCCTTTGCGGTATTCACCCGCAAAATGACCGGCGCACGGCTTTGCAACCGCTTTGCTGTTTCAGCCGCCTCATCCCCCAAGCCCTCTTGAAAGAGCGCCACCAACCAATCCGGCAGGTTCCACGCCTCGCTTTCGGGCATGTCCCCTGAAGGCGCCTCAAGCTCATAGTCCATCAAAGGAGCAGGTGCGTGACCTTCGCCCGTGAACAAGCCCGCAGGGTCAACACCTTCATGGCGCAGCAGACCAATCATCAGGCCGCGCCCCGTAGAGGCGCGCCCTAGCCATGCTGCCGTGCGCTGGATCCGCAAGACGTCAAAAACGTAATCGCGGATGGCGGCGCGGTCTTTGGAGCCCGCAAAACGGTTGTTGCGCCCCCAACGGGTCAACACTTGTTCAGCGGGCAAACCGTCCCCCACCATATCGAGAATCTCGATGGCCGCAGCCACCCGTGCGGCTGGTGTCATGGTTTATCCGATCCGGTAGTTGGGGCTTTCGCGGGTGATCTGCACGTCATGCACATGGCTTTCTTTCAGACCCGCGCCAGTGATTTTCACAAAGGAACAGTTCTTGCGCATTTCGTCCACAGTGGCACAGCCAGTATAGCCCATAGCGGCGCGAAGACCGCCTACCATCTGGTGCACAACAGTTGACGCGCTCCCCTTATAGGCCACCTGCCCCTCGATCCCTTCAGGCACCAATTTGTCGCTGGCCGCGTCTTTTTGGAAATAGCGATCAGCTGATCCGCTGGCCATGGCGCCAAGGCTGCCCATACCGCGATAGCTTTTAAAGCTACGGCCTTGATACAGAATAACTTCTCCGGGGCTTTCATCAGTGCCTGCGATCATCGAGCCAACCATGGCACAGGATGCACCAGCAGCAATCGCCTTGGCAAAGTCGCCCGAGAACTTGATGCCGCCATCCGCAATAACAGGCGTGTCATCAGCGGCTTTGGCGCAATCCATAATTGCCGTCAGCTGAGGAACGCCAACACCCGCAACCATACGCGTTGTACAGATAGAGCCTGGTCCAATGCCGACCTTCACAGCGTCAGCGCCTGCGCCGATCAGCGCGCGGGTTGCCTCGCCCGTGGCCACGTTACCCGCTACAACCTGCACTTCGTTGCTCAGCTTTTTGGCGCGTTCAACCGCGATGGCGACCCCTTCGGAGTGCCCATGCGCGGTGTCGATCACGATCATATCCACACCCGCATCGACCAGAGCCTGAGAGCGTTCAAAGCCAGCATCACCTGTTGTCGTCGCCGCAGCGACACGCAAACGACCCAGTTCATCTTTACACGCCGTTGGGTTCAGGACTGCTTGCTCAGTGTCTTTGAGCGTCAAAAGCCCTGTCAAAACGCCGTTACCATCGGTCACGAGCAGCTTTTCGATCCGGCGCGCCTTCATCAGGCTGATCGCCTCCTCGCGGTCTGCGGGCTCTTGTAGGATTGCCAGATTGTCGTTGGTCATCATCAGATGAACAGGTGTATCGTCAGCATGGGCAAAACGCATATCGCGGTTGGTCACAATACCCACAACGCGGCCTGTGTCATCAACAACGGGGAAACCTGTCACGCGGTAGCGCTCTTGCAGGGCCTTGGCGTCTGCCAGCGTTTGATCTGCGCGCAGCGTGATCGGGTTATAGACGATCCCGCTCTCAAAGCGCTTTACGCGGCGAATTTCGCGCGCTTGCTCTTCGATGGTCAGGTTGCGGTGAACAACCCCCATACCGCCAGCCTGTGCCATGGCAATGGCCATGCGGGCTTCGGTGACTGTATCCATCGCCGAGCTGAGCAACGGGATGTTCAGAGAAATAGATTTTGTGACATGAGTACGGGTATCTGCGGTGCTGGGCAGAACCGATGACGCGGCCGGAACCAGCAGCACATCATCAAACGTCAGGGCCTCACGAATCTCCATAGCAACCTCCAAGGGTAATGGCTTCATTTGGCGGTTTGCTATTTCACGGATATGGCCAATTGAAAAGGGCTGATCACATGATCGCTTGCATTCATTTCTCCCCTGTCCAAAGCTGGGGCCAAATAGGAGAGCGAAATGACAAAACACGGATACGAAAGCGGCAGGTTGGACCTTCCCTTTGTTGGCATATCAACCTTTGGCAAACGCCCCTATGAGGCTGACTGGGCAAAGCTGGATGCTGATGTCGCTATTTTAGGGGCTCCTTTTGATGCTGGGACCCAGTTTCGCTCTGGTGCGCGCTTTGGTCCGCGTGCCGTGCGCGAAGCCTCAACCCTGTTCAGCTTTGGCCATGCGGGGGCTTATGATCACGAAGACGATGCAACCTATTTGCCGGGTGATGTGAATATCGTCGATATGGGAGATGCCGACATCATCCATACCGATACCGAAGCCAGCCATGCCAATATCGAAAAAGGCGTACGTGCCGCCTTGGACGCCGCCGCCCTGCCCGTCATCATTGGCGGCGATCATTCGGTCAACATCCCCTGCATTCGCGCCTTTGATGGCCAAGGCGACATTCACATCCTGCAAATTGATGCGCATCTGGATTTCGTCGATGAGCGCCACGGCGTGCGCCATGGCCACGGCAACCCTATGCGCCGCGCGGCCGAGCATGACTATGTCACGGGCCTGACCCAAGTTGGCATTCGCAATGTGAGTTCAACCGCCAAAGAAGGATACGCAGACGCGCGCGCCATGGGGTCTGATATCATCAGCGTGCGCCAAGCCCGCAAAATGGGAACAGGCGGCGTCATGGCCCATATCCCTGAGGGCGCGCGTGTCTATGTGACTTTGGATATCGATGCCTTCTGCCCCTCTATCGCGGCGGGAACGGGCACGCCTTCGCATGGTGGGTTCCTCTATTATGAGGTGCTAGAGCTATTGCAAGCGGTGGCAGAGCGCCACGAAGTCGTCGGCATGGACCTAGTGGAGGTTGCCCCAGACTATGATCCTTCGGGTTCAACACAGATCTTGGCCGCCCAGATTTTGCTGAATTTCCTAGGCTTCATCTTTCACGCTCGGCGCAACACCTGAAACCATCCAACAGAAATGACGCCCTTGCACGCTTTTATGACGCAGGGTGGCCTTTCGCTTGGCGTCAGCTTGGCTATGTTGCCTGAAACGATACAGCAGGAACCCGATCATGAGCGATGACCCACTTGTAATCTTCACCCCCTCTGGCAAGCGGGGGCGGTTTCCTGTTGGCACACCTGTCCTAACGGCTGCACGGCAATTGGGCGTTGATCTGGACTCGGTCTGTGGGGGGCGCGGCATCTGCTCGAAATGTCAGATCACACCCAGCTATGGCGAGTTTTCCAAACACGGCGTCACCGTTGACTCCGATGCCCTGTCCGACTGGAACAAGGTTGAGGCGCGCTATGACGAAAAACGTGGGCTAAAGGAAGGCCGCCGTTTGGGCTGTCAGGCCACTGTGCTAAAAGACGTGGTCATCGACGTCCCTGCCGAAAGCCAAGTCCACAAACAGGTTGTGCGCAAACGCGCCGAGGTCCGCGACATCACGCTGAACCCCTCAACCAAACTGTTCTACGTTGAGGTGGCCGAGCCGGACATGCACGACCCCTCAGGCGATCTGGAACGTCTACAACAAGCCCTGCTAGAGCAGTGGGAACTGGAAGAAGTCACCGCCGATCTGCACATCCTACAGGTCATGCAGCCGATCCTGCGCAAAGGGGGCTGGAAAATCACTGTCGCTGTGCACCTTGGCGATGACGAAAACAAACCGCGCATCATGCACATCTGGCCTGGCTTTTATGATGGCACGATCTACGGCGTCGCTGTTGACCTTGGTTCAACCACGATCGCGGCGCATCTTTGTGACTTGCAAACTGGCGAAGTCGTCGCCTCCTCAGGCGTGATGAACCCGCAAATCCGTTTTGGCGAAGACCTGATGAGCCGTGTCAGCTATTCCATGATGAACGCCAAAGGCGCCGAAGAAATGACGCTGGCCGTACGTGAAGGCATGTGCGGGCTGTTCACGCAGCTGGCCTCCGAGGCGGAAATCGACAAACAGCTAATCGTTGACGCTGTGTTTGTGTGCAACCCTGTGATGCACCACTTGTTCCTTGGCATTGATCCTTTTGAGCTGGGTCAGGCGCCTTTTGCGCTCGCGACCTCCAATGCCATGCGCTTGCGTGGCCGTGACATGGACCTGAACATCCACGAATCCGCCCGTGTTTACATGCTGCCCTGTATCGCGGGCCACGTCGGCGCCGATGCCGCTGCGGTGGCTTTGTCAGAAAGCCCGCAAACTTCGGATGATCTGGTTTTGGTTGTTGATGTGGGCACAAATGCCGAGATCCTGCTGGGGAATAAGGAAAAAGTCCTCGCCTGCTCCTCTCCCACTGGTCCAGCGTTTGAAGGCGCGCAAATCAGTTCTGGCCAACGCGCCGCCCCCGGCGCGATTGAACGGGTCGAGATTGACCCAGCAACAAAGGTCGCTCGTTTCAAGGTTATTGGGTCTGACCTGTGGTCTGATGAGGACGGATTTGATGCGGCAATCGCACAGACTGGCGTCACGGGCATCTGCGGATCAGGGATCATCGAAATGGTGGCCGAGATGCGTATCCACGGCATCGTTGACGCCCCTGGTTTGATTGGAACCGCAGAGCAAACAGGCTCGCCCTCTGTCTTTGCCGATGGTCGGACCAATAGCTATCTGGTCTATGATGGCTCTGAAAATGGCGGGCCGAAAATCACCGTAACCAACCGCGATATCCGTGAAATCCAGATGGCCAAGGCCGCGCTATACTCGGGCGCGCGTCTGCTTATGGATAAATTCGGCGTTGATAGCGTGGACCGCGTTGTGCTGGCGGGTGCCTTTGGGGCGCATATCTCGACGAAACACGCGATGGTTTTGGGGATGATCCCCGATGCGCCACTGGACAAGGTGACCTCGGCTGGTAACGCTGCGGGCACAGGTGCACGGATTGCTTTGCTGAACCGCGAGGCGCGCTCGGAAATCGAAGAAACCGTGCGCCAGATCCACAAGATCGAAACCGCGATCGAGCCGCGCTTTCAAGAGCATTTCGTGAACGCCTCGGCCATGCCCAATGCGGTAGAGCCCTTCCCGATCCTGAATTCCATTGTCACCCTACCCACCCAAACCTTTAACACGGGCGGCGGCGATGGTGAGGGGCGCGGTGGTCGCCGTCGACGCCGCGGATAAATCAAACTGAAAGGCCGCGCGCATACCTTCTGCGCGGCCTTTCCTTTAACTTTGCCCGCCTTCTGCGCAAACCCTCTTGACCCTTGGGCCTACGCAGATTACCTCATCCGCACTGGCGCGCGGGTATGGTGAAAAGGTATCACGGCAGCTTCCCAAGCTTTAGTTACGAGTTCGATTCTCGTTACCCGCTCCAGAGCCCCCTTTAAGGTACTGTTATTAAGTTGTTTTTAACACCCTCCACATTCAACCCCTCAAACTACCCCGCATAGATTCTGTTACATGATGTGCTGCACTGTGACTGAAAATTATGGTGTCAATTCGCTTCACACCACCATATTCTGTTCCGCTAAGGGGGCCTCACCATGTTTTCATTCTTCAAAAAAAAGACCGAACCAAGTGGTGGCATTTTAGGGACATTTGACCTTTGGGAGTGGTGGCAAACCGCCTTCACTGAAAACGAAAGAGCGCGTATCTTAGAAAAGTACAGACCTTTTGGCGTGGATGCTCCTTCCCCGCTGACAGAGCTAACTACAAATGCACGCTCCCCACGAAGCCCGCTGTCTTCAATGGCTATGTGGTTTAACAATAGTGAGGACTTCAAACTTGCGTTAAAAATTATGGAGAAAGCCGAGACATATCCAACGGCCAACCTAAACATCGAAGATATTCATTTTGGATGCCAAGAACGCATAAAGTTTTACTATCGATGGCGAGACGAGCATGATGGTGCGCTATCGAAAGCAATCGAAGCTTGCAAAGAGCAAGTAGCCCTTGCCCCTCAAACCGCTAGGATGTTTGCAACAGCGGAAAGATGGGGAGCAACAGAAGACCGTGAGGCTTGGATTCCAAGGCACTATGGTTACGATCAACTTGCTATAATTTATGAAAAGCAGGGCAAGTTTAAAGAGGCGATAGAACTGTGTGAAACAGGCCGCTCGCAAGGTTGGGCCAATGAGTTCGACAAGAGACTGGTTAGATTGCGCAAGAAGTTAAAAAAACAACAAGGCTAACCTTCCCAATCCACAAGCTGCATTGCCTTGTCAGCGTCCACGCCAGCTTCTTTGGCCAACGCCAGTGCTTGAATGATCCCTGTCAGCGCCCTCGCCCTGCCGCCAGCATCAAACGCTTGTAGGGGCCGCATAACGTCGATCTTAACGGGGCTGCCCAGCTTGGTTGCGGCTTCCTCTGCCAACAAGGCACAGATTGGCTGCAAGGTCCATTGTGCAAGGTGGCGTTGCGCCTCTCTAACCATTGGCCCAGTTGTTGCGGCATTGGTTAGACCGGGCAGAACCCCAAAGGCGTGATTGATCGCATCCCTAGCGCTTTCCAGCGTTTGCAGTGACATGGTTTTTTGCATGTCGGGCGATACGTCAGACGCTTTCCAATCCTGTGACGGTGCTGGCCCACCAGCCGCAGTGACTTGAACAGATTCACGCAATAGAACCCGCCCCCGTTTGCCACGGAACCCACGCGCCAGCGTATCCATGTCAGTGTCAGCAGCTTCGGGAAATGGCACAATTTGCGACCCAAGCGGCATAGCGTCATAGGCTTGACCCAACGCCGTTTCCAGCGTTGCCAGCATGTCACCCGTTAGGCTTGCTCGGCGTAATGGTGCAGAGCCAAAGTAAGGCTGGCCCAGATCGGCCCCCGTCACGATATGCAACACCTCACCTGCAAGAGCAGTTACCGCCTGCCCGCCCCCTGTATCTGGCAAGGTCAATTGATAAGCGCGGGGTTTGCCGTTGCGTGTCGAGATTACCCAATCAGATGCAGGCACCAGCCCGCCTTCGGTTATCAGCGCAACAAACTCACCACGCAAGGCCAGAGAACGCCCAAGCAATGCCATTGTGCGGCGGTCTAGCATGTCGGCACCATCAACGTCAGCAAGCGCCATAGCGCCTTCCCAAAGGCTAATCGCGCCTTGCACTGTAGCAGTTAATTCGGCAATGCCCGTTTGCCCTGTGATCCAGCTAGATCGCGCTGCCATAATATCGGCGGTATAGCCCGCGCCTGTTAAGCTGCGTTGCTCTTCTTTGTCGGCTCGTTTGAACCAATCAAGAATTTTCATCGTTCACCCCCAAGCGGCGATATGGGCGCAGCAGATCAGCCGCGCCGGAATTGTGAATGGCTCTTGCCATGTGGTTAGGATCAAGCCGGATGTTTTCAGAAATTTGCCCAACGTCGATTGAGTAGGAACGCGCACCAGCAGGCGCAGCCGAGGTTGCTGCCATGTATTCAGCCAAACGGCGATAAGCCTCTAGAACCGCAGCGGGTGGCGCGTCAGTGCTGCCCACAGTTGCCGTGATCCTGTATTGGCATTTATGGGCAAGCAGCATTCCTGTAGGCGTTTTACGGTATGGCGATGCCACCCAATCTTCGGCTTCATAGTCCCATACCTCCCGCGCCATGCTCGATACAGGGCAAAGTGTTGGCGTCCAAACGGCACCAGCCCCGTTGCGATAGCCGCTACCATTCACCAGCCAAACCACTTGCCGTTCGGCCCAGCGATAGCGAATGAATGCCTCTATACGCTGCCACACCAAAGCAGGTTCAAGAGCCGCAGCAGCGGTTGATAGATCATCAGGCGGTGCCGGATATGCAGCAGGTTCGGCTTCATCAATATGCAAAAGCGACATTTACAGCCTCCACTTATTCAAGGGCTGTATAGGAACCGCCAACCCACTATCGGTCAGGTTCCAATTGCGTTCTTCAATTTCGGTTTCATGGTAGGCAGGTCGCGTGACAAAAGAGAGTTCGTAAAGCAGCGCTGCCCAGATGTTGCGAATGATCGCAGTGCCTTCGGTGGGGTCTTCATCCTCTACCGTTTCAGCATTTTTAACTGCGCGGGGCGGTGGAATGCGAAAGCCGGGGCTAATCCCTTGAACAAGGCCAGCGGCATAGGCGTTAAAGAAGTCTTGCGCCCAAGATGTTTGCTGCACCTCTTGCGTTATGATTGCTTCAAAAGTCAGCGCGTCTTCACTGTCTGTCAGGATCAGCGTTTTAGCTTTGCGGCTTGCAAGCGGCTTGTCATAAGAATGACCTAGCAGAATGTGAATGTCTTCGTCTGGGCGGTCTACGCGATAGGCGAACGCCTTTGGCCTGATTACTTCTTTGCGCGGACGCCCACCGTTGCGGCCCCCATCACTTAGGACGGCACGTCTGCCATAGGGGAACCGCCCGCTAAGACGGCGGGAACCATCGCCCGCCGCTCGCAGTTCAAGCCCAGCATCATCTGAAAAGCTGGTAAACATGACTTATCCGATGTTCGACATAATGCGCGTTTGCAGACCACGCGCCACAGTAACGTCAGCAGTGATAAGGCCCGTTAGGCGCAGCCCTCCTGATTGTGCATCGCTATACACGTCACGGATAAGGTCCAGACCGCCCCAGAGGCCGACGAATGCGGGGGCCACACCATTGACGGTTGTGGTCAGCAGCGCCGTGCCAGCGGTAAGTTGGTTCCCCAAAACGATGTTACCCGCGCCGATATGCTTGGCCAATCGGTCCCATTCTGTAATGCCGCTGCCAGCGTCCCAAATTGCATCGTCCAGATCGCCCCAGATCGCTGGGGAGATACCCAGTTTAACTTGGGAAGGGTCTGTGATTGCATTGGCCTGCATGAAGGCAATCACTTCGGCCTTGAATGCGGTCCAAGTCGGAGCAGCGGCAGTCATATCGGTATCAACAATGCCATAGGTCGCAGCACCAGAGATAACGCCTAGCGGTTCACCAGCCGACCCCGAACCAAGTAGAATTGCGCGGTCCAGTTCGGTGCCAATGGCCGCCGACATATCCCGACGAATTGCAGCCTCAAGGCCAGCACCGGATTGCTTCAAAGCCTTACGGCTAATCCGCATGTGAGCGCCAAGCGTTTGATCAGGAGACAGGGTAGTCTCACCCGTTTGAAAAGCGGTATCATTCGGCACGTTGCCGCCTTCTGTAGCAGCCCAGCCCGCAGTTGCGCCAGCAGTGGCTACGGGGAACGCTTCGGAACCCTGAGCGATGCTGACAGACGAAACGCCAAGACGTGCCGCAACAGATGCAGGAAACAGGCGGTCAATAATGGGCCGCGTATTGATTGGGCTAGGTGTATCGGTCGAAACTGTCGAACGCTGTTCTAGCACTTCAAAAGGAACCGGAACGCCCCGGAACCCACCAGCACCACGCATTTCTTGAACCACCTCGGCAGTCGCACCATCAAGTGCGCGGCCTTCATCCAGAGCCAATGCAACTTGGCGCAGTTCAAAACGGCCAATCAGATCGGCATATTCACGATCAGAACGGGTTTCTAGTTCGCCCTTGGCTTCGCTTCGCTGCTCATCTTCTGCAATTAAAGCAGCACGGTAGCGCGTTTCGTTCGTGCGATACTCCCCATCAAGATCACCAAGGCTTCGGGTTTCATCTTCGGTCGGTTTTTCTTTGCCAACAAGCGCTGCCAACTCTTGGCGAATTTCAGACTGTCGGCGGCTAATTTTGGTACTATCAAGCATGTATTTTTCACCTAGCTAGGTTTAAGTTATGATGCTTAACTCTATCAAATTTCTAGGTTTTATTAAAATGACCGTCCTTTAGCAAAGTCTTCCATCTTTCCCGTTCGGGGTCTGGTTTCCCAAGCCCAATTTCAATGCGTGTTTTACGGCTATGACATGGGGTGCAAAGTGTCTGCAAATTTGAAAGTTCATACGATAAATCAGGTGCTTGCCTAACAGGTTTAATGTGATCTACTTCTAAGCGTACACCTCGCGTCCCACATTCTACGCACTTCCAGCCGTCACGGTCTTTTGCTTGTTTGCGCACCACCTGCCAACGCTTGGAGCCTGTGACCTTTGCGCTATGTCGGTCATAGCGCCTCACACCCATTGCGCCACACGGCTTTTGCGGCTTGGTCGGTTCACCATTCGCGCCCCTTCGGCAACGGCGATGACAGATGCGGCAGCCGCATCAATCCTGCCCAGTGATCGGGCTTTGGCTAGTTTATGATTGCCAGCAGGATCAACCAACGTGATTGCATCGCCAAAAGCAGATCGCAGCAATAAGCTAGGTTGCGTTTTCACCATGCCTTCAAACAATGCTCTACGGAACCGCTCTATGTCTTCGGCACCATCACGCCAGCCAAAGCCCCGCCAGATAAACGGCACCCGTTCCAATCCAGCCGCCCGCATTGCTTCGGTAAATTCTGCATGTCGGAACCTATCGCCAACAATGCAGGCAATGCCCTGCCCGTCAGTCATTGCCACCACGTCAGCCAACCAACGCCCCACTGGAACCGTTGTATCGCCCATTGTGGTCAGTTCGCCCCGCTCTTGCATTTCTGAGTAACGCCCTGACACCCCATCAGCCGCGCCACGATCAGCAAGTCCAGGCTTGCAAGGGAAAGTGCCAATCGCTTCAAGTCGCCCTGTCTGGGGCCAATATAGGGCCGCTGCTGACATGCTACGCGACCCGCCAAGATCAACGCCCAGAACGCACGGCCCATCGCGGGGCGGCAGACCATCTGGCGCGACTTCGGCGGCAAGGTATTCATCAATCGTGACCAGCATAGAACGGTCTTCGGTGCTGACACGTTCGTTGCGGTTTAGGTTCTTAAAGCTGGAAAGCGCAGAGCCGCCACGTGCAATGGCACGGGACGCTTGCGCCACCAGCCATTCCGCAGTTGATCCAATGCCCTCTTTTGATCCGGGGTTTGCTATAAGCAAGCTTTCAAGATCATCCGCAGGCAATCCAAAAGCTGGCCTATGTTCCTGCACATATGTTCCGGGGGGCGGTTCATCTAACCAGCGGGAAAAGGTGTTTGCATCATCAGGCGCACTGGTCGAGATAATCAGCGCTCGCCCGTCACGTTTACCAAGCCCCGACAAAATGGCGTTTTCCAAGTTGTCGCCCTTGTCACGATCCCATGCGGCCCGTTCGTCCAGTATCGCCAATGTAGGCGCACCGCCTAGAATAGACTTACCATCGGCAGCAATACATCGCGCAAGGCCCCCACCATTGCCGTTGTATTCAATTTCCAGCTTGGAGCCACGCCGAATTGTGAACAGTTCCTGTTCTGCATCAGGCAAGCCCTCGACAAAGCCGACAATAAATTGGAATGCAATTTTTGCTTGGTCACGGTTTCGAGCCGCGAGAATAACTTCCCGCTTTGGCTGGTCTGTCAGTTCCCCCATTACGTCAGCAAGAGCAAGCCCAGCCGACAATGCTGTTTTTCCGTTCCCCCTACCTATGCTAAGACAGCCAATCATTACGCTAGGGGCAAGCGCACCGCAGATAAATTGCCGCTGATACGAGGCCAGTTTAACGGGTTTTCCCGCCATTTTACCTTCGGGAATAATTAGTTTTTCTAGAAATGATATTGCTGCTAGAGAACGAACAGAGGCTGACATTTTAAACCCATTAAGTGAGAATGATTATGCGAAAAATATTTGTTGCGGCGGTTTGCATTGCCCAATTCGCCCCGATAGCTGCAAGTGCAGAGCGCGCAAGTTCCGCAGAACTTTGCAAGAAATTTGGGCAGACCGTAGTCCCAATGACGGAGCTCATCAAAGACGCTGGCATGTTTGCTACGGTTATTCGGCTCTTTTCAAAAGATGAATCACACAGACAAGGAGCCGAGGATTTAGCAGCCGAGCTTACGGCTGGTATGAAGGAATTTAATTCAAGTTTCAGTGAAATAGCAGAGATGTGCCGTGGTTGATTTTTTGGGAGAGAGAAAGGAACAGTAAGACCCCCGAAAGGCCCCCTATTTAGAAGCAATGGCATTGGAACCATCATACTAAGGCCATTAGGCCGATTGCTATGTCGCACCAAACCCAGATTGTAGTAGCTGCCAACGCCCATTCAATCACCAGCATCAGCCCCTACTCACGATAAGGATATAGCCTACAGGGTCACCAGCGGCTGGCACTGGATCAACCTGCCTAACAGATAGGAATGGCCCACCATCTATGCGCACCTTGTTGCCAAGATCAGGCGCGATGCTTGGCACCCCACATTGCACGGTCAGGTCGCTTGATCGGACGCTAGAACCATCTGCATATTCTAGACCAACCCCCTGCACTACCGCCGTCACTGTCTCAAAGACTGTGCTAGTTGTTGGTGGGTCAAATTCAGTCGCACCGGGCATTGTCGTGGTGCGTCCTATCTCCACATTGCCCTGCCCGTATTGGGCCAGCAAGCGGCGGTGCGATGCTTCTATGCGGTCATAATAATTCATGTTGTAAGTCTAGCATTTATGCATAAGCACCGCGAATTAGCGGAAACAACGCCCCCACCTCGCTTGTTTACTAATTTTGGCCGCTCTCATCACCACCACCACCATCTACCCCCTAAAGGGGGGGGTAGTGGTGGGGTCGGTAAGAGTAAGTGAGGTTTTCCCCACTACCCACCTTCCCCCACCTTGGTTTTAGCGTGGTGGGGGTGCTAGGTTTCATTCACCCATTCACCAACAATTAGGCACGGATATTCTCTACCCTTACCGCTATCTTTGCGCTTTTCGATTATAAGTGCACCGCTAGCCTGCCAAGCACTAAGCATCTGCTGGATACGGCGTTTGTCATTATCCGTATCCAGATTAAGAACATCGGCAACGGATTTACCTACCCAATTGTTCGCCTGTGCACTCTGCCGTGGATCTTCTAGCATATCTATGGCCCTTTGAACTGCTAAGGTATCCGCAACAGATATGCCGTCAAAAGCATCAGGTGGCGTGTAGCGTTCAACAGTTGCAACCCAATCACCATTCCCAAGTTCAATGCCAACAGTCCGGTGCCATTCCGCCCCGCTACCAGTGGAGTAGTTCGGTTTATCTTGCGTCACTGTGAAGTAGGTTGCGCGGTCAGACACCACATCAACACCAATTTCCTTCTTTTTCTTGCTGCTAGCCTTATTCAGAACGCGCCCATCCCTAACAGCGTTTAGCAGAGAGCTACCGCCACGCCCATCTTCGGATGAAAGTTCTTGCCCATTACCTTTCCGCGTATGATGGACAAGCTCTATTGAGATGTTGCATTCGTCAGCAATCCTCGCCCATTCAGTCGCGACAGCATCAATCGCGCTGTTGTCGTTTTCTGTTACGCGGTGAGATTTAACAAATGGATCAATTGTTAAATGGTCGATCCCATGCTCCTTGATATGCTTAATCAATCCATCCCGCATTGGCGTATTGATCGCAATTTCCCCACGCACCTGTTTTGCCATGCAGAGTTCACAATCGCGACCGTCAAGAAAGAACCGCCCCTTAATCTCACTGGGGTTGATCTCATGATGAAGCATTGCTGCTGCCATTCGACGGTTCAATTCGTCCATTGGCTCTTCAAGGTTAATCAACCAGACCTTTAGTGGTGCTGGCACCGTTACGTCTAGCAAAGCGCGTCCGGTAGCCATTGCCAAAGCCTCGACCACCACCAAAGAAGATTTACCCACTGCACCGGGCGCAACTGTTGCGGATGCCGTCTTGCGCTGAAGGTGATTGCCATATGTCCATGGTCGCGTTGGTTGTGTCGCTGGGTCAAGCCAGACAAATGGCGTAGGTTCTCGCATGGCAGGCTGAGGGGCAAGCGTTGCCGCCCGCCCCCCGTTAATTACTCGCATTCCGGAATTAGCAGCCGCAACAGGATTGCTTTTGGGAAGCCTTTCCAAAGCAGAGTCATCGCCGCCGAAAAATGCCGCTACAGCATCATCCATTAAACAGCCTCCCGAATGCCAACTACAAGTGGCAATTCAAGCGGCCAATCATCTGACCACAGGATCAATTTCAGCTTTTGGGCCATGTCGATTTGCATTGACGCCAATCCCGCCGCAGACAAGTCTCCGGCTTGAACCGCCACCAGTGCGGCCCGCTGCATGGTGTCGATCATGCCATCTAGACCGCTCTTCCCTTTCCCCGCATACCGTAAGTTGCCGTCAGCGCCCCTTGTGATCTTGTGCAGGGTTTCCGTAGCCCATGTGTCGATTTCATCATCTTCCGCAACGACAAACACATCCGACAAAATGACAGAAATTTCCTCAAATGCCGGGTGATAGCGATAAAATTCCGGCTGCAATTCGGCTTCTGGGCCAACTTTTTCGCGCCATTTTGTAATCCGTTCGAGCCAGCTTGTCACCTTGGCACGGGTTGCATCCACACGCAGCGCAAGTTCGGTGTTTACCTCATTTGCTTCGGTTTGTTCGTTTGTGGTAGTGTCATGATGTCCATAGCTACCATTATTGCCCTCCGGTTCGCGCTGGGGGGCTTTTTTGCTATCGTCCATTAAGCAGCCTCCCCTTTACTTTCGATCCAGCTTGATAGGTCAGAAGATCGCCAATAATTTCTTGTTTTTATTTTGATCGGCTTTGGGAAGTCTAGTTTTTGGTCTTGAAGCCAGCGCCAGATTGTCATGCTAGTAACGCCACCCATTGCGGATCGGACTTCGGCTTGAGTAAGTAGTTTATTTTCAGACTGCATAATTGCGCCCTCATACTAAAGTTTGCTAGGAAAGAAGGCAGGACGATGCTTGATCTATGCTACCGCCCCTAGGTCCACGGCAATGGATTTAGGGGCAGCCACGCTCCCAGATTAACGCGACTAGGAACAATTTATCACCTAGTATAACAGCGGCCAAATGAGCGACTTCAGTAGCATTATAAGAGTTCGATCTTTGATCCCGTGTTTTGATTTGGCTGGAAATGTACCATAAAATTATAGGTAAAGAATCTCTTATCATGAATTTTTGTGGGGTATTGCTACTTAACAATAAATGAATGCCATTCTTCCATCATGTCCCGCCGCTTTTCTACCATTTGAGTTCTTGAGTAAGCTTTATGAACGTGGTTTCCGATATTGTGCCAAAGCGCCATTTCAGAAAGATTGTCTTCATAGTCGCTCACTTCATTCGCCCATGTTTTGAACGTAGTGCGTAACCCATGAGGGACAGCGGGTTTCTTATTTTGTGGGTCGAGATAGCCCACTCCATCCTTTTTTAACTTAGCCTCATGAATGCGTTTCATTACAGCAGAAAGGGAAGCGTCACTAAGGCACCCTCCCCTCGGTGCTGGAAACACTAGGTTATTGTTGCCATGTGAATCCGACCTTTTGACAAGTTCGATCATAGCATCTGTTAAGGGAACAGTTCGGGGGTTATCCCCCGCTTTGATTTTGGAAAACTTGCGGTCCGGTTGGATCGTCCAGACCTTTCCTTCAAAATCAAACTCGTCCCAAGTAGCGCAGCGTACTGCACCTGTTCTGGTGGCTGTTAGGGTTTGGAATTGCAAAGCTAACGATCCATTGCCGTCACGACCACATAGATCGGCCCACCATTGAGATATTTCTGAAAGCCTAATTGAACCGTAATGGCTAGTTTTTGGTATGGTTTTTAGTATGTGTCCAAGATTGCTGTCACGTGAAACTGGGTTTGCTTTTTCACGGTAGCCTTGAGCTGCTGAATAATCAAAAATGTCTTTGAGTTGTTGCTTCAACTTCTCAGCCGTAGAGTTTTTTGAATGCCATATGGGCAGCAAGGTGTTGCCAACTTCAGCAGTTGATATGTCGTTAACTGTCTTTGACCCAAGCAAGGGAAAGACATATTGTTTAAGCCCCTCTCCCCAGCTTTTTCGGTACTTCTCAGATTGAAGCCTTTGGCGTTTTATCGGTAAAAATTCTTCATAAACCTCGATGAGGGTTTTTCCAAAGAAATTGGCGTGCTGTAATGCCAGCCACGCGTCTTTGCGTTTTTGTACTGGGTCTATCCCTTCGCGAATATCCTTACGTATCGCTCTAGCTTCTTCTCTTGCGGCTTTAAGCGAAACTTCTGGGTAAGCACCAAGACCAATTTCACGCCTTTTGCCACCATAGCTTACGATCATCAGCCATGATCGCGCATTGCTTGGGGTGATTTGTATGTGCAATCCCGCCACCCCTCCTACAGCAAAGTGACTTGGGTTTCTCTCATGTGTTGCTTGCAGTCGATTAATCTCAAGTTGTGTTAACTCTTTTGCTACCTTTGGCATAAACCCTCATCCTACCCCACATAAAATATGTTAAAAATAGTATGATAGTGTTATGTAACTATGCAAGCCATTTTGAGAGAAATCTAATTTAGTAATTTAAATCAATCAATTGAGCGTAAAATTCAGGAAGCTTTAGTTACGAGTTCGATTCTCGTTACCCGCTCCAGAGCCCCCTTTCTTCTGCTCCTTGTCACCCCGTTGCGAAATGTATCTTTGCATGCGACCTATGGTGTAGCCAAACTGGAGCCGCCCCATGACGTTTTTACAGATCACTTCCCTTTTGATTGTACTTGCTGGGGGATTTGGCGCGATAAACTATCTGTTCCTGAAATTGCCATCCGCCATCGGCATCCTGATCGTTTCGCTGCTCGCCTCTTTTGTTTTACTGGGTCTCGACCTGCTTTTACCCGCATTGGGGATCGCTGACACGGTGCGTGGCATCGTTACGGGGATCGATTTTTCCGAGGCGTTGCTGGAAGGCATGCTGGGGCTTTTGCTGTTTGCGGGTGCTTTGCATGTAAAGCTCAGCGATCTGCGGGCCCAGTGGCGGGTTGTGTTTTTGATGGCAACGCTGGGTATTGCGCTATCAACTGCGATCGTCGGAATTGGTTTTTCTTGGCTGACGGGCATGCCTTTGCTGGTGGCCTTGGTGTTTGGCGCCTTGATTTCGCCAACAGATCCGGTGGCTGTGTTGGGCGTGTTACGCGAAGCGGATTTGCCAAAGGCACTAGAGACCAAGATTGCTGGAGAAAGCCTGTTTAACGACGGTGTTGGTTACGTTGTCTTTCTGGTGCTGGTCGGTCTTGCCTTCCCACATGGCGATGCCCATGGGCACGGTGGCGACCCTGTCACCGGTGCGGTGATCCTGTTTTTCCAAGAAGCCATTGGCGGCGCGGTTTTGGGGATTGTGCTGGGCTGGCTCACCTTTCGCGTGATGCGTCGGATTGACGACTACCCGCTCGAGGTGCTTCTTACCCTTGGCCTTGCCTTTGGGGGGTATGAGCTGGCGGTTTGGCTGCACGTTTCCGCGCCGATCATGGCGGTTTGTGCGGGCTTGTTGATTGGGGATGTGGGCACGGCAAAAGGGATGTCTGAACAAACCCGCGCTTATGTTGACGGTTTTTGGGAGCTGATTGACGAAATCCTGAACGCAGTTTTATTCCTGCTGATCGGCTTCGAAGTCTTTGCCATCGCCTTTGACGATGATGTTTTACTAACCGCTATTGCCGCGATTGCGCTGGCTTTGCTTGCCCGATTTGTCGCGGTTTACGTTCCGATCACCCTGCTGCGGCCCTTCCGCAGCTTTAACGCGGGTGTGGTGCCGATCATGACGTGGGGCGGCCTCAAGGGGGGTATCTCGGTCGCGCTCGCGCTATCCCTGCCTGATGGCGAATGGAAGCCGCTAATCCTGACCTGCACCTACGTTGTGGTGATTTTCTCGATCATTGTACAGGGTCTGACAGTGGCCCGTCTGGCCAACCGTGTGGGCCGCGCCCCTGATATGATGTAGGGGAATGCGGCCCGCCGATGTTTGGCGCTGATCAGTCGCGGTGGCGGTGAATGAAATCCACCAATGCCGCGGTTGATCCGTCTTCTTGGGAGGGATCCTTTGCCCCCTCGACAACAGGCTGCAGTGACGTGGCCAGTTCCTTGCCCAGCTCAACACCCCATTGATCAAACGAGATAATATCCAAGATCACCCCTTCAACGAAGACGCGGTGTTCATAAAGGGCGATGATCTGCCCCAAGGTGAAGGGATCAAGCTGCGGGTAAAGCAATGTCGTCGACGGGCGGTTCCCAGGAAACACGCGGTGGCGCGCCTGCCGCTCTAGATCGTCCCCTTCAAACCCTTTGTCCGCTGCGATCTTGCGCGCAACCTCTAATGAACGTCCCTGCATCAAGGCTTTGGATTGGGCAAGGCAATTGGCCACCAGCAACTGGTGGTGATGGGCCAGATCGGACTCATGCCCTTGAGCTGCCAAGAGAAATTCGCAAGGAATAACACGGGTACCTTGGTGGATCAGCTGAT
This sequence comes from Sulfitobacter donghicola DSW-25 = KCTC 12864 = JCM 14565, assembly GCF_000622405.1. NCBI lineage: Bacteria > Pseudomonadati > Pseudomonadota > Alphaproteobacteria > Rhodobacterales > Roseobacteraceae > Sulfitobacter > Sulfitobacter donghicola. The sequence goes on from NZ_JASF01000005.1 coordinate 3,148,483, forward strand.
AAAACGCATGTTGCCCGTTGGTGCCAGCCGCGCCCCAGACGACAGGCCCTGTATCACGGGGCGTATCCGTCCCATCCCGCAAGACACCTTTGCCGTTTGATTCCATCTCTAGCTGTTGAAGATAGTTTGGCAGCAGCCCCAACCGTTCATCATAGGGCAATACGGCACGGGTGGCATTGCCACCGATCTGATTGTGCCAGATGCCGACCAAGGCCAACAGAACTGGCAGGTTTTCATTTAGGTCGGCGGCGCAGAAATGCACATCCATCGCCTGTGCACCGCGCAAAAACGCATCGAATGCTTTGGGGCCAATTGCGATCATCAAGGACAGGCCAATTGGCCCCCAGACCGAATATCGCCCCCCGACCCAATCTTCGAAACCAAAGACGCGCGCAGGGTCAATTCCGAACGCGGCGGTTTTATCTTCGGCGGTGCTGAGGGCTGCAAATTGGGATTTTGGGTCGCCACCGTGATCCAGCATCCATGCCCGCGCCGTTCTGGCGTTTGTCATTGTCTCGATGGTCGTAAAGGTTTTGGAGGCAACGATAATCAGCGTTGTTTTTGCATCCAAACCGTGCAGAGTGTCCGCGATATCCGCGCCATCAACGTTGGAAACAAAATGGCAGCGCGGCCCATCGTGGTAAGGTGCCAAGGCCCGTACCGCCATTGCTGGCCCCAGATCAGAGCCACCAATGCCGATGTTCACAACATCTGTGTATTTGCCCGCACGAACCTCATCCGCGAAACGGCGCATTGCGGCAAGCGTTTCCAGAACCGCAGGCATCACATCCTCGCCGTCTACAACGACGGGACCACCATCAAGATTGCGCAAAGCCGTATGCAAAACGGCACGGTCTTCGGTTTCATTGATGCGCGCGCCTGCAAACATGGCATCCCGTTTGGCCTCTAGCCCCATTTCTTTGGCAAGGGCCAACAGGCTTTCACGGGTTTCTGCATCAATGTTGGTTTTGGAATAGTCGAAATACATATCCCCCGCTTGCGCCGAGAATTCCTCAGCGCGGCCAGCATCGTCAAACAGGCTATCGATCCTGCGATCCGCAACCTTTTCATGTTGCGCGCTTAGGGTTTTCCAAATCGTCATGCTGCGCTCCAATGTACGGTGGCATCTGGCAAAACGATCTGAATGGGCGCTTCTGCCTCGGATAGATCTTTCGCTTGGTTGAGGGCCTCGCGTTTTTCGTCACCCGTAATCAAGATATGTTTCGCCCCCGCAGCCCGCAAAGCAGGCGCTGAAAGTGAAAACCGCTGGACCTCTTGACCAGCGATAGAAATGGGCACCAAAAGCTGCGCATCCTCAGCCATTGCGGCCTCTAGCCCAGCAGCTTTTGGAAACAGCGAAGCCGTATGCATATCCGCGCCCATCCCCAGCAGCAAAACATCAATTGCGCCCAAGGCAGACAGCGATTGTGAAAGTTTATCAGCAGCTGTGTTGATGTCATCAGAGGCCGAATAATAAGGGGTAAACGCCGCTTTGCTGGCATAACCTTGCAAAAGCCGCGATCGGATCAGCGCGGCATTGGATTGCGCGTGATCCTCTGGAACCCAGCGTTCGTCAGACAACAAAACATGTACCCGCGACCAGTCCAGATCAATCTGGCACAGGGCATCAAATACCGGGCCTGGCGTGGTGCCGCCGGGCACTGCAAATGTAACGGTGTCACGGTTGGCCAAAGCGGATTGCAGATCAGCAGCCAATTTGGATGCAACAGCTTGCATCAACGCATCACGGGTTGGGTAGTCTTGGAAAATCACTCTTTTACCTTCCGCCATTCGCGGCCTTCACGGCGCAGTAGTTCAGTTGCATCCGTTGGTCCTTCGCTTCCGTGGTCATAGGGTTTTGGCACGTCGTTGCGCGCCTCCCACCCCTCAATAATCGGATCGGTCCACGCCCATGCCGCCTCGACCTCGTCACCGCGCATAAACAGGGTTTGGTTCCCGCGGATAACATCCATAATCAGCCGTTCATAGGCATCCACATGATCCACATGATCCGGATCCAGCGTTTCCGCAAAGCTCATATCAAGGGGGACGTCGATCAGGCGCATACCGCCTGGTCCCGGTTCTTTGATGGTCACCCCAAGGGTAATGCCCTCGTTCGGCTGCAACCGGATGGACAGGACATTGCGATGGCGCCCTGCTTCATCGCCAAAAATACTGTGCGGCGTGTCTTTGAAGACAACTGTGATTTCAGAGGATCGCGCGGCCATTCGTTTGCCCGTCCTCAGGTAAAACGGCGTCCCCGCCCAACGCCAGTTACTGATTTCTGTCCGCAGCGCGATAAAGCTTTCTGTTCGCGAGCGCGGGTTTTCGACCGCCGTACGATACCCGGGGTTTTCGGATTCGTTGCAGGGTTCGGCCTGATACTGCCCTCGAACGATATGGTAGGGCGCAACAGCTTCCAGCGCGCGAATGACTTTCAGCTTTTCATCGCGAACCGCGTCTGGCGCAAATTGCGCAGGTGGTTCCATCGCAATGAGGCAGAGCAGCTGCATCAAATGGTTTTGCACCATATCGCGCATGGCGCCGGATTTGTCGTAATATTCACCGCGCCCGCCAACACCGACCGTTTCGGCGACTGTAATCTGAATGTGATCAACATATTGGCTGTTCCACAAAGGTTCGAACAGCATGTTACCAAAGCGCACAGCCATAAGGTTCTGTACGGTTTCTTTACCAAGGTAATGATCGATCCGGTAAATCTGATCTTCGTTGAAATAGGTCGCTAGCGTCTTGTTCAGGCTGCGCGCAGTAGCCAGATCGCGGCCAAAGGGTTTTTCAACAACGATGCGCGCTTCGTCATCCGCCATACCCCATTTTTGCAGACGTTCTGCAATGTCGCCAAACAAGGAAGGCGCAACAGAAAAGTAGTAGGCCTCAACCCGATCTGTTCCGACCACCAGCTGCTGTAACTCTTTCCAGCCCTGATCGCCGCGCGCATCAATGGTGACGTATTCCAATTGCCCCAGAAATTTTTCCAGATGCTCGTCACCGCAGGCTTGTTCGCCTCCGAACTCGGCAATCGCCTCACGGACCATTTCGCGGTAGCCCTTTGTGTCCAACTCGCTGCGCGCGGCGCCAATGATCCGCGCCTCGGCTGGCATTTGCCCCGCACAGAAGCGACGAAAAAGCCCTGGTAAAATCTTGCGTCGGGCCAGATCGCCCGTGCCGCCGAAAATCACCAGATCAAACAGATCAACAGGAATAACGCGTGAAACCATTGTAATGCCTTTTGTCTTTCACCCATCAAAGATGGAGCTTTTGCCGTAGTTTATCGCCATAGCCGGAATTTTCCAGCAGTTAGCGGCCCCTTTAGCACATGCAATTCAAATTTGTTAGCGCAAACATGAATGCATAACGCAACTTCACAACTCTGTGCATATTTGCTGTCGCTCTTTTCTTGCCTTTGCGCTTACCCTACCCCATCTAGGTAACAGGATTAAGTACAGGAGTGCGCAAGCGTGAAAGATATCGCAACCGCAAATGACGGCAAATTCACAGACATCGCCACCACCGCCAAAGGTGAGCCGCGTGCGACTGTTGCGCTGACAAACCCTGAAACGCTTTGGTTCAACACGGGTACCCTGTGCAATATCGAATGCACCAATTGCTATATCCTCTCCAGCCCCAAAAACGATGCGTTGGTTTACATCACCGCAGACGAAGTGCGCGAATATCTGGATCAATTGGAAGAGCGAAACTGGAACGTCAATGAAATCGCCTTTACTGGCGGTGAACCCTTTATGAACCCCCAAATGATCGACATGACCGAAGCCGCGCTGGAGCGGGGCTATGAAGTGTTGATCCTGACCAATGCCATGATGCCCATGATGCGCAAGAAATCCCGCGAAGGTCTGCTGCGCCTACAGGCTGCTTATCCTGACAAGATCACCCTGAGGATTTCGGTGGATCACTACAGCAAAGAACTGCACGACGAAGAGCGTGGCAAAGGGGCGTTTGACAAGACCGTAACAGGTATGAAGTGGCTGTCTGAAAACGGGTTTACCATGGCCGTTGCTGGGCGCTCCGTATTTGGGGACAGCGATGCAGATAGCCGCGCAGGATATGCCACGTTCTTTGCCGAAAATGACTTTAGGATCGACGCCTACAACCCTGCAATGACAGTTCTTTTCCCTGAAATGGACGAAACCGTCGAGGTGCCTGAAATCACCACTGCCTGTTGGGGTATTTTGGACAAATCACCTGACGCGGTGATGTGTTCGTCTTCGCGTATGGTTGTCAAACGGCGCGGCGCGGAAAAGCCGGCTGTTCTGGCCTGCACCCTTTTGGCTTACTCCCCTGATTTCGAATTGGGTGAAACCCTGGAAGAGGCCGAGCGCGATGTCGCGCTCAACCACCCCCACTGCGCTAAATTCTGCGTCCTTGGCGGCGCGAGCTGCTCGGGTTAATCGCGCTTTAACCGGAAGACATGACCGTCCCGCGGGTTGGCCGTGCCTTTGGCCAGCGCGTCATAAACCTTGGCGGCTTCTGCGATTCCGTCATGCAGCTGCACATCCAGCCAATCCGATGCATCGGTGGCAAGGCGCTTCCACGCTTGCGTGATCTGTTTTTCAATCACCCCCGGCCCCCATTCTTCGCGCCGTTTGGCGATCTGGGCTGGCGCAAAAAAGAACTGCGGCTTTACGCCCTCGACCACGGTTTGGGGCTGGAACTGGTCCCAATGGCTAATCCCAACAGCTGATGAGTGTTTGAGGTGCTCCCCCAGCACGGAATGCACCTGCGCCTTTACCAGCGCATTACCAGACATATCAACATAGACCGAGGGCTGCGGATCAAGCTGTGCAATCTTTTCATAGGTTAAAACCTGATCACACGCACCAAGGCCCAGCACGAAGTCTTTGTTGCGTGCCGAGGTCAGGCCAACGATGCGGTATTCGCGGCTTTCCTGCTCGGCCAGATATTTGCACAGGCCAAGCCCCGTCTTGGACGAGGCGCTACCGATGATGATTTGGGTCGCCCCGAAACAATCATTATCCATCAACCAATCATATAACAGATATGATGTCGCCAGCAGTGGTTGAAGCAAGGCGCGCATGTGATCCTCAGATGCCTCGCCTGATCGAATTGGCGCGTATCGGTTATACACGGCAGGCAATTCAGCACGGTGTGGCGCGGCATCAACAATTCCGCCATGGCCATCAGCCTCTGGCGTCATCACCAACTCATCCGCGAAGGGATAAAACCCATAAAGCCGCGTACCAATAGCCAAGGCATCGCTGTTGCTTTCAACCACTTCTGCCGTCCCCCAGACAGGGACCAGCCCCTGCCCGTCGATCCCTGTGGGAAAGAAATGCCAATACCCAATGGCAAATCCCGAAGCCGCATAGGTGACGTTATTTGAGGTTAAGGCAAAGCTATCCAGCTTCAAGCGCGCCTGCCCCGCCTCCAAAACCTGCGCGGGGATGTCCTCGATCTGAGTTGACGTGATGTTTTTATGGTCGGTTAACAGCCGTTGCATTCTTATTCCTCCTCCGTTTTCAGCAAGCTTACCCATCTGACCCGCCCTGAGCAGCAAAACGTGGCGTCAGTTTTCCGCTCTCAGCCAAAGCCGCACCAGCCAGCGGCTAAGGTCTTTGTAAAATTCACCCCGACAAGGGCCGCATTTTACGCAATAGGATTGCACCTTATCTGGGCTTCGCGCTATACTGACCCCCAAGATATAGAAGATATCAGCAAAGCTGGGACAGACATTGAGCGACACGCCGGAAACACCTGAAAACGAAGACGAAAACCGCCCCGAACGCCCTGTGTACGACGGGCCATCGGTCACCATCGAACACGAGATGCGCACCAGCTATCTCGACTATGCGATGTCGGTTATCGTCAGCCGCGCCATTCCTGATCTGCGGGACGGGTTGAAACCCGTTCACCGCCGCATTTTGTTTGCGATGCATGAAACGGGGAATACCTCGGATAAGGCCTATCGCAAATCAGCGCGTCCTGTTGGGGATGTGATGGGTCAGTACCACCCGCATGGCGATAGCGCGATCTATGATGCGCTGGTGCGCATGGCGCAGGACTTTTCCATGTCGCTGCCTTTGCTGGATGGTCAGGGCAACTTTGGCTCGATGGACGGCGATAACCCCGCCGCGATGCGTTATACCGAAGTACGCATGGATAAACCTGCTGCCTTCCTGCTGTCCGATATCGACAAAGATACCGTTGATTACCAAGACAACTATGACGGCAAACAGAAAGAACCTACCGTTCTGCCTGCCCGTTTCCCGAACATGCTGGTCAACGGTGCTGGTGGTATTGCTGTCGGCATGGCGACCAACATTCCGCCCCATAACCTTGGCGAAGTGATCGACGCCTGTCTCGCCCTGATCGAAGAGCCTGACCTGACCTCCGAGCAGTTGATCGATTACGTCCCCGGCCCTGACTTCCCCACTGGTGGCATCATGCTGGGCCGTTCTGGCGCGCGCAAAGCCTACCTAGAAGGGCGTGGCAGCGTTATTGTGCGCTCGAAAACCCGTATCGAGGAAATCCGCAAAGACCGCTGGGCGATTGTCATCGACGAAATCCCCTATCAGGTGAACAAAGCCTCCATGATCGAAAAGATCGCCGAGGCCGCGCGCGATAAAAAGATCGAAGGCATCGCCCATGTTCAGGATGAATCCGACCGCAATGGTGTGCGTGTTGTTGTCGAACTGAAACGGGACGCCACAGCCGAAGTGGTGATGAACCAGCTCTTCCGCTTTACGCCGATGCAGACCTATTTCGGCTGTAACATGCTGGCGCTGAACGGTGGCCGTCCAGAAACGCTGACGCTGCGCCGCTTCCTCACCAGCTTTATCGATTTCCGCGAAGACGTTGTGGCCCGCCGCACCGCCTATCTGCTGCGCAAAGCGCGCGAGCGCAGCCATATCCTGTGCGGTTTGGCTGTTGCGGTTACCAACATCGACGAAGTTGTTGCAACCATCCGCTCATCCGCGGATGCCGCCGAGGCGCGTAGCAAATTGATGACACGCCGCTGGCCCGCCGAAGGCATCCTGCCCTATATCGCGCTGATCGACGATCCGACACATACGGCCAACGACGATGGCACCTATAACCTGTCCGAAACACAGGCCCGCGCCATCCTCGAATTGCGCCTGCAGCGTCTGACACAGATCGGTGTCAAAGAAGTTACAGACGAGCTGGAAGAACTGGCCGCCAAGATCAAAGAATACCTCGAAATCCTTGGCTCGCGTGATCGCATCATGTCGATCATCCGTGACGAGCTGCAAGAGGTCAAAGACCTGTTCGCCGTCCCACGCCGCACCGAGATCGTTGATTGGTCTGGTGATATGGACGACGAAGACCTGATCGAACGCGAAGACATGGTCGTGACTGTGACCTCGGGCGGCTATATCAAGCGCACCCCGCTGGTTGATTTCCGCGCCCAGCGTCGTGGCGGCAAAGGTGTGTCTGGTATGGCCACCAAAGAAGAGGATGTTGTGACGACCCTCTTTGTGGCCAATACACACACGCAGCTGCTGTTCTTTACGACGGACGGGATGGTTTACAAGCTCAAGACGTGGCGCCTACCCCAAGGTAGCCGGACCTCCAAAGGCAAGGCTATTGTGAACATTCTGCCGATCCCGACAGGCGTTTCTATTGCCGCGATCATGCCAGTAGACCGTGATGAAAAAGAATGGGACGATCTGCAGGTGGTCTTTGCCACCTCCGCAGGGACCGTGCGCCGCAACAAACTGTCTGATTTCACCAACGTCATGCGTAACGGCAAGATCGCGATGAAATTCGAGGACGAGCATGAGGGCACCACCCTGATCAACGCACGTATCGCCAGCAATGATGACGATGTGATGCTGGTGACCAATTCGGGCCGTGCGATCCGTTTCCGTGCCACTGATGTGCGCGTGTTTAACAGCCGTAATTCGGTTGGTGTGCGCGGAATCAAATTGAACGGTGATGACAAAGTTGTCTCCATGTCGATCATCCGCCACTTTGACGCAGGCAGCGACGAACGCGCTGCTTATCTGAAGATGCGCCGCGCCATGGCGGGTATCGCGGATGATGCAGACACCGTTGACGAGGAAGAAGGCAACGCCGATATGCCCCTGTCGCAGGAGCGTTATGCAGAAATGTCTGCCGCTGAAAACCTGATCCTGACCATCACCGAAGGCGGCGCAGGCAAGCTGAGCTCAAGCCTTGATTACCCGCTGCGCGGTCGTGGTGGCATGGGTGTCACTGCGATGGACAAAGCCATGCGCGGCGGCCAGATCGTGGCTTCCTTCCCTGTTGAGATGGAAGACCAGATCATGCTGGCCACCTCCAAGGGCCAGTCGATCCGCGTGCCTGTTGAGGGGATCTCCTTCCGCTCGCGCAGCGCTGGCGGTGTAAAGGTCTTTGACACTGGCAAGAACGAAGTTGTCGTATCAGTTGCGTGGATTGCAGACCAAGGCGACGAAGATGTTGTTGAAGGTGAAGGCGATACCGCCGAGTAAACCTTTCGACCATTCAAACCCAAAAGAGCCGCTTCAAATTGAGGCGGCTCTTTTTAGTTGGAGAGCCCTCAGAAATGAGCCGCATAACTGGTAGCTGGATAAACTGCCTCCAAGCTCGTTCAATCGAACCAACGGCCCCTTCTAACCCATCGGCAAGGTGTCATACCCGCCAATAAACCAAGCGCGTCGAAAACTGCTGCGAAATAAGGGGGCCACCTTTAACCGATAGGTAACCTAACTGCTACATCTTGCGATGCAACAACCACGTAAGGAGCTTGGATGAACCTTTATCATTGTATGATCGACCTCAAAGAAGATTCCAAAGCGCTTGGGTTTTCGATGGCTCTCGAAAAGTGGATGAACCATCTAAAAGATGCAGGCAAAATCCAAAGCTGGCGTTTGATGCGCCGCAAGCTGAACCTCGCCTCGGATCAGCACGCGGATTTCATTCTGGAAATTGAAGTCGAAGATATGGCGCAGCTAGATCAGGCCTTCCGCCTAAGCGGCTCTCATGAAGAAGAGGTTGAACGCATGCACCGCGCTGTTCACGACCTTATCAAGCACAGCAGTTTTGGCCTTTACCGCCCCTTCCCAGACCCTGAGCGGTCTGAACGGATGGCGTTGATCTAGGGGCGCGCAGCGCCAAAGGTGCAGGCGTTGCGCGTTTTCAACCATCAGTTTCTCTTCAGAGGTTATAAATACCGCTGAACTTTTCCTTGAGATATCCCAGCAATGGGGCTTCGGATGGGGCTTGCCCCGATGCCTGTTCGATCACCGCGCGTGGCTCATACAGGCCACCGTGGGTTTGAACATTTGCGCCTAACCAATTGGTCGCTGAGGATGTGTCGCCTTTGGCCAGTTCTGCGTCCAGATTTGGCAGCGCCTTGCGCATCGCCTCGTTCAGGCAACCCGCGTAAACATTGCCCAAACTATAGGTCGGGAAATAGCCGAACAGGCCAACAGACCAATGAACGTCTTGCAACACGCCATTTGATGCTTTGTCGACCGCATAGCCGAAATCGGCCTCGAAACGGTCATTCCATGCGGTCTCTAGTTCGCTCACCTGAAGGTCACCCGACATCAGCGCGCGCTCTAGGTCAAAGCGCAAAAGGACGTGTAGGTTATACTGCAATTCATCCGCTTCGGTACGGATATAGCCATCGCCAACGCGGTTCACCACGCCATAGAAATCATCCTCGTTCTTTACGCCGAAATCACCAAAGGCATCTTTCATCTGGCCAAACAACCAGCCTGTAAAGGCGCGGCTGCGGCCGATCTGGTTTTCGTAAATCCGGCTTTGGCTTTCATGCACGCCCATGCTCACCCCATTGCCGAGCGGCGTTAGCAAGTAATCCGAGCTGATGTTCTGCTCATAGGCTGCATGGCCGACTTCGTGGATGGTTGAATACAGGCAGTTGAACGGATCAGCGGGGTTGGTGCGTGTGGTGATCCGCACGTCCATACCGGAACCGGAAGAGAACGGGTGAACGGCCTTATCCACCCGCCCGCGCGTCATGTCATAGCCGAATGCTTTGGCCAGTTGACGGGTCAGCTTCATCTGCGCCCCTTCATCGAAATCACCCGATATCGCCTCTGGCCCTTTCGCCTCTCGCACAGCTGCGCGGAGTTCAGACAAGACAGGGCGCATCGCGCCGAACATCGCCTCTAGGTCGGCGCCCGATGTACCGGGTTCATAGTCGTCCAGCATGGCGTCATAAACATCGCCACCTGCGGCCAATGCCTGCCCTTCTTCGCGTTTCAGCATGATGACTTCGGCCAATGTCGGGGCAAAGGCGCTGACGTCATCCGCTTCGCGTGCTTCGGCCCAGATGCCTTGTGACGCCGAAGTCAGCTTGGCCAACCGTGTCGCCAATGCTGCGGGGATCTTGCTGGTGCGATCAAAGCTGCGGCGGATGTGGCGCAGGTTGGCTTGGCCAACTTCATCCAGCGTCTTGGGGTCGATCGCTTCCAGCCATTCGCCCACACGTGGATCAATGCGGCGCGCATGCAGGATGCTTTCCATCGCGGCCATTTCTTCGGCACGTTGGGGCGCGGCACCGCGCGGCATCATGGTTTCCTGATCCCATCCCAGCCTTCCAGCCACCTGCCCAAGGGCCTGTGTATCACGGGTGAAAGCCATCAGATCATCATATGCGGTCATTTTGTTGCTCCTCTGAGCGAAGTGGCGATGGGGTAAAGGGATAGATGGCGCGCACGCAGGATCAAGACCCAGCATAATACGGCCAAGCCTTGGTGCATCAGCGCGATGGTCAACGGCGCCTCATACAGGACTGTGGTGATGCCCAGAACAACTTGCAGCGCAATCGCCGCAAAGGTGGCGTTAAAGGCAAACCGTGTGTTTGGGTGGGTTGAGGCACGTCCGCGCAGCCAGACAACAACAGCAAAGGCAAACAGCAGATACCCCGTCACGCGGTGAATAAACTGCACCAGCCCGGGGTTCTCGATAAAGTTCTTCCAGAACGGCTCTAGCGCAAAGGCCTGCGGTGGAAAGATCTGCCCAGCCATCAGCGGCCAATCCGTATAGGTGCGTCCCGCGTCGATCCCAGCCACCAGCGCACCAATCAGGATTTGCAAGAATGCGAAATGCAACAGACCGGTGGAGAGGCCAAACAGCTTACCCTCTTTGGCGCGGCGTGCCTGCATCAGATCACGCTCAGTGCGGCCAAGGCTAAGGGCATACCACGTGATAAACCCCATAATGACAAAGGCCAGCCCAAGGTGAACGGCCAAACGGCCGCTATGCACATCCGTCGTGTCCGTTCCCGAAGTAACGCCCGAGGATACCATCCACCAGCCAATCGCGCCCTGCAGGCCACCAAGCCCCCCCAGCAACAACAGCTTTGGCGTCCAGCCTGTCGGGATTTGTTTGCGCAGCAAAAACCACAGAAACCCAATGGCCCAGACAAGGCCAATCACTCGGCCCAACTGCCGATGGCCCCATTCCCACCAATAGATCAGTTTGAAATCAGCCAGCGTCATCCAGCTGTTTTGGAGGCGGAATTCATCGATCTCTTGGTATTTGGCGAATTCGGCCTGCCAATCGGCGGTGTTCATCGGCGGCATCGCCCCTGTGAACGGGCGCCATTCGGTGATGCTGAGGCCGCTGTCGGTCAAACGCGTTGCGCCGCCGATCAGGATCATCACAAAGACCAGCGCAAACAGCACCATCAGCCAGATCCGGATCGCGCCACGCGCGCCACCGCGCCCTGCGTCAATCACCCCTTTTGTCGCCACCGGCTTTGCCGCTTGGGCACCGACGTCTTCAAATAGCTTTCGATTGCTGGCCATGTCGCCCTCTCTTCGTAATCTTCTTATGTCTTTGGTAGTTGCACGCGCCAACGGGGTCTAGTCGCGTTCCTTCCAACGGACCATCTGCCGCAAGGTTCCGTGCAGCATCTGCACATCCGCGCGGGTCAGCGGCAGCCTGCTCCACATGTTTCGCAAGTTCGTCTTCATCGAGGAAGCCTTGTGTTCGGGGAAAAAGAAGCCCGCGTCTTCCATCCGTTCCTCATAATGTTTCGCCAGATGCTCAATCTCGGAATGGTCCGCCCAATCGGTGCCCGCCATTTCCTGTACCACAGGCGTATGGTTGCCCTGCTGGCGCATCCATTCATAGCCCATCAGCAAAACGCACTGCGCAAGATTCAGCGAGGCGAACTCGGGGTTCACAGGCACAGAAACAATCGCATTCGCGCGCGAGATGTCGTCGTTTTCGAGGCCCGCACGTTCGGGGCCAAATAGAACGGCCACCCGTTCACCCGCAGCGATCTTTTCCGCCGCCAGCGCCATTGCGGCCTCTGGCGTGTAGACGGGTTTGGTCAGGTCACGATCCCGCGCTGTGGTGGCAAAGACAAAATTACAATCCCCCAGCGCATCCGGCAGGTCTGGCGAAACTTGGGCCGCATCCAAAACACGGCCAGCGCCAGAGGCCATCGCAACAGCCGATTGATTGGGCCAGCCATCACGCGGGTTGACGATACGCATATGATCCAAGCCGAAATTCAGCATGGCACGGGCAGCCGCGCCGATGTTTTCGCCCATCTGGGGGCGCACAAGGACAAAGCTCGGGGTGGGTGGTGTTTCTACTCTCATAGACAGTCTCTTACCCCGCGCCCCTGCCCTTGCCAATATGAAGCAAGCAGCGGATTAACGTTTCCATCCTGATCCAGATTACGCTAATCAGCCCTAAGCCACCCAAAGGACATTTCGACATGCAAGACGCACCAGAACAGCCGCAGCTATACCTCATCACACCTCCCGCGCTTGAGCTGGAGAGCTTTCCCGATGTGTTGGCAAGTATTCTGGACACCCATGAAACGGCTTGCGTGCGCCTTGCGTTATCCACCACAGACGAAAGCGAGCTGTCGCGCGCCGCTGATACGCTGCGCGTGATCACCGATGCCCGTGACGTGGCGCTGGTCATCGCCGAGCATGTTTTACTGGCAGAGCGCCTTGGTCTGGACGGTGTGCACCTGACTGATGCAGCACGTTCGGTTCGCCATGCGCGCACAACTTTGGGCGCAGACGCTATTGTTGGCAGTTTCTGCGCAGGATCGCGTCATGACGGGATGAGTGCAGGCGAAGCTGGCGCGGATTACATTTCCTTTGGCCCCGTTAAAGAAACCGCCTTGGGTGACGGTGAAGTGGCCGAAGAAGACCTGTTTCAGTGGTGGTCCGAAGTGATCGAAGTTCCCTGCGTGGCCGAAGGCCATCTCGATGTTGAGATGATCGCGAAACTTGCGCCGAAAACGGATTTCTTTGGCATTGGCAATGAAATCTGGGGTCAGGACGATCCTTTGGCCGCCCTGACCACGCTTTGGTCTGCAATCGGCTAAGCAGCGTTACAGCAACGTCCGCTCGACCACCCAATAGGCGCCGATCGCTGCGATTACGCAGGATGCAGGGATCGCGATGGCGCGGCGATACCAGCTTTTGCGGATCGCCCAGCCTACCGCGATAAAGGCAATGGCAATCACCGTCAGCTGGCCCAGTTCAACCCCGATGTTGAACCCGATAAGCGCGGGCACAAACTGCCCTGACGGCAGGCCAAAATCACCCAGCACCGAAGCAAAGCCGAGGCCGTGCAACAGGCCAAAACCAAAGATCACCACGGCCCTCCACGGGTTTAGCCCAGAGGCAAAGATGTTTTCGACCGCGACATAGACAATCGAGGCCGCGATCAGCGGCTCAACGATGCTGCCCGGTACATTCACAAGCCCCAGCGCCCCCAGCGCCAAGGTAACCGTATGGGCCAAGGTAAACGCGCTGACCTGCCAGATCAGCGGACGCAACCGCGTCGAGAGAAAGAACAGCCCCAAGACAAACAGGATGTGATCCAACCCTTTAGGCAAGATGTGATCAAACCCGACTGGGATGTATGACACAAACGTTTGCCACCCGCTCAGCGCATCCCCCCCGCTCAGTGAAATCTCGGCAAGGCCACCACCGTTGATCAACCCTGTAAACGGCTCGTCCACCCCCTGCTGGCGCAGAACCATATCGCCGCTGCCATAGGGCCAAGCGACGGTTAGCTTTCCTGGCTCAACCCCTTGAGCCTGCAAAACCCATGAGGTGACGCGTGCCAGCTCAAAATCCGAAACGGTGGGAACGGAAACATCAATACTGTTTAAAGTCAGCGCCTTGCCGCCCATACTTAACACAGGCAGCGCATTCCATTTCGGCAGCAACTGCCCCGCTTGTTCGGCCAAAGCATCCGCAGGCATCGCCCTAAGCGTATCATAGCCCTGAGCCTGCGGCGCGTCGTTTATGTTTTCAAATTCATTGAGGTTAACCTCTGCCAAGAAGGCTTCGAGGTTGATTTGCAAAGTGAGTTCCGCCTTGCCATCCTCTACGGTCAGATCGGCAATCGTGGGCACAACTTCGTGTGCATGGGCCAGTGTGCTTGACATCATCAGCGCGGCTGTCAGCTTTGTCATCAACCACAAGGACCATCGCTTCATGTTTCTCACCCGTCTTTTTTCTTTTGTAAGTGCCACGGCGCTTTTGTCATCCGCGGCTTTGGCCCATGAGTTTTGGATCGAACCGCCAAAGTTTCAAGTCCAAAAAGAAAGCCCTTTTGTCGCGGAGCTGAAGAACGGTCAAAAATTTGAAGGCGTCAGCCAGCCCTATTTTGAAAACCGCACCACGCGGCTGGATGTTTCGCTGGGAAAGGACACAACCGAGATCATCGGCAGGATGGGCGACCGCCCCGCAATCCAGCTTCCTGCCCCTGCGAAAGACGGGTTGATGATCATCACCCACGAAGCGGCCCCCTCTATCGTGACCTACCGCGAATGGGAGAAGTTCGTGAATTTCATCCAGCATAAGGATTTTCAACAGGCCCAAGCGACCCATGAGAACCGCGGTTGGGCCAAAGAGAATTTTCGCGAATCCTACACCCGTCATTCAAAATCCCTGATAGCGGTTGGCCATGGCGAAGGAGATGACCGCGCAATGGGGCTTGAGACGGAATTCATCGCGCTGGACAACCCATATCGCGACGGGTTTGATGGCGTATTTGATGTTTCGTTACAGTACCTTGGAACCCCGCGCAGGGATGCCCAGATCGAGATATACGCAAAAGATGCCGCAGGTCTGGTGAGCGTGTCGATCCAGCGCACCGATGCCAAAGGCATTGCCGCCATACCTGTCAAAACCGGCCACAGCTATTTGTTAGACGCCGTTGTTCTACGAAAAGCCGCAAATGCGACCACAGCCGAGGCTGGCCCGATCTGGGAAACGCTATGGGCCTCAATGACTTTTGCAGTTCCCGATAAATAGCAGGTAAAGCGCTTGCGCGTCTTACCACTTGGCGTCAAAACCGCAGATATGACAGATACTCCTCAAATCCTATGTATTGGTTCCGTTCTTTGGGATGTAATCGGGCGATCTGACGCCGCGATGCGCCAAGGTTCTGACATGCCGGGCCGCATCACCCGCCTGCCCGGCGGTGTGGCGCTGAACATCGCCATGGCGCTTAGGCGTTTTGGCCTTTCCCCCAGCCTGCTCAGCGCGGTTGGTCGGGATGCGGATGGCGAGGCCCTGATTGCTGCCTGTAACGCACGTGGGCTTGGCACGGATTTGATCTATCGCTCGGATGATCTGCCGACCGATCAATATATGGCTGTTGAGGGGTCAAACGGTTTGATCGCCGCCATTGCCGATGCCCATTCGCTAGAAGCCGCAGGCGACAAAATCCTGCGCCCGCTGGAAGCTGCAAGTGAACCCTATACAGGTGCTATCGCTCTTGATGGAAACCTGACAATTGATCTGTTGTCCCAGATGGCGCAGAGCCCCCTTTTGGCGCAGGCTGATTTGCGCGTTGCCCCCGCATCCCCGGGCAAGGCGCTGCGCCTTAGCCCTTTTGTGCAAACGGGTCGCGGCACGCTATACGTCAACCTCGAAGAGGCCAGCCTGTTGTGCCAAATGCAATTTGACAGCTCGCAAGATGCGGCAAAAACGCTGCTAGAGCGCGGCGCGGCGCGCGCGGTTGTCACCGATGGCGGCAACCCCGCCACCGTGGCCACCCCCGATGACATCGTCAGCCAAACCCCTCCCCCTGTTTCCGTCACCCGCGTTACAGGTGCGGGTGATACGTTTATGGCAGCCCATATCGCTGCTGAATTACGCGGCCTTTGTGCAGGCGATGCACTGGATGAGGCATTATCCGCCGCAGCCCTTTATGTTTCCGGAGAGACAACCATATGATCCCGATCACCTATTCCGCCGAAGTTTCCGCAGCACGCGAAAACGGCACGGCCATCGTTGCGCTGGAAAGCACGATCATCACCCACGGCATGCCCTACCCACAAAACGTCGAGGTCGCGCGTCTGGTCGAAGGTGACATCCGCGCCGCTGGTGCGGTTCCGGCAACCATTGCCGTGATGAATGGCACCCTCCACATCGGTTTGGATGATGATGAGCTTACGACCCTCGCCCAAACCAAAGGCGTCGCAAAGCTGAGCCGTGCCGATATTGCTGCCTGCATTGCGACTGGTGGCACGGGCGCAACCACGGTTGCGGCAACAATGATCGCGGCAAAACTGGCGGGTATCGCGGTTTTTGCAACGGGCGGCATCGGCGGCGTTCACAAAGGGGCCGAAGACAGTTTCGACATCTCGGCCGATTTGATGGAACTGGCCCAAACCGACGTTACCGTTGTCGCAGCGGGCGCCAAAGCCATTCTGGATGTCGCCAAAACGCTGGAGGTTCTGGAAACCCAAGGCGTGCCTGTTATTGCCTATTGCCAAGATGATTTTCCCGCCTTTTGGTCGCGCGGTTCCAAGTTGAAAGCGCCTTTGCGCATGGATGACCCTGCCCAGATTGCCCGCGCCCATGAAATGCGCGGCCTTATGGGGCTTCCTGGTGGTCAGCTGATCGCCAACCCAATTCCTGTTGATGCCGAAATCCCTGCTGCCGAACTCGCCCCGATTATCGCAACCGCGCAGGCCGATGCGGATAAGGCGGGAATTGTCGGGAAAGGCGTCACACCTTATTTGTTGCAACGCATATTCGAGCTGACAAATGGCCGTTCCTTAGAGGCAAACATTGCACTGGTGCGCAACAATGCACGTCTGGCGGCGAAAATTGCCCTAGAAATAGGCACCAAACCCTAGATTTCGCCAATTCTTGCCATTGTTACTGCGTAAACCAACGCATAGCTATACAATCAGACCAGTTACTTTCCGGAAACCACCCTCACTATGAATACCCCATTTGATCCTGATCCAATTAGCCCACAAAAACGTGGATTAATTTCACGGGCCCGAGGGAACTTCCTAACCGGTCTGGTCGTGATTGCGCCGGTGGGCCTGACGATTTGGCTGATCTGGAGCGTTGTGGGCTGGATCGATGGCTTTGTGTTGCCTTTGGTGCCGCTCAAATATCACCCTGATCGCCTTATTCAGGATTTGCTGGGGCTGGATCCGCTGGTGCAGATCAACGTGCGCGGCATCGGCGTGGTTATCTTTTTGTTGTTCACGGTTTTGGTGGGCTGGATCGCCAAGGGGTTGATTGGGCGCTCGGCAATCCACTTTGCCGAAGGGCTGGTGGAACGCACCCCTGTTGTGCGCTCGATCTATTCCGGCATCAAACAAATTTCCGAAACGATCTTTGCCCAGAACGACCGGAGCTTTGAAACAGCCTGCCTGATCGAATATCCGCGCAAAGGTATTTGGGCGATCGGGTTTATCTCGACTGGCGCAAAAGCGGAAATTGCTGAAAAATCAGACCCTTCGGATGAGATGTTATCGGTTTTCCTACCGACAACGCCAAACCCGACCTCGGGCTTTTTGCTGTTTCTCCCCAGACGCGATGTGATCGAGTTGGACATGTCTGTAGAGGATTCCGCCAAATTGGTGATCTCGGCTGGGCTGGTTTACCCCAACCCCAAAGCGCAGGAAAACGGCGACGAACCCATCGCCGACCTAAACGCGCGCCGCTAGGCGAACATCTCTAGCAGGTTTACGCTGCTGCGCTTGCCAATGTTATCCACGTCATCGCGCAGAAATGCCTCGGCTGCGGCATGGCCTGCGGTTTTCAGCTGACCAATCACCGTTGGATTTGGCACAATCTTGGTCGCCGCCGATAGTTTCCCCATCAGAACGTCATCCGCAATCATGTGGATACGAACGCGGCTCATCTTGCCTGACTCGACCGTGCCTTCCTCGATCAAACGTTGCACAAATTCAATCGCGCGCAATTCGCGCAGCAGGCTGGAGTTAAAGCTGATCTCATTGACACGGTTCTGGATTTCCTGAGGTGTCGTCGGGATGGTGTCGCGCTCTAGTGGGTTAATGTTAATGATAACAATGTCTTCGGGAAGTTTTGGATTGAACAGCGGGAACAAGGCAGGGTTGCCCGTAAATCCACCATCCCAAAACGCTTCCTTGCGATCTGTTTTCTTGTCAAAAATCTCAACCGCTTGAAAAACAGTGGGCAAACAGGCCGAGGCCATCAAGGCATCTGGTCCGATCTCATCCCCTTCGAATACGCGGATTTTACCGTTCCGAACGCGGGTAGCCCCGACATAAAACACCGGCTGATGATCGTCACAGACCTGTTCATAATTAAACTTTTCCACAATGTCGCGCAGCGGGTTTTTATAAAGAGGCCCATAAGAATAAGGCGACATCATTCGCGTCATCGCATCGCCCATGGCAAAGGGCATACTATATTCGATCTGCTTGCTCAGGACTTGCAGGCCAAACGGAGCCATCCAGTCGCCCATGCGCAGATCCGAAACACCTGCCACCTGCATCCAGAGCCATTCCAGATTATCCCGTGCCCCCTGACGGCCGCCTGAAATCATCCCTGATTTAAGCGCCGCGCCATTCAGCGCACCGGCAGAGGTGCCAGACATGCCGCAAATCTCTAGATCATCCTCTTGCAAAAGCCGGTCCAGTACCCCCCATGTAAACGCGCCATGGGCGCCGCCGCCCTGAAGCGCCAGATTGATCTTTTTTGTCGCCTTGGCCATGGGGTGCCCTTTTAGGTCAGAGAGGTTGTGCGCCCGCGTTCTGGGCGCACATAAGGATCAAAGAGCGGTCCAGCCGCCATCAACGCTGATCTGTGTTCCAGTAATCTGATCCGCCGCCGCAGAACACAAGAAGGCAGCTGTGCCGCCCAACTGCTCAACGGTTGCAAAATCCTTGCTTGGCTGACGTTTGAGCATAACGTTTTTGATCACGTCTTCGCGGCTCATGTCGTATTCCTTCATCGTGTCGGGAATTTGGCTTTCCACCAGCGGCGTCAAAACATATCCGGGGCAGATCGCGTTTGCGGTGATCGGCTCTTCGGCGGTTTCCAGAGCAGTGGTTTTGGTCAGGCCCACGATACCGTGTTTGGCCGCGACATAGGCGGATTTATAGGGCGATGCGGTCAACCCATGTGCAGAGGCCACGTTGATCACACGGCCCCAGCCCGCTTTGCGCATCATTGGCAAGGCCACGGCTGATGTGTGAAAAGCCGAGCTAAGGTTAATCGCGATGATGGCATCCCACTTTGATGTCGGGAATTCAGGAATAGGCGCAACGTGTTGAATGCCCGCGTTGTTAATCAGAATATCGCAAACACCCGCTTCTTCGATCAATTGGCGGCACTCATCCCCTTTAGACATATCCGCCTTGATATAGCGCGCCTTTACCCCTGTTTCTTTGGCAATCTGCGCGGCCAGCGCGTGATCTTCTTCGCGATCCGAAAAGGAGTTTAGAACAATGTCGGCCCCTGCCTTTGCCAGTTCTTGGGCGATGCCCAATCCAATACCAGAATTCGAGCCCGTAATAACGGCGGTTTTGCCAGACAAGTCATAGGTAAGAGCCATGATCGTTCTCCATATAAGTTTGTTATTTGATACTGTTTATGCCGCAGGTGCGAAAGGCCGATAACACTTTGGTCTTTTCACAAATACATCACCAATAACCGCAGCCCGCACAAAAAATTGACCCCATCTTTACCTCTATAGGCGATCTTTCTGCCCGCAGCAGAATGCTCTGCCAAAAACAAGAGAATCGGTATCCATTTTGGTCAACAGATAAAGCCCACGCATGACGCGCCGCCTTTCTGCGCAGACTAAGGCGTAAACATCAGCTGATGATTTCAGCACAGCCCTTTAAAAGGATCGAAAACCTATAAAATACGGGAATTTCCAACAAAATAACGCACGACTGCGCGGATACCCTTCGTCAAAAAATAGCGCAAAGCCGCATCCCCTAAACAAAAAAAACGCCCGCACAAGGCGGGCGTCAAGTTATTGAGGCAGGTTTCATACAGGCAAGAAACCTATCGAGCAGTAAGGTCTTTATAAGGAATTATGGTCTAAACGCCAAGCATAAAGTTTGCGCCTTCGAGCAGACCTCGTTAGAGGTTTGGGTAATAAAAAAAAGGGCAGCGCAGGATTGTTTCGAAAATGGCTTTAGATTTTTTCCCGATTGCACGGGGATTTACGACCCTGTCTTCACTGATTCTTTGGGGAATCGCCGTTCATGCTGAACCTCAGCATGCTATTTCCATGTATGGCGACCCTGCATTGGGTCAGGATTTCACCCATCTGCCCTATGCGAATCCGGACGCGCCCAAAGGGGGCGGCATTGTTTTGGGCAATACCGGCGGCTTTGACAGCCTCAATCCGTTTGTGCGCAAAGGCACCTCACCTTGGCAGCTGCCCTTCTTTACCCATGAAACCCTCATGGGGCGCTCTTGGGATGAACCCTTTACGCTTTATGGATTACTCGCTGAAACGATTGAAACAGATGAGGAGCGGACGTGGGTTGAATTTACCCTGCGCGAAAATACCCGTTTTTCTGACGGCTCTGCGCTGACGGTCGAGGACGTTATTTTCAGCTTTGAAACCTTGGGAACCGTTGGGCACCCGAAATACCATAGCCTGTATCGTCAGATCGAAAGCATCGAACAAACGGGTGAACGTTCGGTTCGACTGACCTTTAACACCGAAAACCGCGAGCTGGCTTTGCTGGCAGGATTGCGCCCCATCCTATCCAAGGCCCAGTGGGAAGGACGCGAGATCGCCAATGCGCCGGTTCAGGACATCCCGATCGGCTCTGGCCCTTATACTGTTGGCGACTATGAACCGGGTCGTTTTGTTCAACTGACCCGTAATCCAGATTATTGGGGCGCTGATCTGCCGTTTCGGACTGGTACGCATAACTTTGACACGATCAAATTGGACTTTTACGGCGATTCAAAAGTGCTGTTCGAGGGGTTCAAAGTAGGCGAAGTTTCCGCAGTGCGCGAATTCAACGCAGAAAGCTGGGAGAGCCAATATACCTTTCCTGCGGTGACAAATGGCGACATCGTTAAATCGGTTATTCCACATCAAAAGCCGTCAGGCATGACCGGATTTGTCATGAACACCCGCCGCGCGCCTTTTGACGATTGGCGTATCCGTGATGCGCTGATCCATGCGTTTAACTTTGAATACATCAATGACACCTTAACCGGTAACACCCAGCCACGGATCACTTCGTATTTCTCAAACTCCGTTTTGGGAAAAGAGAGTGGCCCCGCCCAAGGCCGCGTTGCTGAAATGCTGCTGCCTTATCAAGATACCCTGCCCGTCGGCACGATCGAGGGTTACGACCTGCCTGTTTCCAACGGCACGGCCCGCAACCGCGCAGGCATTCGCAACGCAATGGCCCAGTTTGAGGCCGCTGGCTACACCGTCGAAAATGGCAAGATGTTGCGCGGGGATGGCTCGCCCGTTTCGTTCAGCATTCTCATTGCCAAAGGCAGTACCGAAGACATCGCTATTGCCGAACTTTATCTGCGCGCGCTTGAACGGCTGGGGATTACGGCCACTATCGAAACCGTTGATGATGCACAGTATTTTTCGCGTTCGGGCGAGTTTGATTTTGATATCACCCCCTTCCGCCGCGCCCTATCCCTTAGCCCCGGAAACGAGCAAAAGTTTTATTGGGGCAGCGGTGCTGCTGATCTGGAAGGGTCCCGTAACCTGATGGGCGCGCGCAGCCCTGCGATTGATGCCATGATTGACGAGATGCTGAACGCGCGTGACAGCGCGGATTTCGTGGCCGCAACGCGCGCGCTTGATCGGATCCTGACCGCTGGGCGCTATGTCATCCCGTTTTGGTCCTATACCGAGGGGCGCGTCGCCCATGTAAAGCAGATGAAATTCCCAAAAACCTTACCAATCTATGGCGATGGCGCCCAATGGATGCCCGAGGTTTGGTGGTGGGACGACAATCAATAAAGTACTCATCGGCTAAAGGGCCGCTGCAGAAAAATTGTCATAAACTGTTTCAATACGAGCCCACAGCGGGGAGGCAAAGGCCATAACGCCCTGCACCGCACAAGCGCCCCACTTGCTGATCGGGATCGGCCCGCATTGCAGACGCATTTGAACGCGTGTAGCAAACTCACATGACACAAAAAATATTTGCGGAACTCGTCGGCACTGCGATGCTGCTTATCTCGGTTATTGGATCGGGGATCATGGGCGTTGAATTGGCCCAAGGGAATGACGCGATTGCGCTGCTGGCCAATGCGATCGCCACCGGCTGTATGTTGTTTGTCATCATCACCGTCCTTGGCCACCGATCAGGCGCCCACTTTAACCCCGCTGTCAGCTTTGCCTTCTTCCTACGAGGAGAGCTGACATTTGTGACTTTTGCGAGCTTTGTCATCGCTCAGGTTGTGGGTGGCGTTTTGGGGGTATGGGCTGCGCATATTATGTTTGATCTGCCTGTTCTTCAGGTGAGCCAAACCTTGCACCGCACTGGTGGGGCGCAGTGGTTCTCGGAAATTCTTGCGACTTTGGGCCTGCTGTTTGTCATCTTTGGCGGCATCCACGTGGGGAAAAAGGCGGTCCCGACTCTGGTTGCGCTATATATCACTGGCGCTTATTGGTTCACATCCTCCACCAGCTTTGCCAACCCTGCGGTAACTTTTGCACGTGGCTGGTCAGATACCTTTGCGGGCATCTACCCCGGTCACATCGCAATGTTTATCGTGATGCAGTTGATCGCCGTGCTCATCGGGCATTTCACCCTAGGGCCATTGTTAGACGAGTGATGTGACCCAGAGGATCGTCGCATCCTCATCCGAAGTCGAGATCACATTATGCCCCATGGCAGCGTCGTAATAGGCGCTGTCGCCCCGCCGCATTTCGATCGGTTCGTAAAACTCGGTATAGAGCTTAATAACCCCCGTCAGAACATATAGAAATTCTTCGCCGTCATGGCGCACCCAGCCGTCGAATTCCTCCATCTGGCGGGCGCGGATACGGGCGCGATAAGGCAGCATGTTCTTTTTGCGCAGACTGTCCGCCAGCAGCTCGTGTTCATAGGTGGCAGTGGCTTGCGCGGCCCCTTCGCCTGATTTTGTCACGGCCATGCGGCCATTGATCTGCTCAGCCGCGGGCGGCGTAAACAGCTGAGGCACGGATATTTCCAACCCTACAGCCAGCTTTTTCAACGCGTCATAGGTCGGTGACATCTGCGCGTTTTCGATTTTCGACAGGGTCGAGCGGGCCAGCCCAGCTTGGCTTGCGGCTTGTTCAAGCGTCCACCCCCGCGCCTTGCGCAATTCGCGAACACGTGCCCCCAAATCAACCGGAGGTACGGTATGGGCCGCACCGTCTTCGCGGGCGATCTGAATCATGGATTTAGCTGGATCATTTGTCATAGCGGTTGGTATAGCCGCGCGGCCTGCGCCTTGCAACGCGCAGCGCTGCGGGTTAGCGATAGCCATGCTGTCAATTTTCGATCAAGGCCCACCGCCGCCCTGCCCTTCACCGTTCAATATGGCGGCTCATGTTCTGGGAAAAGCGCAGGCAGTTCCTGAAAAGGTTGCCCTTTGCGTATTAGGTGAAAAAGACTGGACTTACAGCGCATTAGAAGCCGCCGTTCTGGGAACCGCAACAGGCCTGTTATCCGCAGGGGCGGTTGCGGGGGATCGCATTTTGATGCGGCTTGGCAATACGGTTGATTTCCCCCTTGCCTATCTTGGCGCGCTTGCTGCTGGGATGGTGCCTGTCCCGACGGCATCAGCGCTGACCGAGCGCGAAGTTGCCCCGATGATCGCAACTTTGTCGCCAAAGCTGATCCTGCGCGACCCTTCTGTTGCCTGCCCCGATGATCCGCGGATCATCGAGCTTGATCCTCTGCGCCAAATGCGCAGCCTTCCCCCAGCGCGTTATCATATG
The DNA here is from genome assembly GCF_000622405.1 of Sulfitobacter donghicola DSW-25 = KCTC 12864 = JCM 14565. Classification (NCBI taxonomy): domain Bacteria; kingdom Pseudomonadati; phylum Pseudomonadota; class Alphaproteobacteria; order Rhodobacterales; family Roseobacteraceae; genus Sulfitobacter; species Sulfitobacter donghicola. The sequence continues at coordinate 3,172,672 of NZ_JASF01000005.1, forward strand.
GGTGATCCCGAGCGGGCTGGATATATCATCTATACGTCGGGCACCTCTGGCAAACCGCGCGCTGTTGTACACGCCCACCGCGCCATCTGGGCGCGCAAAATGATGCATAGCGGCTGGTACGGGCTGGACAGCAATGATCGCATGCTGCACGCGGGGGCGTTCAACTGGACCTATACACTGGGCACGGGGCTGATGGACCCTTGGACCGTTGGCGCAACGGCGATCATTCCCGCGCCAAACACGGCAGCCACCGAATTACCCAAGCTCATCCAAGAAAACAATGCCACGATTTTCGCCGCAGCGCCTGGTGTGTATCGGCAATTGCTTCAACAGACCGACATCCCCCCAATGCCCAGCCTGCGCCATGGCCTTAGCGCTGGTGAAAAACTGCCGCCCGCGATTTGTGCCCGCTGGGAAGAGGCAACCGGAACCGCCGTTTATGAAGCCTACGGCATGTCGGAATGTTCGACCTTTATCTCGGCCTCGCCCGACCATCCTGTTTCGTCCACCGTTTTGGGCCGCCCCCAACAGGGTCGCCATATCGCATTGCTAGATCACAACGGCCCCGTTGCGTTAGGCCAAGAAGGTACAATCGCCGTTCACCGCAGTGATCCTGGATTAATGTTGGCCTATCTGGACGCGCCAGAAGAAACCGCCGCCAAGATGCAAGGCGATTGGTTTTTGACAGGCGATCAGGGCAGCATGGATGCTGATTTCCAAATCACCTATTTGGGCCGCAACGACGATATGATGAATGCGGGCGGCTTTCGTGTTTCCCCTGTTGAGGTCGAGGCCTGTCTGGCGCGATTTGATGGCATCACAGCCGTTGGTGCCGCAGAAGTGATGGTGAAAGAGGACGTCAGCGTGATCGCCGCCTTCTATACCGCCCCATCCCCCCTAGACGAAGACGCGCTGCGCAGTTATGCCAGCGCCAACTTGGCGCGCTATAAACAGCCGCGCCTGTTCATTCATTTGCCAGAGCTGCCCATGGGCGCAAACGGCAAGATTTTGCGCCGATCGCTGCGCCAGCACTACGAGGCCCCCTGATGACCAATTCGATCAAGCTAGATATCATGTCCGACCCGATCTGCCCTTGGTGCTATATCGGCAAGGCGCATCTGGACCGCGCCTTGGCCGCGCATCCCGATCATCCGTTTCTGATCGAATGGCACCCCTTTCAGCTAAACCCTGACATGCCCGCCGAAGGCATGGGCCGCCGCGCCTATCTAGAGGGTAAGTTCGGTGGCAAAGAAGGCGCCGTGCGCGCCTATGCGCCCGTTGTCGAACACGCAGAGAAAGCTGGCCTGAACATCAACTTTGAAGGGATGCAGCGCACCCCAAACACGTTGAACGCCCACCGCCTGATCCACTGGGCGGGCATTGAGGGGCGCCAGACCGCCGCCGTTTCCGCCCTGTTCAAAGCCTATTTCGTTGATACCCGCGATATTGGCGATACCGAAGTGCTGACCGATATTGCAGATAGTATCGAAATGGATGCCTCTGTTGTGGCGCGTTTGTTGGCGACTGACGAAGATATGCAAGCCATCCGTGACCGCGATGCGCATAGCCGGCAGATGGGCATCAACTCGGTCCCGACCTTTATCGTGGGGGGCCGCCACGCCGTGCCTGGCGCACAACCACCCGAGCTATGGGCCAAGGTCATCGCCGAAGTCACTCAAGAATCCTGACCTGTTGCACAATCGCCGCAATGCGATGTGCCTTGGCATTATCCGCTAGGATAACCCGCCTGACTGCCATAGAATCTTGGTTAAGAGGCAAAAAGCCTCATGAATAATAATACCTATGAGCAGGTATGCAGGCAGTGATCAGGTTTACGTTCCATCGGGACGCCCCCTTTCCGTTCAAAGAGCGACGTATGCGTCGCGCTACCGCTCATGTCGTGCATTTGCACGGGGTTTGGTGAATTGAGAAAGGCTTTGCTATTATGATGTCCCCTATGTCTTCGCGTGTTGTGCTGACCTATGGATCGTTTGATCTGTTTCATCAGGGCCATGCGCGATTGCTTCAACGCCTTTCTATGTTGGGGTCCGAACTGATCGTGGGATGTTCTACTGATGCCTATAACGAAAAAATGGGTGTGCCATCGGTCACCTCATATGCACAGCGCCGGTTGATGCTGGAAAGCTGCCGTTTCGTCAGCCGCGTCATCGCCGAGCAGGACTGGAACCAGAAATACACCGATATCGTGAATTATAACGTTTCGGTCTTTGCCATGGGCGAAGATTGGAGAGGCCAGTTTGACCATTTTGAGGACGTCACACAGGTGGTCTATGTGCCGCGTGCGGAAATCATCGGTGCCCGTCGCCCTTTCCATGCGGTGCCACAACCCTCGCTAAAGGTGGCCTCGGGGTATTAACCTCGCGTTACCGATTGCCTCTTTTGAAACGCGAAGATACTGCTGACTAAGAATTCCTTTTATTTTTTGATCAGCTATCGGAGCGCGGCGTGCCCCCTTCCTCAGATTCCTTCAAAATGGGCCGGACCGAGTTCGTCGCCCTAATGGCCATGATGATGGCGGCGATTGCATTCTCTATCGATTCAATTTTGCCAGCCCTGCCGACCATTGCCGCCGAACTCTCCCCCGACGCGCCTCAGCAAGCGCCGCTTATCCTCAGCATGTTCCTTTTGGGGCTGGGGGTTGGCACATTTTTCACAGGCCCCCTTTCTGACGCCTATGGCCGCAAGCCGCTAATCCTGTTTGCCAGCGGGCTTTATATCCTCGGCGCTGCCGTGGCTTGGGCAGCGCAAAGCCTAGAGGTCATTCTATTTGCGCGTGTTCTTCAGGGGTTGGGGGCCTCTGGGCCACGGGTTGTTTCGATTGCGATCGTTCGCGACCGCTTTGCGGGGCGACAGATGGCTCAGGTTGTCTCCATTATCATGATGATCTTTACCTTGGTGCCAGCGGTTGCACCTTTGTTGGGTGAATTCATCATCCATTTGACTGGCTGGCGCGGCATCTTCCTGTCCTTCATCCTTTTTGCAGTCATCATTTGCGTCTGGATGTCCTTTCGACTGCCTGAAACGCTCCCCGTTGAAGACCGCCGCCCAATGCGCCTGACGTTGATGTTTTCTGCGGTCAAAGAAATGGCAAAACACCAAGTTGTTCGATTGTCGATCTTTGTGCAGACATTGATCATGGGCTGCCTGTTCCTCACGCTCATGCTGGTTCAACAGGTGTATGACCTTGTCTATGCGCGGGCGGATGAGTTTCCCTATTGGTTCTTCTTAGTCGCCATTTTATCGGGAAGCGCGGGCCTGCTGAATGCTTTGCTGGTTGTTCGGTTCGGCATGTATCGCCTTGTGACCCTTGCCTTGGCGTTCCAAATCCTCTTCTCAGGAGCCTTTGTCCTGTTTGATCTGGGCGCGGGACCCTATGGGTTTTTCTTCTTCGTCTTCTGGCAAACCACTATTTTCTTTCAGGCTGGAATGACATTGGGCAATCTGAACGCCCTCGCGATGGAGCCGATGGGCCATATCGCGGGCATGGCTGCCTCGGTTATTGGTGCGCTTTCTACTGTTGGTGCAGTGCTGATTTCTGGCCCGCTTGGAACAATGATCCATGGTGACGAACGGCTGTTAGCGGCGTGCGTGTTTGTGCTGGCCTTTGTGGGCTGTCTAACAATGTTGTGGATGGGCAGAGCCCTGAAAAAGCAGGCGGTAGGGTAAAGCAGCCGCTTAAGGCGTTTTCGCCTTTTTCTTGGCTGCTTTTTCTTTTGCGACAACATGTTCTGCCAGATCACGGGCGATGGAAAACGCACCCTTAATCTTATCCGTGTCCGATTTCCAATCGCGGCGCACAACGATCTTGTTGTCTTTTACCTTGGCCAGCCCACGCTGATCCTGAATGAACTGGACCAGCCCTTCGGGTGAGGCGAATTTATCGTTGTGGAACTGGATCGTTGCGCCCTTTGGGCCCCCGTCGAGCTTTGATATCCCTGCCCGTTTACACATGGCTTTGATCCGCACGACCAACATCAGCGTGTTTACTTCGCGTGGCAGTTTACCAAAACGGTCGATCAGCTCGGCCGCGAAACCTTCCAGCTCGACCTTTTTGGTCAGCTCTGACAGGCGACGGTATAGGCCTAGGCGCACATCAAGGTCGGGCACATAGTCATCAGGGATCAGCACAGGCACGCCCAGATTGATCTGCGGCGCCCATTGGCCATCGCTATCCACCACGCCTTCCAACTCACCCGAGCGGATTTTGGAAATCGCTTCTTCGAGCATGGATTGGTACAGTTCAAACCCGACATCACGCATCTGGCCTGATTGCTCTTCGCCCAGCAGGTTCCCTGCCCCGCGAATATCCATATCCTGAGACGCCAGCGTAAACCCAGCGCCCAACGTGTCGAGCGATCCGATCACACGCAGACGCTTTTCTGCTGTGGCGGTCAGCTTTTCCCGTGGCTTGGTCGTCAGATAGGCGTAGGCGCGGGTTTTTGATCGGCCAACGCGCCCTCTGATCTGATAAAGCTGCGCAAGGCCGAACATATCGGCACGGTGCACAATCATCGTGTTTGCGGTTGGGATATCCAGACCGCTTTCCACAATTGTTGTGGCCAGCAACACGTCAAAGCTGCCGTCATAAAAGGCGTTCATGCGCTCATCCAGCTCGCCCGCGGCCATCTGGCCATGAGCAACAACATAGGTGAGCTCGGGCAGTTGCTCTTTCAGGAAGGCTTCGATCTCGGGCAGATCGCTGATCCGAGGCACCACATAAAAGGACTGGCCGCCACGGTAATGTTCACGCAGCAAGGCTTCGCGCAGGGTGACCGCGTCAAACTCGCTCACATAGGTGCGGATGCTCAGGCGATCCACCGGAGGCGTGCCGATGATGCTAAGGTCACGCACCCCCGTCAGCGATAGCTGCAGCGTGCGCGGGATCGGCGTGGCCGTCAGCGTCAGCACGTGAACATCTGTGCGCATCGACTTTAGCCGCTCTTTGTGGCCCACGCCAAAATGCTGCTCTTCGTCGATAACCAACAGGCCCAGGTCTTTGAATTTGATCGTTTTTGCCAACAAAGCATGGGTGCCGATGACGATATCCACCGTGCCTTTGGCAATGCCGTCACGGGTTGATGCGGCCTCTTTCGCAGTGACAAAACGGCTTAGCTGGCGCACCTCAATCGGAAAGCCGCGAAACCTTTCTGCAAAGCTTTTGTAATGCTGACGCGCCAGCAGTGTCGTTGGCGCGATCACGGCCACCTGAACACCAGACATCGCCGCCACAAAGGCCGCGCGCATCGCCACCTCGGTTTTGCCAAAGCCCACATCCCCGACAACAAGGCGATCCATCGGATTGCCCGAGGTCAGATCGTCAATCACATCGCCAATCGCGCTCAGCTGATCATCCGTTTCCTGATACGGGAAGCGCGCTGAAAACGCATCCCACATGCCCTCTGGCGGTTCCAGAACGGGCGCACGGCGCAAAGCGCGTTCCGCAGCGATCCGGATCAACTTATCCGCCATTTCGCGAATGCGCTCTTTCAGCTTGGCCTTTTTCGACTGCCAAGCACCGCCGCCCAGTTTATCCAGCAGCCCCTCTTCGTGGCCATATTTGCTGAGCAATTCGATGTTTTCGACAGGCAGATACAGCTTTGAAGCTTCGGCATATTCCAGCACCAGACATTCATGGGCGGCCCCAACGGCCGTGACCACCTCCATGCCCAGATAGCGGCCAATCCCGTGATCGACATGCACCACCAGATCATTCGGCGTAAGGCTTTGAACCTCAGAGAGGAAGTTTTCCGCCCGTTTCTTGCGTTTTGGGCGGCGGATCAGGCGATCGCCCAGTACATCCTGCTCAGAGATAACCGTCAGGCGCTCGGCATCACCAGCCTTACCCAAAGGCGCCTCAAACCCGTGTTCCAGCGCCCAAACCGCCAGATGCAAGCCCCGCCTGCCTATACGTGTGGCATTCGGGATCGGAATTGCCTCGGCGAGGCCTTCTTCTTCGATTAACCCTGTCAGACGTTCACGCGCGCCCTCGGAATAGCTGGCGATCAGAACCGGACCCAGCTCTAGCTTTGCTTTAATGTGAGATGCCAAGGCACCGAAAAGACTGATACTTTCTTGCTGCCGCTCTGGAGAGAAGTTGCGGCCAATGCGCCCGTCGGCGTCCAATGCATTCGGACCCGTCGGCTGGGGCAAAGAGGCAAGCTGCAGCACGCGGCGATCCGCAATCGCCGCTTCCCACGCTGCATCATCTAGGTACAGCCCCTCAGCGGGTGCTGGTTTATAGACGCTGTCCATTTTTGAGCGGTTGGCCATCGCGATTTTGCGCGTCTCGTATTGGTCCGCAACGCTGTCCCAGCGCGCCAAACGCATCGGCGTTAGCTGGTCATCCAGTGTGACAGTGGCCTCGGGCAGATAATCAAACAGCGTTTCCAGCTTGTCGTAATACAACGACAGCCAATGTTCGGCGCCTTGATGTTTGCGCCCCGCCGAGATCGCCTCATACAGCGGGTCATCCGACCCCGCCGCGCCAAATTCGATGCGATAGTTCTGCCGGAAACGGGTGATCGCGGCCTCGTCCAGAATAACCTCAGAGACGGGCGCAAGTTCGACCAGATCCAGCTTTTCGGTGGTGCGTTGCGTTGCAGGGTCAAAACGGCGCGCCCCGTCCAGCACATCTCCGAACAGGTCCAATCGCACAGGGCCCAAATCACCGGGTGGGAAAATATCAATGATGCCACCGCGCACGGCGTAATCGCCCGGCTCCATCACCGTTGGGCTTTGCACAAACCCCATGCGCACCAAAAAGGCGCGCAGCCCCTTTTCATCTACGCGCCCGCCAACGCTGGCGCTCCATGCTGCGTCGCGCAGGATATCGCGTGCCGGCACGCGCTGTGTCGCCGCGCCAAGAGTGGTGAGCAGGATAAACCGGCTGGGCATCCCATGCACCAGCCCCGCAAGCGTTGCCATACGCTGCGCCGAGATATCCGCATTGGGCGAAACACGATCATAGGGCAGGCAATCCCACCCCGGAAAGACGATCACGGGCATATCCGGCGCGAAAAAGCGCAGCGCCTCTTGCATCGCGGCCATGCGTTTGTCGTCGCGGGCAACATGGATCAAGGGCGCTGAGGATTTCTCCGCCTCGGCCAGCAGCAGCTTTGCGTCAAACCCTTCGGGTGCGCCAGATAGCGTAATATGCGTAGCGGTTTTCATAAGCAGCGTGATGGGGTGATCGGCGTAAAACTGTCAACCACCAAGAGGACCAACATTGATATTCTGATACATCCCCCACAGGGCGGTCACAAAAATCGAAACCATCCCGATGATTTGCGTATACAGACGGTGCCGCATCAGCCGTTTTTGCAGCCTTTCGCCCCGCGCCTCTTCCTCTTGGATCAGGCGGGCCGTTGAAATGCTGACCAGCCCAACAAGCGATAGCGGAAAGGCCAGTAACATCAGGGATTGGGCAAATTCATTTCCGTAGATGAACCCCAACAGCCCCAACATGGTCAGGAAAAAACAGGCAAACCCCGCAATCCAAAGCCCAGAAACCTGCGCGATAAACAACAATCTGTTGGAGTTGATCCGAACAAGATCTTCCAGATCAATCTCGGCCTGTCCGCCGTGGCGTTTGGCGCGCAGAACCATATCAAATGGCACCCCCAGCCCATAGTGGCTGGTCGTCGACCAAACAACGGCCAGAACAATCCAGAACCACAGGTTCGAGAAAGATCGCATGTCAATCAGTTCAAAAAGTGTATCGTACCAGTCCAAAACATTTTTCCATACTACTCGCTCTACGTGTCATAGCCCGAGGCAGTTGCGATTCCCAGCCCCTCACAGCACTTGAGCGCAGTGGCGATACATGTCAATTCTAACGGGCCACATACCAAAGGAAAACCCCCATGCACCCCATCCAAGCACCCTACCCCGCAACGCGTCTGCGCCGGACCCGTCAAAACGACGGCATTCGCGGCTTGGTTCGGGAAAATTACCTTAGTGCGGCTGACTTTATCTGGCCGGTGTTTGTGCGTTCCGGCACCGATATCGTCGAGGAAATTCCCTCGATGCCAGGGGTGATGCGCCGTTCGGTTGACCGTATCGTTGACGCCGCAATCGAGGCGCGCGATCTGGGGATCGGCGCGCTTTGCCTGTTTCCCTATACTGGGTTGGAAGAGCGCACCGAGGATTGCGCTGGCGCGTGGGACCCTGAAAACCACACCAACCGCGCCATTCGTGCAATCAAGGCTGCAGTTCCTGAAATGGTTGTCATGACCGATGTGGCGCTGGACACCTATAACATCAACGGCCACGACGGCTTTGTTGAGGATGGCGAGATCGTGAATGACCGAACCGTTGAGGCGTTGGTCAAGATGTCGCTGGAACAGGCGCGTGCGGGCGCCGATATCATCGGGCCATCCGACATGATGGACGGGCGCATCGGCGCCATCCGCAATGCGCTTGAGACCGAAGGCCACCAAAAGGTCATGCTGCTCAGCTATGCTGCGAAATATGCCAGCGCCTTTTATGGCCCTTTCCGTGATGCTGTTGGCGCGTCTGGAGCGCTGACGGGTGACAAGAAGACCTATCAAATGGACCCCGCCAACAGTGATGAGGCCCTGCGGCTGGTGGCGCGCGACTTATCTGAGGGGGCAGATATGGTTATGGTCAAACCGGGTCTGCCTTATCTGGATATTTGCCGCCGTGTGAAAGACGCCTTTGGCGCGCCGACCTTTGCCTATCAGGTCTCTGGTGAATACAGCATGATCAAGGCAGCAGCCGCTGCGGGTATGGTCGATGAAGAGCGCGTGATGATGGAAAGCCTCATGGCCTTTAAGCGCGCTGGCTGTGACGGGATCCTGACCTATTTCGCCCCAGCAGCGGCGCGTTTACTGAACGCACAGTAAAAACTGCGCCACAGGAAACGCCATCGCTGCCGCCCTGAAACGGAAGGCATTTCATCACCTATGGTGCTTTTGAAACATGGCGGGAACGAAACTGTGATGTTTAAACGGGCGTGAATTCGGACAGAGATCGCCAGAAAAAGTCTAATCGGCAGAAAAACCTTGTTCAATATCAGATAGCTACGCGAAACATCGCAAGCCAAAGCATCTTTCCGCCCAAACCATCAAATACAATGACACCGCTGAAAAAAACAACTATTGTAGCGCCAAGCCGGACAATACCGGCAAATTGAGCAGTGATATAACTACAGGCAAACCAATGAAACAGACTCTTTTATCGCGCCGCGCGTTTGCGTTGGGCGCGGCGGCTTCCACCGGTGCTTTGGCGGCATGCGGCAACGGTGTGGGCTCTACAGGTGCTGGCACAATCGATGCGCGGGTGAACACAACCCTTGCTGAAATGTACCGCGCCTTTCCGAACACGGCGACCCTAGCCGAAAAATCCAATGGCATGCTGGTCATGCCTTTGGTGACCGAAGCAGGCCTTGGGCTGGGCGCGGCCTATGGGCGTGGCGCGTTGCGGGTCAATAACACTTCGGTTGATTATTATTCCGTGACCAAAGCTTCGGGTGGCTTGCAGATCGGTGCGCAGCAATATGCGCATGTTCTGTTCTTTATGACGGACGATGCGCTCAGCGATTTCCGCCGCTCACCTGGTTGGGCTGCGGGGGCGAACATTGAATATGTGATTTCAGATCGGGGTGACAGCGTGAACGCCGATACAACCACCGTTCTTTCGCCCGTTCTGGCCGTTGTCTTTGGCCGTGCTGGTCTGCGCGTTGGTGCGACCCTTGAGGGCAGCAAATACACGCGCATCATCCCCTAAAAGAACCGACAAAAGCCCGAGGCGCCGCGTTTCTGCGGCGCCTCGGGTTTCTTAATGCGTTTTCAGCTAGCCTTAGCCCATCTTGCGCAAGCGTTGGATCAGGCTGGATGTATCCCAACGTCCGCCGCCCAATTTCTGAACATCCTTATAAAACTGATCAACCAGCGCCGTCAGCGGCAGGCTTGCATCGATTTCATCAGATGTATCCAGACAGATCCCCAAATCTTTGCGCATCCAATCTACGGCGAAACCATGTTCGAATTCATCATCCAGCATGGTTTCATAGCGGTTGGCCATCTGCCAACTTCCCGCCGCCCCTTGCGAGATCACCTCAACCACGGCGCGCCCGTCCAGCCCAGCCTTTTCCGCGAAATGAAGCGCCTCTGACAGGCCCTGTACCACGCCCGCAATGGCAATCTGGTTGCACATTTTGGTCATCTGCCCTGCACCGGACTCGCCGATCCGGCGGCAAATCTTGGCGTAAACCTCCATCACCGGAAGGGCGCGGTCGAATGTTTCGGCCTCTCCGCCGCACATGATCGACAACACTGCGTTTTCCGCGCCAGCCTGACCGCCCGAGATCGGCGCATCGATAAACCCGATCCCCGCTGCGGCAGCTTTGCCAAACAGCTCACGTGTAACCGCCGCTGAAACGGTTGTGTGGTCAACAAAGACACTGCCCTTTGCCATTCCGGCAAAGGCCCCATCATCCCCCAAGGTGACAGATCGCAAATCATCATCATTGCCAACGCAACTCATCACAAAATCCGCCCCTTCGGCGGCCTCCTTCGGAGTGAGCGCCATCGCCCCGCCATAGGTCTTGACCCAGCTTTCGGATTTTGCCGCTGTTCGGTTGTATACGGTGACCTCATGGCCTGCTTTTTGCAGGTGACCCGCCATTGGTCCGCCCATTACGCCCAATCCTAAAAACGCCAACTTGGCCATGTGCTTTTCCTTGCTTTAATGTTGCGCTATTGCTGCCTTTACCTAGCACTCTGGCCCTCAGGGTCAAACCTTAGCTAGGCTTGATTTCGAAAGGTTTTTCTATGGCTTTGGTGTTTCGCTGGCTCATTCGTCTTGCTGCGGCCTTGCTGGTTCTCAGCGTTTTAGCGGTGAGCATGGTCTACTGGCTCGCCTCGCGATCCCTTCCTGATTACACGGCCGAGGTCAGAGTTCCGAACCTTGAACGCCCTGTCGAGATTGTTCGTGACAACGCAAACGTGCCGCACGTCTTTGGGTCTGAGGACGCAGACGTGTTCTTTGGGCTTGGCTTTGCCCATGCCCAAGACCGCTTGTGGCAGATGACCACGTTGCGCCGCACGGCACAGGGGCGCCTTTCCGAAGTGTTTGGGGCAACCACATTGGATGTGGATAAACTGCTGCGCCGCTTTGACATTTACGCGCTTTCTGTTGCGTCGCTAGAGGCCATGGACGAGAAAACCCAAAACGCATTGCGCGCCTATGCAGCAGGTGTGAATGCGCGGTTGGACCAGATTAACGATGATGCCTTGGGCCGAGGCGCGCCCGAGATGTTTTTGTTTAACGCGCCGATGGCGCCGTGGCGCCCTGCCGATAGTGTTGCGATCATTAAACTCATGGGGCTTCAACTGTCTGGCCACCTCGACGCCGAAGTGGTTCGCGCACGCATCTCACTGGCTCTTCCAGACGAGGCCCGTATCCGTGACATTCTGCCAGATGCACCAGGAGCAGGTGTGGCGGCTTTGCCCAAATACGCAGGCCTGTTCCCCACCGCGCGGCAATTTTCGCAGACGGTGCCGTTTAAACCCCATCCCCTGTCGCCCTTTAAACGCACCGCCCTTGCTGGCGCATCAAATGCATGGGCTGCGGCCCCATCGCGTTCGGCTTCGGGGGGGACATTGTTGGCCAACGATCCCCACCTTGGCTTTACCGCGCCAGCGATCTGGTATCTTGCGCGGCTCGAGCTGCAATCAGGCGGCGTGATCGGGGCAACCATCCCTGGTGTTCCTGTTGTTTTGACAGGCCGTTCGGCAGACCTTGGCTGGGGGCTCACGTCCTCGTACCTTGATGATCAGGACGTTTATATCGAAGAGATAAACCCCGCCAATCGCGAAGAATACCGCACGCCTGACGGCTTCAAGAAATTCCTCACCCGCTCGTCGATCATCAATGTCAAAGACCAAGATCCCGTCACCCTGACCTTGCGCTGGACAGACAACGGCCCCGTCCTGCCCGGCAGCCACTATAACCTTGCCAGCGTAACACCACCCGGTCACGTGGTATCGGTGAACTGGACTGTTCTGAGCCAACGGGACACAACCCTTCAGGCCGCCATCGAATTGATGAGCGCCAAAACAGTCGGTGAAGGGATAGCTGCGGCTTCGCTGTTTATCGCACCCTCTCAAAACCTGACTTTGGTAGATCGCGAAACGATCGCAATGAAAACCATCGGGGCCGCGCCAAAACGCGACCCGAACCACCAAAGCCAAGGGCGAATGCCCAGCCCCGGCTGGATCGCAGCCAACCGTTGGCAGGGGACTTTGCCCTTTACCGCAAACCCCGGATTTGTGGCGCCTGCTGGGGGTATCTTGGGCAATACTAACAACAAAACCGTTCATCGCCCCTTTCCGAACCACATGTCCTTTTTATGGGGTGACACGCAGCGTATCCAGCGCTGGCAGCGTTTAATGCAAGGGCGTCAGGTTCATACCCGCGATAGTTTCATCGAGGCGCAGCTGGACACAGTCAGCTTTACCGCGCGCTCGCTTTTGCCGCTTATCGGGGCCGAACTGTGGTTCACGGGCGAAGCCGCCCCTGCGGGCACAACCGAAGCCCTCCGCCAGCGTGCGCTGACGCTATTGGCGGGCTGGTCAGGAGAGATGAACGAACACCTGCCAGAGCCGCTGATCTATGCCACATGGCTACGCGCCCTACAGGATCGCCTGATCCGCGATGAATTGGGCCCCTTGGCGACAGAGTTCGAACATGTCGAACCTTTGTTTATCGAACGTGTCTTCCGCGATGTTGAAGGGGCCTCGGCGTGGTGTGACGTCTTTCAATCCGCGCCCGTTGAAACCTGCGCTGACATGGCAAGGCTCGCCTTGGATGATGCGCTGCTGGAGATTTCACAAACCTATGGAACCGCTCTGGAATCCCTGCGCTGGGGTGATGCACATCAGGCAACCCACGATCACCCTGTTTTGGGTCAGGTTCCGGTGCTGCGCTATTTCGTGAACATCCGCCAAAGCACCTCTGGTGGCGATCACACGCTGATGCGGGGCCGCACCAAAGGCAGCGCGCCGAACCCGTTCCATAACGTCCATGGCGCTGGATACCGCGGAGTATATGACTTTGCCGATCCTGATAGCTCGGTTTTTGTGACCTCGACTGGACAATCAGGCCACTTCCTGTCGCGCCATTATGACGATCTGGCCCAGCTTTGGCGGCGCGGTGAATACATCCCCATGTCACTGGACCAAGACCTCGCGCGGGCCGCTTCGGTGGGCGTGACACAGCTGATCCCGCAAAACCAATGAGCAATCGCGTCATCCTCTTTAACAAGCCCTTCGGCGTCTTGTCTCAGTTCACTGATAAAGGCACCGAAGGGTCGCCCCGCCCGACCCTGTCAGGGTTTATCGACGAAAAAGGGTTTTACCCCGCAGGGCGGCTGGACCGCGACAGCGAAGGGCTGATGGTGCTCACCGATCACGGCCCGCTACAAGCGCGGATATCCAACCCCAAGTACAAACTGGAAAAAACCTATTTGGTGCAGGTTGAAGGCACGCCAGATGAGGCGGCGCTAAAGGCGCTTCGGCAGGGGGTGACGCTGAAAGACGGCAAAACCCGCCCTGCCCGTGTGGACCAGACAGAGGCACCAGATGACCTGTGGCCGCGCGACCCGCCTGTGCGGTTTCGCAAATCTGTACCCGACGAATGGCTGCGCATCACGATATCCGAAGGGCGTAACCGTCAGGTCCGCCGCATGACTGCCCATGTGGGCCTGCCGACCCTGCGGTTGATCCGTGTTCAGGTAGGGGAATGGCAGCTCAACCAGTTGCGCCCTGGTGCGTGGCGGTTTGCCTCGGCAACGGGGTTATAGCCGCTGATAGGCCGCTTCTACATCCGCTGACCAGCGCACGGTGAGGGCAAAACCCTCTTCCGTTTGCTCTTCGTTCACGACGACATCTTGGGAAAACAGCCATGCGCGTTTGCGCCCCTCGGCAAAGCTGAGGACCAGATCGGCAGTGCGCAGCGCCCCTTGCAGGGCTTCGGCAACGGTTGTTTGCAACCCATCCAGCCCCTCGCCCGTAATCGCCGAGATCGCCAGAACGGTTTCATCGCGCGCGGCACGTTCGCGCATGGCATCGGCGGCATCCTCGCTGAGCAGGTCCAGCTTGTTCCAGACCTCAAAGGTGCGGGTTTCTTCGGGCACGCCAAGGGACGTCATGATGTCGCGCACATTGCGCGCCTGCGCTTCGGTCTCGGCATGGGACACATCGCGCACATGCAGGATGATATCAGCGGCCAAAACCTCTTCGAGGGTCGCACGGAAGGCGGCGACCAGCTCGGTTGGCAAATCAGAGATAAACCCAACCGTGTCGCTAAGAATGATCTCTGGCCCATCCAATAGCTCAAGGCTGCGCATGGTTGGATCAAGCGTGGCAAAGAGCATGTCTTTGACCATCACATCCGCCCCCGTAAGGCGGTTGAACAGCGTCGATTTACCCGCGTTTGTATATCCGACAAGCGCCACAATCGGATAGGGAACCTTGGCCCGCGCTGCACGGTGAAGCGCGCGGGTTTTCACCACTTTTTCCAGCTGTCGACGCAGGCGAACCAGCTGTTCGTCAATGGCACGGCGGTCAGCCTCGATCTGGGTTTCACCCGGCCCCCCGACAAACCCTAAACCGCCCCGCTGGCGTTCTAGGTGGGTCCAAGCACGCACAAGGCGCGTGCGCTGATAGTTCAGCGCCGCCATTTCGACCTGCAAAACACCTTCGCGGGTGGCCGCACGGTCGCTAAAGATTTCGAGGATCAGCCCTGTGCGATCCAGCAGCTTTACGTTCCACGCTTTTTCAAGGTTGCGTTGCTGAACAGGCGTGACAGGGCCGTCGATTAAAACCAGCTCAACCTCATTGTCATGCAAAAGGGTGCTGATTTCGTCAATTTTACCGCTGCCAAACAGATACCCTGCACTGACCGCGCGCAAAGGCACAACGTCAGAGCCGACAACCTCTAGGTTCGGCAGGGCCTCGGCCAAGGCGACCGCTTCGCCCAAAGCAGCCACAGGTTCGCGGCGGCTGTTATCGCTTTTTATATCGGGATGGAGGACCCAAGCACGCGTTTGCGCGGGGCCGTCGGTTTCATCGATCTGGAATTGCGCCTTGCTCAAGAAGCGTCTTCGCCCTCATACAGGCTGATCGGCTGGCTAGGCATTATGGTCGAAATCGCATGTTTATAGACCAGCTGAGACTGACCATCACGGCGAAGCAGAACACAAAAGTTGTCAAACCAGGTGATAACACCTTGAAGTTTAACGCCATTAATCAGAAAAATGGTTACTGGTACTTTGGTCTTACGTACGTGGTTCAGGAACGCATCCTGCAGGTTCTGTCTATCAGACGCCATAGTTTGATCTTTCATTATTCTTATAGGTGGCCGCAATCGACCCGTCAGTTTTTAACTATGGATTGCAGATTCTAAAGTTACCACCCCAAAAAGCCAGCATAGACATACCGCAGCGCCAAGCCGTGTCAGCTTCGCCACAGATCAGGCGTTAACAATGCAATAATCGCCAAGGTCTCTAAACGCCCCAGCACCATGGCACCTGCGAGAATGAACTTGGCCGTATCGCTGAGCGACAGCAGCACAATCGGGGTCTCGCCACCCACTTCGGTAAGGGGTCCTGTTGTTGACAGGGTTGCGACGGCCAACACCAAGGCCTGATCAAATGATACTCCAACAAGGGTCAGCGCCAGCGTCACCGCAGCAAAGGACAGGGCAAGCAGCATAAAGAAAATCCACGCGATATAGGCCCCGCCAGATTGCAGGCGCCGCCCGACAACCCCTGCCCCTGAAACGGAATTCGGATGCACAAGGCGCTCCATCTCGCGAACGCCGTTCCGATACAGCGCAAATACGCGCAGCAACTTTACCCCGCCAGCCGTTGTCGCAACACCGCCCCCGATCAAGGCAAGCCCCATCAGGATCAACCCCGGCGTGCCCAGCCCAGACCAGCTTTGGGTTTCGGACCAGAATTGTGAAACAAAACCGGTGGTCGACAGGAAGGAGATGACCGTAAAGACAGAGCCCCATAGCGCGCGGATCGGACCCGTTGTGCCTTCACCTGCGTCAATCTCATATGCGCCGATGAAATGACGGCCAAACAGGATCAACGGCACCAGAATGACAAAACACAGGCCGATGCGAAACTCGGGATCGGTGCGCAAGCCACCTTGGGTCGCGGTCATCGTATCCGAGGAAAACGTGAGACGCGACAAGGCGAAAAGCATAAACATCGCCATCACCATTTCAGCGATAACACCGCCCGCTGCGGGATCACCACCGGCTGTAATACCCGATGTCGCCATGACGGACATCGCATGGCAGATCGCGTTTAACGGCTGCTGCCCTGCAAACATCAACAACACCCACAGCAGCAGGGTTAGCCCCCCATAAAGCGGCCCCAATGTCTTGAGCGCCCGCCCGATCCGTTCTCTTGGGCTCAGGGGTGCTGCGGTAAACACACCTGTTTCGCGGCGTCCTGGTTCGGCTTGGGCCGTCACCTCAAACCCGCCCAGATTAAGCGGCGCAAGGATGGCCACGGCAGCCACCCACATGAGCAAACCGCCCATCCACCCCACCTGAGCCCGCCACAGGTGCAAGGTCGTGCCAAGGCGGTCTGGGTCTTCGAACAATGTTGCGCCTGTCGTTGTCAGCGCGCTCAGCATTTCGAAATAGGCATTTACATATCGGGTGGTTGGCAAGGCCTCGACAAAAGGGATCGCAAAGATCGCTGGCAAAAACACAAAGGCCGAAAACAGCGAGAGCAATGGCCCCAACGCCCCCTCCTGCGGCGCGCGGCCCGCATGGGCGATGCCAATCAGTAAAAAGGCGACACAGCCCAGCAAACCAGCATAGAAAAACGCCTGACTGGCCCCATGCTGATCCGTGATCAAAGCATATGCAGCGGGCACCAGCATAGATGCCGTGCCCATCCCGAGCATCAGCAAAAACAGCGGTAGCTGCGTCAGATCATGTCTAAGTTTGCTTTGGCGGCGCACAGCGGCCCCTTTAGAAAAAGTCGATGGAAACCTGCATCAGCTGTTCTAGCTGTGCAACATCTTTCGCAAGCACAAAGACCGCGATCACATCGCCCTCTTCGATACGGGTATCCCCCATCGGCCTGATGATTTCATCCCCTTTGCGCACGGCGCCCACCAATGCCCCTTCGGGGAAATCGATTTCGTTGATCTTTTTACCGGCAATCGGTGAGGTTGATAGAACCTCTGCCTCGATCACTTCGGCCTCGGCATCCCCGATAGAATAGACCGAGCGCACCCGCCCATGGCGGATGTGGCGTAAAATAGAGCTCACCGTGGTGGAGCGTGGGTTGATATAGGCGTCGATCCCCAAAGGCTGCATCAAAGGCACCAGAGTGGGATCGTTGATGAGCGCAATCACATAGGGGCACCCTTCGGATTTGGCCCGCACACAGGCCAGCATGTTGGTTTTATCGTCATCCGTAATCGCCAACATCGCATCAGCGCGGTTGATCCCCGCCTCAGACAAAAGGGCTGCATCCAACCCGTCACCGTTCAACACGATGGTGCGCTCTAACGCTTCGGCGGCACGTTCGGCGCAATGGCGGTTCTTTTCGATCACTTTGGCACGGATACGTTTGGCCCGTTTTTCCAAGGTTAAAGCGACCGACAGCCCGACATTCCCGCCGCCGACAAGGACAACACGGTCTTGGCTAGAGGTCTTTTTCCCAAAGATTTCCATCGTTCGGGAAATGTCGTTTCGATGCACAAAGATATAGGCATCATCACCCGCGAACAGCTGGTCTTTTGGCTCTGGCGCAAACAATGTTCCGTCGCGGCGCACCCCGACAACAACAGCACGCAGCGTTGAAAACAGGTCGGTTAACTGACGCAAAGGGGTATTTAGCACTGGGCTGTCTTCATCCAGCGTAATGCCCAATAGCTGCGCATGCCCATCCATAAAGATTTCTGTGTCAAAGGCCTCTGGCGCGGCAAGACGTTGAAGGGCGGCTGTCGCCACTTCGCGTTCGGGGCTGATCACAACGTCGATGGGCAAATGATCCCGACGGTATAAATCAGAGTAGATCGCATCGAGATAGGATTGCGAGCGCAGGCGCGCAATTTTGCGGTTAATCCCGAAAACCGAATGCGCCACCTGACAGGTGACCATATTCACCTCATCCGAATGGGTTGCCGCGATGATCATATCCGCGTCGCGCGCCCCTGCCCGATCCAGAATATCGGGATAGCTGGCAAAGCCTGCAACCCCTTGCACATCCAGCGTATCAGTGGCGCGGCGCACCAGATCGGCGTTGTTATCAACAACCGTTACATCATTTTGTTCGCCCGAAAGGTGACGCGCAATTTGCCAGCCAACTTGGCCTGCACCGCAAATGATAACTTTCATGATGTGGAGATCCCCTGCTGCGTAGGCTGCGTTTTGGGCTGCCGACACGCTTGTGCCTGAATACAGGTTAGAAATGTCAGAAGGCGAAGGTGCGGTCAATTCAAATGTCAAAACGCCCACATGCCGAAGTGCTCGGACATATGGGCGTTGAAATCAAACCGCGGGGTTGGATACCTGAAGCTAGATCAATCTTTATTGTTCAAATTCAAATGCCTACAGGCCGCTATTCATCCACATGCGCAACGCGGGTACCTGATTTTGCGGATGTTACCACACCAAGGCTCTTCAATTTGCGGTGCAGGGCGGAACGCTCCATCCCGACAAAATTTGCGGTCCTGCTGATATTTCCGCCAAATCGGTTGATCTGGGTCAGCAGATATTCCCGTTCAAAGGCCTCGCGGGCTTCGCGCAGTGGCAGGCTGGCCATAGCGCCAGAGAGAACCACGCGGCCCTCTTCCTCGCTGCTGTCCTCTTCGCCGGGTAGTTCGCGCGCCTCGATGGGGGCTGTTCCCTCGCCGAGGATCAAAACACGTTCAACCAGATTTTTAAGCTGGCGCACGTTGCCCGGCCAGACCATCGTCTGCATCAAAGCCTGCGCATCGTCGGATATTTCGCGCAGTGCCAAGCCTTGCGATTTGTTAAACTCACCAATGAAATACTCTGCCAGCAGCGGAATATCCTCGCGCCGCTCGGCCAAGGACGGCACAGCAATCGGCACCACGTTCAGGCGATGGTATAGCTCTTCACGGAAGGTGCCTGATTGAATTTCAGCTTCTAGGTCTTTGTTTGTGCTGGAAACCACCCGCAAATCGACGCGAATTTTATCGCTCCCGCCGACACGTGTGAACTGCTGGTCGACCAACACGCGCAGGATTTTTGACTGCGTCCCAAGGGGCATATCCGCGACTTCGTCGAAATAGACAACGCCACCGTGCCCTTGTTCAAGCAAGCCAGGTTCGACACCCCGTTCTGATGACTCACGCCCAAACAGGACCTCCTCCATCCGCTCAGGCGCGACACCTGCGCAGTTCACCGTGATGAAAGGCGCTGAGGCGCGGTTGGAATTGGCGTGGATGTAGCGGGCAGCGACTTCCTTACCTGAACCAGCCGGCCCCGAAAGCATAACGCGGCCATTGGATTTTGTGACTTTATCCAGCTGGCCAACCAGCGTGCGGAACGCGCCCGAATTGCCCACCATTTCGGTGTTTGAACTGTCTTTGCGTTTCAGCGTGACGTTTTCGCGGCGCAATCGTGAGGTTTCCATTGCGCGGCGAATAACAACCATCAGCTGATCAATGTTAAACGGCTTTTCAATGAAATCATAAGCCCCTTGTTTGATCGCCGCGACGGCAATTTCAACGTTCCCATGGCCCGAAATAATGACCACAGGCACATCTGGGTAATCCCGTTTTACCGCCTTGAGGATGTCGATCCCGTCCATTTTGCTATCTTTTAGCCAGATATCGAGGATCATCAGCGCAGGTTGTTCGGCAACAACCGCAGCCATCGCATCATCCGAGTTGCCCGCAAGCCGCGTAGCAAAGCCCTCGTCCTCCAGAATATCCGAAATCAGCTCGCGAATATCGCGCTCATCATCCACAATCAGAATGTCACTCATTGTTTTGCTCCTCACTGCCCGCATTTGGATCGGCGCCTAGCAGCAGAGTAATTTCCGCCATCGCACCAAAATGTTTCTGCCCCTCAAAAACGGGAGCATCCGAGAGGACAAGGCTGCCGCCGTGTTCCTCAATAATCTTCTTAACAATCGGCAGCCCAAGGCCCGTGCCTTCGCTGCGTGTTGTTACATAGGGTTCAAACAATCGCGCGCGATCTTCGGGCAAGCCGATGCCGTTATCCGCAATTGTGATATGTGCCGTTTCGCCTTCGATGCTGAGTTTGACATGTACCTGTGGAACCAGCCCGTCGGGGGCGCCTTTTTCGCGAAGGGTATCGATTGCCTCACCTGCGTTTTTGATTAGATTTGTTAACGCCTGTGTAATCATTGTCCCGTCGATAAGGGCGGGGATTTCTTCGGTTGGCACATCAGATATGAGTTTTATGTCCGGTCTGCCGGTTTTTTGCAGCAGAACCGCGTCGCGCAAAAGCTGGCTTAGATCCTGAGGTTTGCGCTCAGGTTCTGGCATGCGGGCGAATTTTGAAAATTCATCGACGATGCGGCGCAAATCGCCTGTCTGGCGGATGATCACACCTGTCATTTGTTCCAGACTATCGCTGTCTTCACCCAGTTTCGGGCCAAATTTGCGTTTGATCCGCTCGGCACTCAGCTGGATCGGTGTGAGCGGGTTTTTGATTTCATGGGCGATACGGCGGGCAACATCCCCCCATGCGGCCATGCGCTGTGCGCTCACCAGATCGGTCACATCGTCAAAGGCCACAACATATCCTTCAAGCCGCCCATCTGCCGTGCGCCGTGTGGCCATTCGCACCAGCAGATTTTCCAACCGCCCGTGGCGTGAAACCTTGATCTCTTGTTGAGCAGATTCGGTTGTCGCCCCCACCAAGGTTTCAAAGAGCGGCCCGAACTCGGGCACGGCGACAGCCAATGCGAGCGACTGTTGGTTTTCTTCCCAATCCAACAGGCGCATGGCCGAACGGTTTACAAAGGTCACCCGCCCTTCGGGATCAAGCCCAACAACACCAGATGTCACCGAGCTTAGAACAGAATCAAACAGGCGGCGGCGGCGTTCGATCTGGCGGGTGTTATCCAGCAAAGTATTGCGCTGCCCCTTTAGCTGCTTTGTCATCTGGTTAAAGTAACGCCCCAACATGGCGATCTCGTCGTCGCCATCATCTTCGCGCACTTGAACATCCAAATCCCCTGCCCCCACGCGCTGCGCTGCGCCTGTCAAACGGCCAACAGGGCCTGAAAGGCGTTCGGCAAACCACAGGCCCAGCCATACGGCGGCCAAAATGATGATCACCGCAAAAGCCAGATACAAAAGACCAAACTCAAACAGCATCCTGCCGCGTTCGCTTTCTAACTGTTGGTAAAGGCGCACTGTTTCTTGCGTATCATCCAGAAGGCTCAGGATTTCGCCATCCACATCACGCGACACATATAACAGCCGATCTACAAAAGAGTTCAGCCGCACAAGCGCGCGGAATTCATTGTTGCCCCAATCCTCGATGATCAGCACTTCGGTTTCGCCCACACCTGCGATTTGATCAGCGGAAGGTTTATCAAAATCAAATAGATACGAGCGATCTCCGCGGGCGCGAATTTCGGCGGTTCCGTCGATCATATAGGCTTCGCGCAGGCCGCGTTGCACTTGGCGTTGGCCTTCGCTCAACAGCTCACTATCGCTGAGGCGGTTACCCGAACGGCGCGCGCGATCAATACTGCGCGCCAAGGCAAGCGCGTCATCGCGCAACCCCTCACGCTCTTCCCCTGCATAGGCTTCGGCAGCCAACAGCGAATTCCCCACCACCACACGGACGCGTTCAGAAAACCAGCCCTCAATTCCCACATTGATGGTCAGCACGGCAAATACAGCCACAGAAACCGTTGGAATCAGCGCCATCAGCGCAAACACACCCGTCAGCCGCAGGTGCAGCCGCGACCCTGCCGATTTGGCACGCCGCGCCGCGATCAGCCGCGCAACCTGCGCCAGAACCAGCGCCGCCAGCGCCAGAATATAGATGAGATCAAGAAGCAGAATCAGGCGCAGCGTATCTGTGCTGCCCTGATCCAAAGGACCAAGCGCAAGATAGGTCGCCAAAGCCAATAGAGGCCCCAAAACAACCAAACCAAAGGTGGTTAACGTGCGCACACGTTTCATCCGCCGCAAACGCGACAGCTGAGCCAACCATGAACTGCGTGTTCGGGAAACCACGCGTGGATCCTCACCTGATGTGGTGCAAACGCACCGTACCGCCATATTATGTGGTCCTAACCAAGGTTGTCCCTTGATGGCCACGCTTATGTGACAGTTTTACATCATTTTTCGACCACGTGTAACCTCTATTTCGAGGTCTGTGATCTTCTTTCGCAAAGTATTTCGGTTAATACCCAACAGTTCCGCACATTTAGCCTGATTTCCAGAGGTCGCCGCCAGTGCAACTTCCAACAGGGGCGCTTCTACTTCGCGTAGAATCCTTTGATAGAGCCCCGGAGGGGGGAGCATATTTCCATGCAACTCAAAGTAGCGGCGAATGTGGCGTTCGACACTTGCCCCCAGCTTTTCGCCATTGCCAACAGCCCGTGTCGGCTCTGGCCCTGGTTGACCACCAATGACCTGCCCCGCTTCGGCGGCTGAAATCTCGGCTGCACGGCTGGTGAGGGCCAATTGGCGCATGGCGTGTTCCAGCTGGCGCACATTCCCAGGCCAAGTGTAGTTGGACAGGATTTTTGTCGCCCCTTCGGATAATTCGCGAACCGCACCATTCCCTGCATCGGCTTTCTCTAGGAAATGCGACGCAAGAAGGGGGATGTCTTCGACGCGATCCCGAAGCGCAGGCACATGCAGCGTCGCCCCTGAAAGGCGATAGTAAACATCCGGGCGCATGCTGCTTTCAGCAGATTCTGCCCCCAGATCTGTTTGCGATGTTGCAATAAAACGCGGAGGGTTTTCCGTTTCCGCATCCATCATCCGCGCAATTCTGGCCTGAATTTCACCCGAGATATCGCCGATTTCATCGATTAACAAAGTACCACCGCGTACTTTTGCCATAACCTTTGCCGGCCCTTCGATATCGCGCAGGTCTGCTTCGGTTACTGTCACAAACGGCATAGAGCGGCGATCAGAGAGGTCATGAATGGCCCGCGCAATCAGAGATTTCCCTGTGCCGTTCTCGCCCCAGATCAAAACAGGAAGGTCGGCGTTCATCACCCGCGCAATCACCCGATAAAGCGCCTGCATAACAGCGGTGCGCCCAACCATTGGCAAATCATCTTCGTCATTTTCTGTGCGCGGATCGGCCATGCGCCGTGGCGTTCCTGACCGCTCTAGCGCACGGGCTGTGCGCTTCATCAGGTCGGGAAGGTCAAAGGGTTTTGGCAGATAGTCATAGGCCTGCGCATCGGCCGCTTTGATCGCCGTCATGATCGTGTTTTGCGCCGAAATCACAATAACAGGGAGTTCCGGTCGGTCCTGTGCGATCTTGGGCAGCATTTCCAGCCCATTCCCGTCTGGCATCACTACATCCGTGATCACCACATCACCCTTCCCTTCGCCAACCCAACGCATCAGCGTGGTCAAGCTGGACGTCGCATGCACTTTACAGCCTGCGCGCGTCAAAGCCTGAGTGAGGACTGTCCGAATTGTGCGATCGTCATCAGCGACTAGAACCGTGCCGTCCATTGCAAAACTCCTTTATTCAGGTTTTCTACCTGAGCCTTTAATTTTATCTTGGGGCGCATCTGCGCGTGGCAGAGAGATACGGAACACCGTACGCCCCGGTGTTGAGGAAACAGAAATCCAGCCATCGTGCTCTGAGATGATCTTGCTCACCAAAGCAAGCCCCAGCCCCGTGCCGTTTTCACGACCCGATACAAATGGCTCAAACACATCGCCTGCGATGCTGTCAGGCAAACCCGGACCATCGTCGATCACTTCGATCTGTAGAGGCAATGCGATCCCTTGGCCGTCGGCGCGGCGCAAACGGAAGGAATGTTCATAATAGCTGTGAAGGCGGATGGTCCCGCCGCTTTTTGCTGCGGCTTCGGAGGCGTTTTTGACCAGATTCAGAACCACCTGCAAAAGCTGGTCTTTATCCCCCCAAGCCATCGGCAATGAGGGGTCGTAATCTTCGATGATTTTCATATGAGACCCAAAACCCAGCAAGGCAGATCTGCGGGCGCGATCCAGCACATCGTGCAGGTTCACCTCGCCCCTTTCGGGTTGGGTCAGGTTGCCAAATTGCTCGACCTGTTCCAGCAGCTTAACGATCCGGCGGCTTTCAGCGACGATGAGGTCGGTCAGCTCCAGATCCTCTTTGGCAAGGTTCATGCTCAGAAGCTGGGCCGCGCCCGTAATACCAGCAAGCGGGTTTTTGATCTCATGGGCCAGCATCTCAGCCATGCCAATGGCCGATTTAGCAGCAGATTTCACCGATTGGTTCTGCGTCATCCGCCCAGAGAGTTCGCGCGGCGAAATCATCAGGATCATCACCCCAGGAACACCCGATAAAGGGGCAACCTGAAGCAGCGATTGCAAGGGCGCGCGTTGGCCGCTGCCCACATCGACATCATTCACAAACAGGGTTGTCTCGGACTCGCGCGCGCGGGCAAAAGCCTCTTCCAGCGGCGCATCAACGGCCACTAAATCCCAGACAGGAATGCCACGAACGGCCTTGGCCGATGCGTTCAAAAACCCCTCAGCAGCAGCGTTAGCATCCAAGATCAAATCATCGCTCCCCACCAATAAGGCAGGCACGGGAAGAGAGGCCCAAAGCGCCCCTTCTGCGGGCAGCAGTGCTGTTTGCGATTCCACGCTCATGCCGCGGCATCCTTTTCAACGGGGCCCAAAGCAGAGGGCAGCAGGATCATCGTTTCCTCCACACTGCGGGCTGTCAGCACAGCACGCCGTGCGGCATCAGGGGTTTGGGCGTGATCCATATACCACCCCAAATGTTTACGAGCGACCCGCAGCCCCAATTTGGTTCCATAAAACCTCAGCATCTCGTCGTAATGCTCCATCACCATATCAACAAAGCCACGGCCCTGCGGAATAACAGGTGCGGGTGTTCCGTAGATTTCATGGGCAATCTGCGCCAACAGCCACGGCTGCCCCTGCACACCGCGCCCAACCATGACCCCCTGCGCGCCGGATTGGGCAAGCGCCTGACGGGCGGTGGTGGCGTCAATGATATCGCCATTTGCAACAACCGGCACATCGACCGCCTCGACAACGCCGCGAATGGCAGCCCAATCTGCGCTACCTTTGTAAAACTGGCAGCGCGTGCGCCCGTGAATTGTGATCATCTGAATGCCTGCGGCCTCTGCACGGCGCGCAATATCTGGCGCGTTCAGCATCGCATCATCCCAGCCAAGCCGCGTCTTTAGGGTGACAGGCACCTCAACCGCGTCCACAACCGCTTCGATCAGGCGCAGCGCGTGATCTGGCGTTTTCATCAACGCCGATCCTGATGCCCCCTGCGTGACCTTTTTGGCGGGGCAACCCATATTAATATCAATGATGCGCGCCCCTTGATCTTCGATCATCTTGGCCGCTTCGGCCATGGGTGCGGCTTCTCGGCCTGAAATCTGAACAGATGTCCCCTCAACCCCGATCCCCAGCTCGGCCTTTTCGCGTGTTCCTGGCCGTTCGGTCAGCCATTCCCCCGATGCGATCATCTCGGACACCACCAAGCCTGCGCCAAATTGCGCGACCAAGTTGCGGTAAGGTAAATCGGTTATTCCGGCCATTGGTGCCAGAAAAACAGGTGGAGTAAGATCCAATGGTAAACTCATGGCAGACAGTGCTTAATCCTTAGGCGAATGCACATCAGATAGCGTAAGCTGTTTGAATAGACAACAAATACGCCCCCATTCCCCCCCATCGTCGGCGCCTATTTGCCCAATATTTAAGCACCACCGCCCGAGCGACAAAATTCGCCCGCTCATTGCGGAGGGCTCAAGTTTTTCTTAATACAGTGTGAAACCAGTCAAAGGTCACCACAATGCGCGTATGTGCCTTAATAGTAGCTGCCGGCCGTGGCACACGGGCCGGAGGGCCACGGCCTAAACAATGGCAATCGCTGGGAAAAACCCGCGTCATTGACCACACGCTCGCCACGTTTGAGGGCCATAAAGAGGTCGCGCAGATCGCCATCGTGTTGCATCCTGACGATATGAACGAGGCGCCTTATTTTACACAGCGGGGTGTCAAAGTCGCCATCGGCGGCGCCGAGCGCAGCGACTCGGTGCGTGCCGGATTAGCGGCCCTGCCCGATTGTGATTTGGTTTTGATCCACGACGCAGCCCGCCCCTGTGTAAGCGCGCAAGTGATATCAGATGTTATTGCCGCGTTGGAAACCAGCGATGGTGCCGCCCCCGGTGTCGCGGTGAGCGACGCCTTGTGGGTTGGCGACAAAAACTGCGTGTCAGGCACCAAAGACCGAAACGGTCTATTTGCCGCGCAGACGCCGCAGGGGTTTCGGTACAAACAGATTGTCGCAGCACATGCCGATTACGTTGGCACAGCTGCGGATGACGTTGCCGTGGCGCGGGCTGCGGGCCTGAACGTAACCATAACCGCAGGCGATCCTGAGAACATCAAGATCACAACACCAACAGATTTTGCCCGCGCAACGCGGATATTGGAGAAGAAGATGGATATACGCACCGGCAACGGGTTTGACGTACACGCGTTTGGCCCCGGTGATCACGTGATGCTATGTGGCGTGAAAATCCCCCATGATCACGGCCTTGTCGGCCATTCTGATGCGGATGTTGGGCTGCATACTATTACCGATGCGATTTACGGCGCTTTGGCAGCTGGTGATATCGGAACACACTTCCCTCCCTCGGACCCACAATGGAAAGGCGCGCAAAGCCATATCTTTTTGCGCCATGCCGCCGATCTGGCCCGCGACCAAGGGTTTACGATCACCCATGTGGATTGCACCCTCATCTGTGAACACCCAAAAGTCGGGCCGCATGCAGCCGCCATGCGCGCGGCGGTCGCCGACATGATCGGGATCGACGTTGACCGCACATCGGTAAAGGCCACCACTTCGGAGAGGTTAGGCTTTACCGGTCGCGGCGAGGGCATCGCCTGCATGGCAACAGCAACATTGGTGAAAACATGATCGCACGTATGATAGGAACCGTTTTGGGGGTCGGGTATCTGCGCCCCGCCCCTGGCACTTGGGGTTCGCTTGTGGCGCTGCCTTGGGCGTGGCTTTTGCATGTTATCGGCGGGTTGCCTTTGCTGGTCATTGGCATCATCGCAGCCTTTCTAAAAGGCTGGTGGGCAACCGCGCAGATGACATCGGGCAGTGACGATCACGACCCCTCAGAAATCGTGATCGACGAATTGGTAGGCCAATGGATCGCGCTTCTTCCCCTTTCGATCGCAAGCTGGCGCATGGGGATTGATATCACGGTGATGTGGCCGGGCTGGATCGCGGCCTTTGCCCTGTTCCGCCTTTTTGACATCTGGAAGCCGTGGATTGTGGGCTGGGCCGATCGTCGCGGCGACGCCTTGGGCGTGATGCTGGATGATGTTTTTGCAGGTATTTTTGCAGCCATTGGCGTGGTGGTGATTGCAGGCCTTTATCATGCGTTCTGAAATCCTTGACCTTGCAAAACAGCGCGGTGTGATGATTGCCACGGCAGAAAGCTGCACCGCGGGCATGGTCGCTGCTGCGCTTACAGATTTGGCAGGGTCTTCCGCGGTATTTGAACGTGGTTTTGTCACCTACACAAACCGCGCAAAAATAGAGATGCTGGGCGTTCAGCAGCAAACTCTAGAGGCGCATGGCGCGGTCTCTGAACAGGTCGCGCAGGAAATGGCACAGGGGGCGCTGCGTAACAGCGGCGCGCAGTTGACCGTTTCTCTCACGGGCATCGCTGGTCCGGGCGGATCTGAACATAAACCCGAAGGTCGGGTATGTTTCGGCGTGGCCAGTGCAGACGGCTGTTTTAATGAAACCGTCGAATTTGGCGCCTTGGGAAGAGAGGCTGTGCGCTGTGCGGCACGGGATCACGCGCTAGGTCTGCTTCAAAACGCACTTTTACAAATGCCGCCAAAATAGGCGATACGCGCAATTTGCCGCACATAAATTAATCAAATATACAATTGCGCATAAATTAAGCGTCAAAATGGGCGCTGCATCTTTTCGCAGCACTTTAGCTGCGCTTTACCCGCTCCCCAACAAAGGGGAGATTCCAAATGAACGGCGCTGATACAGCATGGATCATGACGGCAACGGCACTGGTGCTGTTGATGACACTACCAGGGCTTGCCCTGTTTTACGGTGGGCTAGTTCGCTCAAGAAATGTGCTAAGTGTGTTCATGCACTGCTATGCCATTGCCTGTTTAATGAGCGTTTTGTGGTTTCTTTTTGGCTACACAATTGCCTTTGGTGACGGTGGCACAGGCTATTGGGGCGGCATGGGCAAGATGGGGCTAAACGGCGTCACCGCCGAGAGCCTGTCAGGCACCCTGCCCGAGATTCTGTTCTTTGCCTTTCAGATGACATTCGCGATCATCACGCCGGCGCTGATTGTTGGGGCCTATGTTGAACGCATCGGCTTTGGCTTTGTGATGCTGTTTTCGGGGCTGTGGATGCTGATCTGTTATGCGCCGGTTGTGCACTGGGTATGGGGCGGCGGTATGCTGGCCGATGGCGGTATCTTTGGTGAGGTTGGCGTGAAAGATTTCGCCGGTGGCATCGTAGTACATGAAACGGCGGGTTTGGCGGCGATTATCATCGCGATCTTCCTTGGTGCGCGCAAAAACCAATCAACACCTCCGCACAATCCTGGTCTGGTTATGATTGGCGCAGCCCTTTTGTGGGTCGGCTGGTTTGGCTTTAACGGTGGATCGCAGCTGGCTGCTGATGGTGGCGCGGCTATGGCGATCACGGTTACGCATATCTCGGCTGCAACGGCATCCCTGACATGGGCCCTGTGGGAGCGGATCAAATTCGGTAAATCCTCGCTGGTTGGTATCGTCACAGGGACCATTGCGGGCCTTGCTTCGATCACGCCTGCATCCGGCTTTGTCGGCCCTTGGGCGGCTCTGCTGATCGGCGCGGTTGCGGGCATCCTATGTCAGGAAGCCGTTGTGCTGGTGCGCAACAAGGCCAAGATCGACGATACGCTGGATGTTATGGCCGTACACGGTGTTGGCGGTATTTTCGGGACAATCATGATCGCCGCACTTGGGGCTGGATCATGGGCCGCGCAGCTGGGATCATTGCTGATCGTTGGCGTCTACACCACTGTTGTAACGGTTGTTTTGGTGTTGATCTGCCGTGCAATTACGCCACTGCGCGTGGATACAGAAACCGAAGTCAACGGTCTGGACCTCGCGGTGCATGGTGAACGCGCCTATGACATCACCAGCTAAGCTGGTCTGAAGTATTCTGATCAGGGCGGTCCAATCGGGCCGCCCTTTTATGTTGTTCAGCTGCTTTCGGGATGGGTGTTGCCAGCGAAACAGGCGCTCACTGCGTCCAGATCGCTGCCAATCACCGCCTGCCATAGCCCCTCTGTTCGGTCCTCTCCGATCAAAGCTTTCACTTTGCTGCGCAGCTTTTCGCTTCGTTGTTCCAGTGAAATCGGCGCCATCAGGTCGTGACGCAATCGGCGCACGCCGCCTGACGTCAACGTCAATGTCACCTGCGCCTGAGTTTCGCTGAGGCTGTCATCCTCAACCACGTCGATCTTTTCACGCAGCGCTTTAACCTCAGCGTTTTTTGCCAAGGCATCGGTAAAATTATCAACCGCACCTGTGGCATGGCCCAACAAGGCCATCGCAGCGGTTTGCCGATAGCTGAACTTGGCCTCCAGCCCTGTCTTTGGCTCTGCGATGTTACACACGCTCATCCAGCGCGGGTGGGTGCGAACCTTGATCGCCGCGATCTGATCGGTCTGCACATCCAGCCCTGAAAGCGCCTCTAGCATCGCGTGAAGCCCATGACAGCAGGCGTGAAATTTGTGGCTGATGGTGTTAATCTGCCATTCCTTACGGGGGAGCTTCACCTCGGCCGCCTCGCCATGATGCGTCGCGCCAAAGCCCAAAGGCCCAGCCAACCCGTCATGGGCGGCACTCATCCCTGCTTGCGCCCAAAGAGCGGCCTCAACACCCGTGCGCGCAGCCAAGCCCGCATTCAACGGCTTGGCCATTGTGCCGAATTGTTCTTTCACCCCCGACGCCATGCTGGCACACAAGCCAAGCGCATGGCGCAGCTGATGTTTATCCAGCCCCAACACCCGAGCCGCCGCTAAGGTCGCCCCAAAAGCGCCCGCTGTCGCGGTTTGATGATAACCGATCTGATAATGCGAACGGCCCAGCCAAACGCCCGTCAAAATCGAAGCCTCAACGCCGATTGTCGCCGCATCAATCGCCTCTGTCAGAGAGATATCCAGCGTTTCCGCCAAGGCCATGACAGCAGGTAAAACCGCAACCGAGGGATGCCCGATATGGGCAAAATGGGTGTCATCATAATCTAATGCATGGCTGAGCGTACCATTCACCAGCGCTGCCGTGGCAGCACCTGCGGCGTCACCGCCAAAAATATGCGCTGGCCCCTCTTCGACCATCTGCGCGCGGCGAAACGAAGCGAACTCCGCCTCATTCGCCCCTGCAACCCCACAAGCAGCCCAATCAAATAGCGATAAGCGCATCATCGCCGCGGCCTCTTCGGGCACCTCGGCTTGTGAAAATTTAATCAGTTGCTCGGTAATGCCCATGGTGTTCTCCCTTAACGGAGTTAGCCATAAAGCTCTTGCGCGCGCTTCTCAAACGCTTTGACGACACGCAGCATCGCTTCGTTGAAAACAACGCCAATGAGGGTCTGCAAAATCGCGTTTTTAAATTCGAAATCGACAAAAAACTGTACCTC
This sequence comes from Sulfitobacter donghicola DSW-25 = KCTC 12864 = JCM 14565, assembly GCF_000622405.1. Classification (NCBI taxonomy): domain Bacteria; kingdom Pseudomonadati; phylum Pseudomonadota; class Alphaproteobacteria; order Rhodobacterales; family Roseobacteraceae; genus Sulfitobacter; species Sulfitobacter donghicola. The sequence continues at coordinate 3,203,626 of NZ_JASF01000005.1, forward strand.
ACAGCCCCCCTCCACATCGGCAAAGGCCCAGTTGGATTTCATGTATTTAAACGGGCCGTCCAGATATTCGGTGTCGATCTTCATCTGTTCGGGCCACAAAGCGACACGAGACGTAAACCGTTCACGGAACACTTTGAATGAAATGACTAAATCCGCGTCCATAACGCTGTGGTCGCCCTTGTCATCCACGCTTTTGATACGGGCAGCAGCGGTCCATGGCAGGAATTTCGGGTAGCTTCCTACGTCAGCAACCAGATCATACATCTGCTTGGCGCTGTATGGCAGCTTGCGTGTTTCAGAATGGGTTGGCATTGATTTCCCGCGTTTGTTTGCGTAGCGCTGTATCAAAGCCCTCGGGGTTCCACAATCAAGAGGTTAACATGCCAACGCGTCCATATGTCATAGATCAGTTGATATCGGCCAAATCTATCGCGGCTCGGATTGAGGAGTTGTGCCTCGAAATTCAGGGGGAGTTTGCGGACACAGACAAGCTGGTGGTTGTCGGCCTGCTGCGCGGATCATTTGTGTTTATCGCCGATTTGGTGCGTGAGCTGGACCTCCCGATCGAAGTCGATTTCCTAGAGGCCTCCAGTTATGGAGACGGCACCGAAAGCACCAGAGAAGTTCGCATCCTCAAAGACTTGCGCGGCGGCATTGAAGGGCGCGATGTTCTTGTGGTGGAAGACATTGTAGACACGGGGCACACGCTGTTTCATGTGACCGCGATGCTCAAAGCCCGCAAACCCGCCCGCTTGAAAACAGTCGCGCTGCTGGACAAACCGTCCCGCCGCGAAGTGGATTTGCGCGCCGACTACACAGGGTTTGAAATCCCCGATGAATTTGTTGTGGGGTATGGCATCGACTTTGCGCAACGCAATCGCAACCTCCCCTTTATCGGCAAGGTGCGTTTCACCGAAGAAAGCTAACCCCTCATGTTAGACATTCGCCACCTCTTGCGCGCCAAACGATGGGCGCAAAACCCGCCCTCGGCAAAACGGGTCAAACTGGTGCTAACGGCAATCGCTTTGGCGTTGCTCATCGTCGGGTTAGAGCATTTCGGGTTTTGGCCTGAATGGGCAAAGGCGGAACGCCTGCCGCGGCGGTTCTAACGCGGTTAGCTCGACGGCTTTGCCAGACATAGGAACAAATATTCGGTGCCTTGATAGTCTGGCAAGGAACGGCGCGAGACGCGTTCGGCGTATTTCTTGTTGCCACGGCGGCAGATGTCGTTTGCTTTCCCCAACAGCTGCTCATCGGTGAACAAGGCAAATGCTGGCTGGATAATATTCACGCTATCCCCATTAAAGGCCGATACGATCGGTTCCTGCCCCTCAATTGCACAAGATACCAAAAAAGAGGTTCCGATTAAGGCCAAAGAAAATCTACGCATAGGAAAGTCCTGATTGGAAAGTGTTTCCAACCAGTAAACTAACCTTGATTAACAAACGGTTAATTGGCGCTTAGCCATTTCCCAATTTCTTGTTGCGCGCATCACGCAACCGCGCAAAATCATCACCCGCATGATAGCTGGATCGCGTCAACGGCGTGGCAGAAACCATTAAGAACCCTTTGCCATAGGCCGCTTTTTCATAGGCTGAAAATTCATCTGGATGCACAAAGCGATCAACCGCATGGTGTTTTGGTGTTGGTTGCAAGTATTGGCCGATGGTCAGGAAATCGATATCAGCGGCGCGCATGTCTTCCATAACCTGCATCACCGATTGACGGTTTTCGCCCAATCCAACCATGATCCCCGATTTGGTAAACATCGAGGGATCCAGCTCTTTAACCCGCTGCAAAAGGCGCAGCGAGTGGAAGTAGCGCGCACCAGGGCGCACCTCTGGGTAAAGGCCCGGCACCGTTTCAAGGTTATGGTTAAACACGTCTGGGCGTGCCTCGACCACCTTTTCCAAGGCCTCAGGCGCACATTTGATAAAATCGGGCGTCAAAATCTCGATGGTCGTATCCGGTGAGCGGTGGCGCACAGCGCGGATCGTCTGGGCAAAATGCTCTGCCCCGCCGTCTTCGACATCATCACGGTCAACAGAAGTAATAACAACGTGGTTCAAACCCAGCTTGGCCACCGCATCGGCAACGCGCCCCGGTTCAAACACATCCAAGGCTTCTGGCGGTTTGCCCGTTGCGATGTTGCAGAAGGTACAAGCCCGCGTGCAGACCTCGCCCATGATCATCATGGTTGCGTGGCCTTGGCTCCAACATTCGCCAACGTTTGGGCATCCTGCCTCTTCACAAACTGTGACCAGTTTGTTTTCCCGCATGATCTTTGCGGTTTCATTATATCCATCGCCACCCGGCGCGCGGACCCGAATCCAATCCGGTTTTTTCGGTTGCGGATTATCAGGACGGCGCGCCTTTTCAGGGTGACGCATCTCGGGGATTTTTAGATCACGCATGTTAACCTCAAGTGACAGGTTCCTCTTACCTAACACATGAGAGATTAAACAAAACCCTATTGCGTCGCATTCCAGCTATGCAAAACGGCGTGACTGGCCCCTTTTATCCGATCATTGCGCTCTGGGGGTCGACCTCCTCCAAATAGTGCTGCTTTAACCGCATCAAGGCAATCCTCAGCACAATCTTACCGGATCGCGCCGACCAGCCCAAAGTTTTCTCAGCAGTTTCAAGGCCTTCCAGAAAACAGCAACAGCGCAAGGTGACATCAGACAAACCTGCCCCCAAATCCTTTAGCGCGGCAACAACGCGATCATGGGCTTGCTTGCCTCTATTTGATTGCTCCGAGGAGGCCGAGACAGATCCCGTTCTGATTTCCTCAAGAAACCCTTCCCAGTTTTGGGCCACTTCGGCTTCCATCTGCGCAAGTTCAAAATCTTCGCGCAAACGTTCACCAGCCGACACCAGATCATCACTCAGGAAAAGCTCTCCCTCACGATCGCGGCGCCGCGCCAAAGCGGCCAACGGGCTTTCGGCCAAACCATAGCGAATGCGGCGGGGGGCACTGCGTTGCGTGTCTGCTTCCTGCTCGAAACCACCTACTGCTTTTGCATTTTCGTCACGGGCCATCATATCTGCCAAAGCGGCGCGCCCGCTTGCGGTGATCTGATAGCGCGTGATGCGCCCGTTCGATGAGGCAACAATCCAGCCCTTCAAGGCCATCGCTTCTGCCGTGGTACGATCCACAACACCGGTTCTGGTGTTTTGCCCGTCTTGGCCATCACGGACAATCACACCCTTCTCCATATCCGCAGCAACGGCCAAAACCGCGCCCGTTTCACACATGCGGCGCAAAACCCGCAGGCTATCTGCCTTTAACTGATCGGCTTCTGCGATGACCGGCTGTGTCGTATCCGGCGCCATCTTTACCAGTTGGCCGTTTTTCGTTTCGCCTTCACCTTCTGCGCTGCCGCCCAAAGTTTTAATAACGCCATCGACCAACGGGTCATCGCGAAGCGTTTCCACACGTCTGATCTGCCTAAGGATCGTTGACGCATGGCACCCTTGTTGCCGTGCAATTGCCCGTATGGGCACGCCCATTTCAGTATGATCGATATAATTTTGAACAGATTGGGGTACCCACCCCGGCAATTGAGGGGAAAGTTTTCCCATCAAATGTTGTGTTTGTTCAATTTTCTGCGCTGTCTGTCCCATTTCTGAGTGTCCCTCCTCAGTTCGATTAACAACAGGTAAACGCAACCTAGGGATGATATGGTTACCCTTTGGTTAAAATCTACCCGCAGAAACAGCATTGTTTATAAATGATAAACAATTTTAAAACGCCCGAACGCTACTCAGTGACTTTGCGCAACACCCGCTAAAGTGGTGTTTATTGACGAGGGAATTATCGGACCTTTTCAACGATTAAAGTTAACGGAGTGTAAAAAAATGCAAGACATCCACAGAATCCTCGCCAGCCTTCACCGCCCACGCCTGTTGATGCGTGCAGCGCGAATTGGTGCTGAGGATTATCGCCGCACGGGCCACCTGCCAAGGTTACTTGGGTACGGCGTTCTGCCACGCCACGGCGATGCACTGATGAAACTTATCGGGATCGAAGCCGAGCTAGAAGACCAGAGGACAGGGTTGGATGCGGCATATAGCCTCGTGCGCCATGTTGACGTCCTGATCGCCATTGTTGGCGAGGCAAAGATGCTGCGGGCCACGCATACGGGCCCACAGCTGGTGTGATCTTACCTCGTTGGTGCGATCTTACATAAATGTATCTGGTTCGGCGGCTTTGCGTTCGGCAACGAATGCATCCAGCCCCTCTTTGATCTCTGGGGCCATTGCGGGTTGCTGATAATCGTTCAGCAACTTCTCAACCCGAAGGCTGGCTAGGGTTTGCGTATCGCGCGCGCCCTCGTCTTCCCATGTTTCAAAGGGCTTATAATCCAGCAGATCGGATTTCCAGAACGCATCCTTAAAGTTCGCCTGCGTATGGTCACACCCTAGATAATGGCCACCAGGTCCAACTTCGCGGATCGCATCCATCGCTTGGGCGTTTTCATCCATCTCAACACCGCGGGCAAGGTGGTGCAACGTTCCCAGCTGATCGGCATCCATGACGAATTTCTCAAAAGAAGAGACCAACCCGCCTTCAAGCCAGCCACAGGCGTGCAACATAAAGTTCACACCAGACAGCAAGCCCATATTCAGGCTATTCGAGGTTTCATAGGCCGCCTGTGCATCAGGCAGTTTTGATCCACAGAACGACCCTGCCGAACGGTATGGCAAGCCAAGACGCCGCGCCAATTGACCCGCGCCATATGTAATATGGGCCGCCTCCGGCGTGCCAAAGGTCGGCGCGCCCGAATTCATATCAATAGAAGTCACAAAGGCCCCCATGATGACTGGCGCGCCTGGGCGGATCAGCTGGCTATAGGCAATACCCGCCAAAGCTTCGGCCAAAACTTGGGTCAATGTCCCTGCAACGGATACAGGTGCCATCGCGCCGCCAACAATAAACGGCGAGATGATGCAGGCCTGATTATTCTGGGCATAAACTTCCAGCGCGCCCATCATCACATCATCAAACGTCATCGGAGAATTGATGTTGATGAGCGAGGTCATCACAGTGTTTTCCTGAACGAATTTCTCACCAAACAGGATATTGCACATGTCTACCGAATCTTGCGCGCGGCTTGGCTCGGTCACCGATCCCATGAACGGTTTATCGCTGAGGGTCATATGCGCATAAAGCATGTCGAGATGGCGCTTATTCACCGCCACATCCGTTGGCTCGCACACTGTACCGCCTGAGTGGTGCAGCCATTTGGACATATAGCCCAGTTTCACAAACTTCTGAAAATCAGCCATGGTCGCATAGCGGCGGCCACCAGCCGCATCGCGCACAAACGGCGGGCCATATACGGGCGCCAGAACAAGGTTGTTGCCGCCAACAACCACATTGCGCTCGGGATTACGGGCATGTTGGGTAAACGAGGCAGGCGCGGTTTTAATCAACTGGCGCGCCAAACCTTTCGGGATTCGCACCCGCTCACCCTGAACATCGGCACCTGCCTCGCGCCAACGCTCTAGCGCGCGGGGGTTATCGGGAAAGCTGACACCGACTTCTTCCAATATCGTCTCGGCATTGGCTTCGATGATGCACAGCGCCTCTTCGGTCAGAACCTCGAAATTGGGGATGTTGCGCTCGATATACTTTGCGGTTTCGAATGAAACTGCCGAACGGGCTGCGCGTCGTGCTGCCCCGCCACCACCGCGTGCGCGTCGTGCTGGTTGTGCCATGTTATTTCCCCTTAGCAAATGTTGTTGCTGAAATAGCCTCTATCCCTGCCCCTCCCCCTACATTTTGCGGCGATGCAGAGCAAAAAGCGACATCAGGGTCGCTAAAGTACAAAAAACGGCTCGGCAACCGTTCACTTTGGCTTTGCCAGCGCCCTGTGCGCCCTCCTTATACTTAAACTACCTTGCCACTTTGCCGTCACAGCCCTAATCAGGGCACATGACACAACATACCCATGACCGCCTTCTCATCATCGACTTCGGCAGCCAAGTCACCCAACTGATTGCCCGCCGCCTGCGTGAACTGAATGTCTACTGCGAAATCCACCCTTTCAATGCTGTAGATGACGCGTTCCTTGCAGAGTTCGATCCAAAAGCCGTGATCCTCTCTGGGGGGCCTGCTTCGGTAATCGATGCCGATTCCCCGCGCCCTCCGGCCACTGTTTTTGAGCTGGATGTGCCGATCCTTGGTATTTGCTACGGCCAGCAAGTGATGATGGAAATGCTGGGCGGCAAGGTTGAAACCGGTCACGGCACAAAAGAATTTGGCCGCGCCTATGTGACGCCTGCGGATTCATCCACCAAACTGCTGGATGGTTGGTTTGCAGAAGAGCGCGAACAAGTCTGGATGAGCCACGGCGACCACGTCAGCGCCATCGCACCGGGTTTTGAGGTATTCGGCACCTCGCCCAACGCGCCCTTTGCGATCACCGCAGACGAAAGCCGCCAGTTCTACGCCGTGCAATTCCACCCCGAAGTCCACCACACCCCGAACGGGCTGAAGTTCTATGAGAACTTTGTAAAGCTTGCTGGCTTTACGGGCGATTGGACAATGGGCGCCTACCGCGAAGAAGCGATTGCCAAAATCCGCGCGCAGGTTGGCGATAGCCATGTCATCTGTGGCCTGTCTGGCGGGGTTGATTCCTCGGTTGCTGCCGCGTTGCTGCATGAGGCGATTGGCGACCAGCTCACCTGTGTCTTTGTAGATCACGGTCTGCTGCGCAAAGACGAAGCCCAAGAAGTCGTCACCATGTTCCGCGACAACATGAACCTCAAAGTGATCCACGCTGACGAGGCGGATTTGTTCTTGGGCGAACTCGAAGGTCAATCCGACCCCGAGACCAAGCGCAAAATCATTGGCCGTCTGTTCATCGACGTGTTCCAGAAATACGCCAATGAAATCGAAGATGCCAAATTCCTCGCTCAAGGTACGCTTTACCCTGATGTGATCGAAAGCGTCTCTTTCTCTGGCGGCCCGTCCGTCACGATCAAAAGCCACCATAACGTGGGCGGCCTACCTGAAAAGATGGGCCTGTCGCTGGTTGAACCGCTGCGAGAGCTGTTCAAAGACGAGGTGCGCGCCCTTGGCCGCGAGCTTGGCCTTCCCGCCAGCTTTATCGGCCGCCACCCCTTCCCTGGTCCGGGTCTTGCGATCCGTTGCCCGGGTGAGATCACCCGCGAAAAGCTGGATATCCTGCGCGAAGCGGATGCGGTTTACATCGACCAGATCCGCAAACACGGGCTGTATGATGAAATCTGGCAAGCCTTCGTGGCGATCCTGCCTGTGCGTACGGTTGGCGTGATGGGCGATGGACGCACCTATGATTTTGCTTGCGCATTGCGCGCGGTCACATCTGTGGACGGGATGACAGCGGATTATTATCCCTTCAGCCATGAATTCTTGGGTGAAACCGCAACGCGGATCATCAACGAGGTCCCCGGCATCAACCGCGTCACCTATGACATCACCTCCAAACCTCCAGGAACGATCGAATGGGAATAACGGGCGAAGTCAGCTTAAACGGTAAGCTTATCTGCACCACCGAGGCCGAGGCTGCGCGCGTTCGCGCGGCCTTGCCCGACCACATCACGCTTACCCGCGCCGAAGCTGGATGTATCTCTTTCGAGGTAACCCCAACCGACGATCCCATGATCTGGAGCGTTGCCGAGCGGTTTGTCGACGCCGCCGCCTTTGAAGCCCACCAACAACGCGCAAGCACATCCCAATGGGCAAAAGAAACAGCAGGCATTGCGCGCGATTACAAGATCACCGGCCTTTAATGAATGTCATTCTAAAAGCAGCGCTATGGATGACGGGCGCCATTGCGTCCTTTTCATTCATGGCTGTTGCGGGGCGCGACCTAGCCGCTGACTATGACACGTTTGAAATTATGATGTACCGCAGCGTTGTTGGCGCTGTGATCATGATCGTGGTTGCCTCGGCTTTGGGGCGCTGGCACGAGGTTCGCACGGACCAGATGGGGCGCCATATCGTTAGGAACCTGTGCCACTTTATCGGCCAGAACCTGTGGTTTTTTGCCGTCGCGCTGATCCCGCTGGCGCAGGTATTCGCGCTAGAGTTCACATCCCCGCTTTGGGTCATAATCCTTGCGCCTTTGATTTTGGGCGAACGGATGACCGCCGTTCGCGCCGCCACTGCGGCCTTGGGGTTTGTGGGTATCCTAGTTGTGGCGCGGCCCGATTTTCAGGCGATCGATATCGGAGTGATTGCCGCCGCGATTGCCGCTATCTTCTTTGCGCTTACCGCGATGCTGACCAAACGCCTCACGCAGGATAATTCGATCACCTCGATCCTTGTATTCCTCACGGGAACACAGCTTGTGTTTGGGTTGCTTACCGCAGGCTTTGACGGCGACATCGCCCTGCCGACCTTGTCTAGCGCCCCTTTTCTGGTGTTGATTGGTTGTGCAGGATTGTTGGCCCATTTCTGCCTCACCAATGCGCTGGCCATTGCGCCTGTGACGGTTGTAGTGCCTATCGACTTTGTTCGCCTGCCAGTTATCGCCATCATTGCGATGATTGTTTTCGATGAACCTTTAGACATCTGGGTGCTTGTCGGCGGGGTTATCATTTTCGCGGCCAACTATCTGAACATCTGGAACGAGACCCGCCGCTAAGCGCAGGTTTCGGGTCGCACCTTTGGCACCCTGCCCATACAAGTTTCGAATGACAGAACGCACAATCTCTTCGCAAAGCTGGGGCCTGATGGCCCTTCTCGCCCTTCTTTGGGGGGCGTCGTTTATTTCAATCCGTATTGCGCTGGACGAAATCCCGCCGCTTACGGCGATGGCACACCGCGTAAGCTGGGCCAGCGTGGTTTTATGGGCCTATGTGCTGATCCGCCGCCTCCCTTTGCCTCGCGGAGGCAAGGTCTGGATCGGGTTCTTGGGGATGGGCCTGCTGAACAATGTGATCCCCTTTACGCTTATGGCGTGGGGGCAGCTGTATATCCCCTCTGGCCTTACGTCGATCTTTAACGCGACGACGGCGATTTTTGGGGTCTTGGTGGCTGCCTTACTGCTGAGTGATGAACACCTGTCGCGCCGCAAAGCAGTGGGCGTTGCGATTGGTTTTGCAGGTGTTGTGACGGCTATTGGCTTGGAAAGCCTGCGCAATTTCGACATCACATCAATCGCTCAGCTAGCGGTGATTGCGGGAACTATATCTTATGCCTTTGCAGGCGTTTGGGCGCGCAAGATGCTGTCAGGACTTGCGCCACAGCTTGCGGCAGCAGGCATGCTGACGGCCTCGACGCTGGTGCTGGTACCCGTTGCATGGATTTATGACGGTCCGATCAGCCTTGATCTACAGCCTCGTACACTATGGGCCATTGCCTATTTTGCGCTGGGGGCGACCGCGCTGGCCTATCTGCTGTATTACCGCATTCTGGACCTTTCAGGCAGCGGCAACCTGATGCTGGTCACCTTGATGATAACGCCAATCGCGATCATCTTAGGTTCAGTGATCTTGGGCGAAACCCTACCCTCAAACGCCTACAAAGGCTTTGCCCTACTGGCCCTCGGGTTAATCGTGATTGACGGACGCCTGATTGACCGAATGCGGCGCACAGGATAGGGAAGTTCCACCAACCAGCGGAGTCTTTCCATGCTTTACCCCGATGCCAAAAGCTGGCGCAACGCGCCGCGCAAATCCGTTCTGTTTTTTGGCATGTCGGGTTTGGGAAAAACGCATGTTTCCGACCTGTTGGTGCAACAAGGTGGCTGGTTTCATTATTCAATCGACTACCGGATCGGCACATCGGGCATGTACCGCCATATCAAGGACAACCTGATCGCCCATGCCATGCGCGATCCGTTTCTGGCCGAGATGCTGCGCGCCGATACGATCTATCTAGAGCCGAACGTCCATAACCATGACCTAAGCGCGGTTGCCGCCTATCTGGGAAAACCCGGTGATCCATCCCGTGGTGGCCTGCCTATGGCCGAATACAAACGCCGTCAGAGCCAGTTCCGCGATGCCGAGATCACAGCCCTGATGGAAACGCACAGCTTTATGGAGCGAGCGCAATCCCTTTACGGCTACCCGAATTTCATCTGCGATACGGGGGGCTCGATCTGCGAATGGATCAACCCCGAAGACGACAACGACCCATTGCTGGAAAAACTGGCCCAGCAATGCCTGCTGGTCTGGATCAAAGGCGACGAGGCGCACTCGGCCGAGCTGGTCCGCCGTTTTGACCGCGCGCCAAAACCGATGGCCTACCAGCCAGAATTCCTTGACCGTGTCTGGGCCGAATACCTAAGCGAAAACAACCTTGAAGAAGGTGATGTTGATCCCGACAGCTTTATTAGATGGACCTATGCGCAGGCTTTGGCACACCGCCAACCGCGCTACGCGGCTATGGCAAAGCATGGGATAACTGTTACCGCTGATGACATACACGCTGTCAAAAATGCTCAGGACTTTGACGATCTGATTGCCTCAAAGCTGTGAACACATCCACGTGCATCTACTTGAGCGGCGCGCGCCTGCGTCCTATCTGTGATGTTCGTCTGTAGAAAAGAATAAACCATGCCTATTAAACTCCCCTCTGCCCTGCCCGCCTATGATGTTCTGGTCCGTGAAGGTGTCAGCGTCATGGATGAAGATCAGGCGGCCCGTCAGGATATCCGCCCCCTGCGCATCGCGTTGCTGAACCTGATGCCAAAGAAAATCCAGACCGAGAACCAGTTTGCGCGCCTGATCGGCGCAACACCATTGCAGATCGAACTGACGTTGATGCGCATGTCTGACCACCAGACACGCAATACAACAGCAGAACATATGGACAGTTTCTACCAGCCTGTATCCGATTTCTGGGATGAGAAATTTGACGGGCTGATCATTACCGGCGCGCCGGTTGAGCATCTGGATTTCGACAAGGTCGGCTATTACGACGAATTGCAAAAGGTGATGGATTGGACGCAAACAAATGTGCAATCCACCATGGCCGTGTGTTGGGGTGGCATGGCCATGATCAACCATTTCCATGGCATCAAAAAACACATTCTAGAGCAAAAGGCCTTTGGCTGTTTCCGCCACACAAACCTTGCCCCTGCTTCGCCCTATCTGAACGGGTTTTCAGATGATTGCGTCATCCCTGTCTCGCGCTGGACCGAAATCCGACAGGATGAGGTAGACGCGGTAGAGGGGCTTCAAACCCTTCTGGGCAGCGAAGAGGTCGGCCCTGCCTTGATCGAGGATCCAGCCCACCGTGCGGTCTATATCTTTAACCACTTTGAATATGACCGTGACTCGCTCAAACAGGAATATGATCGCGACGTCGACGCAGGCGTGCCGATCAATGTGCCCGTGAATTACTATACCAATAACGACCCCTCACTGCCGCCGGTCAACCGCTGGCGCAGCCATGCGCATTTGCTTTATGGCAATTGGATTCAGGAAATATATCAATCTACCCCTTATGACATCCAGCTCATAGGGAGCTGATATGGTCTGGTTTGCGGTATTTCTTTTGGCTTTTGTTTTGGCTCTGCATGGGTGCGCCAGATCAAGGGAAACAACCGCAAACGCCACCTATCCGCCCCAAGGGCGGGTTGTTGATGTGGATGGAACGCCTGTTCATGTGTTAATTGCGGGCACGGGGCCTGATCTGGTGCTGCTGCATGGCGCCAGCGGGAATGTCCGCGATTGGACCATGGATTTTGTCGATCGGGTCTCGGATCGCTACCGCGTCATCATGTTTGATCGTCCTGGGCTTGGATGGACGGGGCGCCTTGCTGGTAAATCGGGCGCGTGGAACGCCCGCGCTGAATCCCCCGCTGAACAAGCCGCATTATTGCAAAAAGCAGCAGCAATTGTCGGGATCGAACAGCCCGTTGTTGTTGGCCATTCCTTTGGCGGCGCTGTTGCTTTGGCTTGGGCGCTTGGGCAACCGGAAGAAACCGGTGCCCTTGTTTTATTGGGCGCGGTCTCAAACCCATGGCCCGGTAGTTTGGGGTGGCCCTATACGCTTGGCGGCACTGCTTTGGGCGGTGCGCTTTTGGTTCCTGCGATCTCGGCCTTTGTGCCCAAATCATATGTTAACGCGAGTGTCGAAGCGATATTTGCCCCACAGAAAGCACCGCAGGGGTATGCGGAAATGATTGGGGCCGATCTGGTGTTGCGCCGTGAAAGCCTGCGCGCAAATTGCCAGCAGGTGAACTCCCTGCGGCCTCATATTGTGAAAATGTCAAAACGATATGAAACACTTAACCTACCCGTTGAAATCCTTCACGGAGACGCTGACACGATTGTGCCGCTCACTGTGCATGCCAAACCCTTGGCCGAGCAGATTACAAATGCGCAGCTAACCACGCTGCGCGGTATTGGCCATATGCCCCACCATAGCGCCCCCGATGCTGTCGAAGATGCAATCGACCGCGCAACGCAACGTGCGGGTTTGCGTTAATCGCATTAACATCGCATATTGTCTTGAAAACAAACACGAGGTCCCCGATGGAGCTGCCCTTTGACGGTGCAATTAGCACTTTTTACAAAACCCAAGCCCCCGATGCCGTGCGCAAGGCCGTTGAGAGCGCCGAGAAAGGCGATATCCTCTCCAAAAGCTACCCTCACAAGGCCCGCAAAAGCCGCAAATCTTATGAACGCGAAATGGCTGCGTTGCAGATCGAGCTGGTAAAGCTACAAGCATGGGTGCGCGAAACGGGCACCCGTATCGCCATGGTTTTTGAGGGCCGCGACGCCGCTGGCAAGGGTGGCACAATTGGCCGTTTTCGGATGAACCTCAATCCGCGAAACGCCAATGTCATCGCCCTGAGCAAACCCTCCGAAGAGGAAAGCAGCCAGTGGTATTTTCAGCGCTATATCAAACACCTACCATCTGCAGGGCACATCAACTTTTTCGACCGCTCATGGTACAACCGCGGTGTGGTTGAACCTGTTTTCGGCTTTTGCACCCCCGAGCAGAACGCCCAGTTCTTTACCCAAGTGCAACCCTTTGAGCAGATGCTGGCAGAAGACGGCATCCACCTGTTCAAATTCTGGCTGAACGTCGGGCGCGAAGAGCAGCTGCGCCGCATGTTGCAGCGCGAGCAAGATCCGCTAAAGCAATGGAAACTATCCAGCATCGACGTAAAAGGCCTGAGCCTGTGGGACGCATATTCAGCCGCGATCAAAGACACGCTAGAGCGCAGCCACACCGATATTGCGCCATGGACCGTGGTGCGCTCTGACGACAAACGCCGCGCGCGCCTTAACGCCATTCGCACAATCCTGCATCACTTTGATTACACACGCAAAGACGTCGATGCCATTGGCGAAATCGACGACAGCATTTGTGGCGGGCCTGATATCTGGGATGTCTAAACGCGGCTATCATCACGGCAACTTGCGCCAAGCATTGGTCGATGCGGCCCTGCAATTGATCGAGCTGCGCGGCCCGACTGGTTTCACCCTTTCCGAGGCTGCCAAGCAGGCTGGCGTGACGCCTGCCGCTGTTTATCGACACTTTGAAGGTCGCGAAGACCTGATCGCCGAGGCGGCCCTACAGGGGTATGAGATTTTCGGCGATCTGATGCAATTTGCATATGAAAGCGGCCAGCCCTCGGCGCTTCAGGCGTTTGAGGCCACGGGCCGCGCCTATTTGGCCTTTGCCCGCAAATACCCCGGCCACTACATCGCGATGTTTGAAAGCGGCGTACAGGTGAACCGTACAGCCGCGCTGGCAACCGTCGCAAACCGCGCCAACGGGGTGCTGGAAAAGGCCGCAACCGACCTTAGCCAACACATCCCCGAAGACAAACGCCCCCCCGCCTCTATGTTTTCAGCGCATATTTGGGCGCTTAGCCACGGGGTGGTCGAATTATTTGCGCGTAACTCCCCCGGTCGCGCCTCGCCTTTCCCACCAGAAGACCTACTGGAAACTGGGATCGGCATTTATCTGCGCGGCTTGGGCCTGATTGCGCCAGACGAATAATCGCGGATCATCCAAAGGTCGCAAGCCCCCTGCGCCTATCTGCCAGACCCATCGCATTTTCGGATTGACGGCCCTATTCCGCCGATAGATTTCGCAGGCGGTGTTTACGCCTTGTACTCCCCCTCATGTTTCTGATAATTTTAATCAGGTTTAAGGCATTTCAGATGCTTGCCCAAAATTTTCATGATATTCAAGGACCTAAGATGATCCCCTCCTTTCGCATTCTATGCGTCACAACATTTGCATTGGCGCAATCAGCCCATGCAGAAAACACCAACCCTTTGAAGGATGAATTCACTTCAAGCACTTTTGGGGCACCAAAATTCACCTATTCCGCTGGCGTTCTGGCAACAACGCGCCTCAACCCTTCCGACAGTTTGGATCACGTCGAGGATGAATTGGAGCTATTTTATGAGATCGGGTTTGGCGGCGGCTTCCATGCGGGTATTACCCTAACCACGTTGGATGGCGATCCGGCCGATAACTACGAATACGAGATCACCTTTGGCTATGGCTCTGAGTTCGCCAATGGTATGACGTGGGACCTGACCTATGGGTATATCGGTCTTGATAACTCTGATGAAACGTCGGAAGAAATCACCGCGACGCTCGGCTTTCCGCTGGGCGAAACGATTGAAGGGTCATTTGCCGTCATTGTGGATCCCGACACTGGCAAATCGGATCAGGAATTCGGATTGGAAACGGCCCTGAACGATCGTTGGACCCTGTTTGGTCTGGCTGGTAACAGCGACCGCGATGACAATGTCTATGGTGAAGTCGGCGTTTCTTATGCCTTAACAGATTCAGTCGCCCTCGAAGTGCTCTATGAGGACACCAACGACGATGATCCATTGCTTGGCTTCACCATTGGCTATGAATTTGGCGGCTAAGCCACACCCAATGTGACACAGAAATCACCTGCTCCAAAGATTTGGTGCAGGTGCCCCTCGCCTAGGCCCCTGCAATTTTGGCCAGCGCATCAGCCGCTATTTCAAATGTTTTCTTGCGGGCATCATGATCGTGAATCTGCCCCGTTAGCATCAACTCATCAGGTTGATATTTTTGAATAATTTCTTCCAACCGACGATGAACCGTTTGGGGGCTTCCCACGGCATTAAACCGCAAAGACTGATCAATGCTGCGCCGCAACGGAAGGCCCAGCTCTGCGTCGATGTCTTTTACCGGCGCTGGCAACTTGGCTGGCGTGCCACTTCGCAGCCGCGCGATGGCCTGTTGAAGCGAACTGTAGTGATAGGCCGCCTCTTCGTCCGTATCCGCCGCCGCAACATTCACACCCAGCATCAGGTAGGGTTTATCCAAAGCTGCTGAGGGTTTGAAATTCTGCCGATAGATATGGGACGCGTCTTCGACGACATTTGGCGCAAAGTGAGACGCAAATGCATAGGGCAATCCCAGCTGTGCTGCCAGCTGCGCACCATAAAGCGATGATCCCAATATCCACAACGGCACATGGGTGCCCTGCCCAGGATGGGCCTGCACCACTGCCCCTGGCTTGGCATCATCAAGATACCCCATCAGCTCAAGAACCTCGGCAGGAAAGTTATCATCGTCGTGTTGATCCCGTCGGAAGGCCTGCCAAACGGCGTGATCCCCCCCTGGCGCGCGGCCAATTCCCAGATCGACCCGATCCCCGAACAGGTTTTGCAACGTGCCAAATTGCTCTGCAATGCTGAGAGGAGCATGGTTGGGAAGCATAATTCCCCCCGCGCCGATCCGCATCTTTGTGGTTTGACAACCGACATAGGCTAGCAAAACAGCAGTGGCAGCCGAGGCAATGCTAGGCATGTTGTGATGTTCTGCCATCCAATAGCGATAAAATCCCAAGTCTTCGGCAAGCTTTGCCATTTCTCCGGTGTTTTGCATCGCTTCCACTGAAGTAAATCCCTCTCCAACGGGGCATAAATCCAGAACCGAATACTTCATGAGAAACCCTTACAAAACCGTACCTTAACCTTCTAATATACCGCCAATCGTTAAGGGCAGCATAATACGAAAAAGGCCGCACACATTGGTACGGCCTTTCCCAAAATAGATATAAAACAGCTTAACGCTTGGAGAACTGGAAGCTCTTACGCGCTTTTGCTTTACCGTATTTCTTACGCTCAACAACACGGCTGTCGCGCGTCAGGAAGCCTGCCGCTTTCAGCGCGCCGCGGTGGGAGGGATCATACAGCTGCAGGGCTTTGGAAACGCCGTGCTTAACCGCACCGGCCTGACCGGAAAGACCGCCACCTTTAACGGTTGCGTAAACGTCGAACTGACCTTCTGTGCCTGTCACGCTGAAAGGCTGTGCCAGAACCATCTGCAAAACAGGGCGTGCAAAATAGTCGTTCTGCGCTTTGCCGTTCACGATAACCTTGCCGGAGCCAGGCTTGATCCAAACGCGGGCTACCGCGTCTTTACGTTTACCGGTTGCGTAGGAGCGGCCAAATTCGTCACGAACGGGCTCACGTGGTGTCAGCTCAACTTCTGGAGTGGCTTCAACGCCGGCAACAGATGCGAGATCTTCGAGTGTGTTGATTTCGTCAGACATGCTCATGCGCTCCGTGTGTTTTTCTTGTTCATGGACGCAACATCCAGAACGGTAGGCTCTTGGGCCTCATGAGGATGCTCACCGCCTGCGTATACGCGCAGGTTGGTCATGATCTGGCGGCTCAGGCGGTTGCCTGGCAACATGCGCTTAACGGCCAATGTCACGATACGCTCTGGGTGCTTGCCATCCAGAATGTCCGCTTTGGAACGTTCTTTGATGCCGCCCGGGTGACCAGTGTGCCAGTAGAACATTTCTTCACGCTTTTTGCCGGTCATTTGGATTTTCTCGGCGTTGATTACGATGACGTTGTCGCCGCAATCCATGTGAGGTGTGTAGGAAGGCTTGTGCTTGCCACGCAGACGCATAGCAATGATTGACGCCAAACGGCCCAGCACGATGCCTTCAGCATCAATGATGATCCATTTTTTATCAATGTCAGCCGGTGTTGCTGAAAAGGTTTTCATGTACGGTAATCCCGTTAGATGTGAACTGGGGCGAATGCCCCGATGTGATGGCTGGGTTATAAACGTGCCACGGGTCAGGTCAAGAACCGCAAATCGCAATATATCGTTTAAATTCAAGGCTTTACAATTAAGGTATTATTTTACCCCAACTCCAAGCAGAGATTTGAGCCCCCTTCCACCCCAACAGGCAGAATCCCCTATACCGATATCTCGTCCATCGGGTTATCCAGCAAATCCCGCAAGCGCACCATCGCAGCCTCAAAGCTGTTCAAACTCACACCCGCATTTACCGCCATCCTGACCGCATGGGGCGTTTGGCTATGACGCGCTGCAAATTCCTCGGCGGCGCGAATGCGCACGCCGCGCGTTTCGGCAGCACGACAAAACGCGCTGGCCCTCCACCCATCCGGCAAAGTCAGCCAGACAAAAGGCACATCTTCGCGCCAGCTCAGGTCATAGGCACCTAGAACATTTACAGCGGCCTTGACGTAATCGCTAACCCCTTGGCGCGTGCGTTCCATAATCCCGTCGATCTGGGGGTGCACAAGCAGGCTGGCCACCAGATCCGTTATCGGTGTCGCCAATCCGAAATAACCATGCTCGGCTGTGCGATGCAGCGCAGCGGTTTGATCCTTTGGCGCGATGGCACAACCGACCCGCAAAGCAGGCGTGATCGACTTACTCAGGGACGAAACATACCAGCCCCGCTCAGGCGCTAACTGTCGATACCCCGGTGCTTGGGCTGTTCCGATGCGGTAACAGTCATCCTCAAGGATTTGCAGATCAAACTTGCGGGCCACTGCGACAATGTCGATCCGCCGCTCTAGAGAGCTATAGCCGCAGGTGGGGCTGTGCACTTCGGGTGAGGTACATACAATTTGCGCCTCTGGGTATCTTTCGGACGCTGCCGCCAAGGAGACAGGGCACAGACCGTCCCCATCCATAGCGATCGACACAACATCCGCCCTGAGCCCCGCCGCCGCACGCCGAAAACCAGGATAGCTTAGCTCTTCTACAAAAATAACAGGTCGCCTGCCCTTTAGGATGGTCTGAAACACTAAGGAAATAGCATTCTGCCCACCGTGAGACAGGACAATATCTGCCTCACTAAAGGGGCCGATGGGCGTATCCCACAGCCAACGGACCATCCCTTCGCGCGCTGCTTTTGCGCCGCGACGGGATGGGTAATGCATCATGCCCGATGGCGGCTCTTTTGCGACCTCGGCCAAAAGCTGGCGGATCAATCTGGATTGCCCCCCGTTGGGCAAATGGGGCGAGAAAAGATTAACGTCAAAGTTATCGCCGCCTGTCAGATGTTCGATGACATCCATTTCCATTAGGTTCAGCGGCGGCTCGGCGGTGGCGGGTGCGGCAACAAACGTTCCACGCCCGACTTCGGCCCGCAAGACCCCCTCATCCGTCAAAACGGTATAGGCCCGCGCAACAGTGCCAGGCGTCATACCCAAGGTCCAGCCCAGCTCCCGCACGGGCGGCAGCTTTTCCCCTGCGGATAAAGCACCGGATGCGATTGCCTCACGGATCGCTTGAACGACCGCGCGGTACTTTGGCTTGATATCAGGATCGAGAGCAGGCGCCCAAATTGTATCCATTACAATATTTCCGTAGATTACTGAGGTCTCTTATTGTACCAAACACTCATGGCAAACACGCCACATTGTGTCAATACAATTAAATAGGAGATTTTCCCATGACACACGCAGCGATCCTGACAAACGATGCCCTCGCGGTTCTGAACTCTACGCGCAGCCTTCCGCTGATCGCAGTTCTTAGCGTCAAGTTTGCAGCCTGCGTGACAAAATGGGCAACCCGACGTCGCACACGCCTGACGCTAGATCAACTAGACGCATGGCAATTGGAAGACGTGGGAATAACACCGGCGGCGGCTCGTTCCGAGGCACGCAAGGTGTTCTGGAGGGCGTGACATCCCCGTGACGCAGTCCAGACCTCTTCACTTGGGCAGGGTTTTCCCTGCCCTTTTTTGATACAATGCCGAAACAATTCTGAAATAATTCAGAAACATTTCGACACAATCTGGAAATTAGGGCCGAACCCCTAGCTCACCTTTTGAGGCGGGATCGCATAGGTCATTGTGGCCTGCGCAACGGGGTCTTCCTGCCCTTCGGAATAGACCAAAACATGAGACACCGACAACTGGCGGCCCAGCTTTAGCAGCTTTGCAGTTGCGATCAGGTCAACGCCGGAAACCGGCTTGCGCATAAAGTCCATGGAACAACTTGTTGTAACCGCCAAGGCCTTTGGCCCGATCATGGCCAAGGTCACAATATAGGCCGAAACATCCGCCAGCGCGAACATAGACGGGCCAGATACGGTGCCTCCCGGACGTAGGTGTTGTTCCTTGATTTTCATCCGCATGGTCACCTCATTGGGTTTGACCTCTTCTACGTTGAAATCATCAGCGACCTGTTCAAACACTTGTCGCATAAACGCCATCAGCTCTGGCGCCTGCATTACCACTTCACGTGATCCAGCCATACTTGTCCTCCCTATCCTCTTGCGACTAGAGTTGCTGGAACAGGGGGAGCGCGCAAGATGGCAATTTTGGAAGTAACGCAACGGGACGCAGTCACACATCTGACGATGAACAGCCCCGAACGGTTGAACGCGCTCAGCGATGAAATGCTGGCCGCGCTTCAGGAAACGCTGGACCAGCTGGCCGATGACCCGACGTGCCGTGTCATTACCCTATCGGGTGAAGGCAAGGCATTCTGCGCAGGCCACGATCTGCGCCAGATGCAGGCCATGCGCCAAAACGAAGATGCAGGTGCCGCCGGATTTGCGGATCTGTTTGCCCGTTGCACCAATGTGATGACCCGCATCCAAACCATGCCCCAGCCAGTGATCGCCCAGATCCACGGCATCGCAACTGCCGCCGGTTGCCAGCTGGTTGCGACCTGCGACATGGCTGTCGCCGCCGAGGGCACGCGGTTTGGGGTGAACGGCGTCAACATTGGCCTTTTCTGCTCGACCCCGATGGTCGCCCTTAGCCGCAACATTGCGCCCAAAAAAGCGTTTGAAATGCTAACCACAGGTGATTTCATTTCTGCTGAACGCGCCGAAGAGCTTGGCCTGATCAACCGTGTGGTCGCACCAGAAGACCTCGCCAAAGAAACCGCCGCCCTCGCGGATCAAATCGCCGGAAAACTGGGCGCTGCGGTCAAAATCGGCAAACGCGCCTTTTACGAACAACTAGGCATGCCCACCCAAGAGGCCTACGATTACACAGGCCAGATCATGGTTGAAAACCTCGGCTATGGTGACACCCAAGAAGGCATGCAGGCATTCATCGAAAAGCGCGCACCTGATTGGAAACAATGACTGTTTCGCCTTTCACAACGGTGTTTTTCCATTCGGATAGTCGATTGAATTCATAAAATGCGATACGAACCTCACGAAATCGTGAGGAGTCGTGAGATGATGAAACTGTCGCTGGGAACCCTTTGTGCCGGACTGCTTGGCAGTGCGGCTGTTTTTGCCGGCCCGCTGCCCTCGCCGGTTCAAGATGATGATTTTCATCAGTTCCCTACCGAGCTGATCGAACTGGGTCGCGATCTATTCTTTGACCCGATCCTGTCAGGCAACAAGAACATCGCCTGCGCTACCTGCCACCACCCGACCCTTGGGACGTCTGATGCCATGTCATTGTCCGTTGGCGAAGGGGGCCTTGGTCTGGGTGAGGAACGGCAGGTTGTCAAAAGCAACATGCCCAAAGGGCGCATTCCGCGAAATGCTCCGGCCCTATTCAACCTAGGCGCACGTGAGTTTTCCGTCATGTTCCATGATGGCCGCACCGCCAAGGACCGCAAGGCGATGTTTGGCATCCGCATGCCCGATGGGCGCACGCTGGAGCGTCCGATGCCCTCTGCATTGGCTGCCCAAAACATTCTGCCCATCCTTTCACCAGATGAGATGGCCGGCCACCCCGGCGAAAACCCTATTGCCGACGCCGTCGAAGCCGAACGCATCCTAGGGCCCAACGGCGCTTGGGATCTTTTGGCGAAACGCGTCAAAGGCATTCCCGAATATACCGAGCGTTTTGAGGATCTTGGCACCAAGGATATCCACATCACCGACATTGGCACCGCCTTGTCTGCCTTTATCGGATCTGAGTTTCGCGCAACGAACAGCCCGTTCGACCGTTACCTTCAGGGCGAAGAATCCCTAACGCAAGCCGAACTAGAAGGGATGGACCTGTTTTACGGAAAGGCGCGTTGTTCGACCTGCCACTCTGGCGCGTTCCAAACCGATCATGACTTTCACGCGATTGGCCTTCCCCAGCTTGGGCCAGGAAAAGACACCCATGCCGCCTATGCCGACACCGGCCTTGGTATGGTGACGGGCATTGCGGATGACATGTACCGCTTTCGCACCCCGACCCTTAGGAATGTGACCCAATCCGGCCCATATGGCCACAACGGCGCTTATGCTGATCTAGAAGATATCGTGCGCCACCATTTGGACGCTGTTAAAGGTCTGGCGAAATATGATCGCAACAAACCGGTTCTGACAGAAAATGTGGATGTAAACGACTGGGACGCAATGGACGACTTTGAAGAGGTCATGCGCATCGCCGAAGCGATCGAGATCAGTGACGTCGCCCTTGAGCAAGCCGAAATTGACAAGATTATGGCGTTCCTTGGCGCGTTAACGGATGAAACCGTTGGCCAGAATGGCCTTGGCGTGCCCGCCTCGGTGCCCTCTGGTTTGCCCATGGATATTGTGTCGCCACCGTCCTAACCACCTTTAAAATATGAACGAAACAAAACCTCGGCGCCATCGGTAGCCGAGGTTTTTTTATGGCTGAGGATACTGTTGCGAATTCGGAACCTCACTGTTGCAAAACTACGTCTGGCAAATTGGGCAGCAATAAGGCATAAATAGGACATGGCACATAGAGCTGCCCAATTTTGGGTCGCCGCCGGCGGAAGGTCCCTCCAGATCAGACTCTCATCTGATCCCCCTATTCCCGCAGCGGCGACCCCAAAATCCCCCGACATTTGAGTGAGAAACGGGCATTTGC
The DNA here is from genome assembly GCF_000622405.1 of Sulfitobacter donghicola DSW-25 = KCTC 12864 = JCM 14565. Lineage (NCBI taxonomy): Bacteria > Pseudomonadati > Pseudomonadota > Alphaproteobacteria > Rhodobacterales > Roseobacteraceae > Sulfitobacter > Sulfitobacter donghicola. The sequence continues at coordinate 3,225,663 of NZ_JASF01000005.1, forward strand.
CCGCCCCCCGAACAGCAAGCTGTTGCACCACTGCGCCTGCTGGCTTATCTGCGCTGCATGGATAAAACATTACACATCATCGGCGGCGGCATGGCCGGATCAGAGGCTGCTTGGCAGGCTGCACATCTTGGCATTCAGGTCGTCATTCACGAAATGCGCCCCAAAGTGGAAACCTTTGCCCACCAAACCGGCCTTTTGGGTGAAATGGTGTGTTCCAATTCATTTCGCTCGGACGATTCCGAGCAAAACGCCGTTGGCTTGCTGCATTGGGAAATGCGCCAAGCAAATGGGTTGATCATGCAGACGGCCGAAAAACACCGCCTGCCAGCGGGTGGCGCATTGGCCGTGGATCGCGACCCTTTTGCGCAATCCGTGACGGATGCCTTGATGGCACATCCCAACATCAGCGTCGAATACGGCGAAATCACCACCCTGCCCGACGACGGCCATTGGATCATCGCAACTGGTCCGTTGACCTCTGGTGATCTGGGGGCTGCAATTGCTGCCGAAACAGGGGCCGAGGCCCTCGCCTTTTTCGACGCTATCGCGCCCATCGTGTATCACGAGAGCATCGATATGAGCAAAGCGTGGATGCAATCGCGCTATGACAAAGGCGAGACCGAGGAAGAGCGCACGGCCTACCTCAACTGCCCCATGGATGAGACCCAATATTACGATTTCATCGACGCGCTTGAGGCCGCAGAAAAAACCGAGTTTCACGAGAATGAAACCGCAGGCTATTTTGACGGCTGTCTGCCGATCGAGGTCATGGCCGAACGTGGCCGAGAGACCTTGCGCTTTGGTCCGATGAAGCCTGTGGGCCTGACCAACCCCCACCAACCCGATGTAAAACCCTATGCTGTTGTGCAGCTGCGCCGCGATAACAAACTCGGCACGCTATACAACATCGTCGGCTTTCAAACCAAAATGAAATACGGCGCGCAAACCGAGGTTTTCAAACGGATTCCTGGGCTGGAGAATGCCAGCTTTGCCCGTTTGGGGGGCATCCACCGCAACACTTTCCTGAACTCTCCGACTTTGCTGGATGGTCAGATGCGCCTGAAATCACGTCCTAACCTACGCTTTGCTGGCCAGATCACCGGCGTTGAAGGCTATGTTGAAAGCGCTGCCATGGGGCTGCTTGCTGGGCGTCTGGCTGCGGCGGAAATTATGGGCGGGTCATTGGATACGCCCCCCGCCACAACGGCAACTGGCGCCTTGATCACCCATATTTCTGGTGGCGCTGATGCCAAAACCTTCCAGCCGATGAACGTGAATTTTGGGCTTTTCCCACCTGTTGAAGGGCAAAAAGGCGGACGCCGCGGCCGCAAAGACCGCTACAAAGCCTATACCGACCGCGCCAAAGTTGACTGGCAGGCGTGGCTATCCGCTGGACAAGAAGGTTAATGGCCCTATCATAACAGCATGACCGAGACGTTTCTGGACAAAGCCTATACCGCCCGCGACACAGACAGTACGCGACAGCTATATGATGATTGGTCTGCTTCCTACGAAGTTGAAATCGGCGAAAACGGCTATGCGACCCCCAAACGTTGCGCCGAAGCTTTGGCCGAATTTGCCCCCGATAAATCGCTGCCCCTGCTGGATTTCGGCTGTGGTACGGGGCTGGCTGGCTTGGCCCTCAGAAACGCGGGTTTTGAAACCATCGACGGTGTGGATCTTTCCTCGGAAATGATCAACCAAGCGAAAAGCAAAAACATATACCGCACCCTCACCCAGATTGAACCTGACACAGACATCGGCGAAAACCACATGCTGATGAGCGCGGTCGGCGTTATCGGCGCAGGCGCGGCCCCGATCTCGACCTTGGACAAATTGCTGCACGCCCTGCCAAGCAAAGGTCTGTTGGTATTTTCCTTTAACGATCACGCGCTGGCGGAAAGCGAAAACATCGGCCGATTGAACGAATGGCTTGATTGCGGCGCAGCTGTGCTATTGTTTAGCGAATATGGCGATCATCTACCGGGTCAGGGCATAAACTCAACCGTATATGTGGTTGAAAAAGCTTGAGCTTCATCACCAGATTTGCACCATCCCCTACGGGTCCGCTGCACCTTGGCCATGCCTATTCTGCGTTGCTGGCCTATGACATGGCGCAAAAGGCTGATGGGGCCTTTTTACTACGGATCGAAGATATCGACCGCTCGCGCGCGCGGGAGCATTGGGAAAACCAAATCTACGATGATCTGGCGTGGCTTGGCATTCGATGGCAAGAACCAGTGATGCGCCAATCAGAGCGCCAGCCAGATTACACCGCCGCATTGGATGATCTTTGGGCGCGCGGCCTTATTTATCCCTGCAGCTGCACCCGCGCAGATATCGCCGCAGCCGCCAGCGCCCCCCAAGAAGGCGCGCCGCTGCTTGGGCCTGACGGGGTGATTTACCCCGGCACCTGCCGCGATTTTCCGCTAGAGGGCGCAACCCCGCCCCAAAATGTAGCCTTGCGCCTAAACATGCGCAAAGCCTGCGACGCGCTGCAAAAGGATTTATCCTTTTCAGACAGCGGCATGGCGCGGGAAACGACCGTCAGCGCGGATGAGCTGATCCATGGTGTCGGTGACATCGTTATCGCGCGGCGGGACATGGGAACCTCCTATCACCTTTCCGTCGTTCTGGATGACGCCGCCCAAGAGGTCACCCACGTGATCCGTGGTGAAGACCTGTTTGATGCCACCAAAATTCACATCTTACTGCAATCATTATTGGGGCTGGAACAGCCGCAGTACCATCACCATCGCCTGATCCGCGACGAGGCTGGTAAACGTCTGGCCAAGCGCGACGATGCAAGAGCCATCTCGCTTTTTCGGGCTGAGGGCGCAACGCCGCAAGATATTCGTGAAATGGTCGGCCTTTAGTCAAGCGGGTCCAGATCGGTTTCGCCTTCCACGTCAAACCCCGTGAAAAAGCAACTCCGGCGGCCTGTGTGGCAGGCTGCGCCAATCTGATCTACCTGCATCAACAGGCAATCACGGTCGCAATCCAGACGAATCTCTTTCAACGTCTGAACGTGACCCGATGTCGCGCCCTTGGCCCAAAATTCCTGACGCGAGCGGCTCCAATAGGTCACCTGCCCTGTCTCAAGCGTGCGCATCAGGCTTTCGGCGTTCATCCACGCCATCATAAGGACTTCTCCCGTCGCATGATCCTGCGCAATCGCCGGTATCAGACCTGCTTCGTTATACTTTAGGGTCGTCGGGTCGAAGGGCATGTTTGTCCACCTTGTTCAAAAGTTTTTGCATCCGCTCAGTAACTGCTTATGTAGAGGTCAAGCAAAGGAAATACCATGTCCAACGATAGTGATCTGATCAAGCTGTATTCGGGGCGCATTTTGGCGCTTGCTGCTGATATTCCGCATTTGGGCCGTTTGGATTCCCCCGACGCAAGCGTTACGCGCCGCTCCCCATTGTGCGGGTCGAGCGTGACAGTTGACGTTCAGATGGAGGACGGAAAGCTGGTTGCCATGGGCCAAGATGTAAAAGCCTGCGCCTTGGGACAGGCAGCAGCAGCGGTTACCGGCGCGGCCGCGCTCGGGGCTTCGTTGGAAACCATCCAGCAAGGGCGCGATCAGTTAAAGGCAATGCTAAAGGGCAAAGGCGGCACACCGGAAGCACCATTTGACGGTTTTGAGGTGCTCACCCCCGCCGTGGATTACAAAAACCGCCATGCCTCGATCATGCTGAGCCTCGAAGCCCTAGCCGAGGCGATGGAAACCGCCCAAGCAGGCTAACGCCCCCTGCTAGACAAAAAAGACGCCGCACATCGGGACAGATGTGCGGCGCAAGAAAAGCGTATCTTATGTGGGACCCGATGGTTCGTTTTGGGGAAGGCAACCCCGAACATGTCATGGACAGGCAGAACGTGACATGGATGGTGCATCAATTTGGGACAGAGGCACCGTTAAAACAAACCCCGGCATAAGAGCGCAGGCAGAAAATCAGACAAGTACAGGAAGATGCAAACCGACCACCAGCATCACAACCAAGGCAGCAGCCCCTACGGCATCTTGCACCAATGTATCTTGCGATCGGGCGGCAATGGCTTTGACTGTGCGATAGAAGGTCATGTGTCTCTCCGTTCTTGTTGCCTCTTTGTTCTCACGTTAACCAAGGACAAGCAAGAACTTTTTGAGAACATTTGTGAACTTTTTAGAACAAAACAGGTTAACCCACTGAAATCAAACGAATTGCCTCATCCTGCCGCATGAGCCATAGAAGCAGCCGCGCAGAACGCCCGCGGTCTCCTTCCAGTTTCGGGTCATCATTTAGTAACTTTCGGGCATCCGATTGGGCCACGGCCATCAATGCAGCCTGTTTCTCAAGGTCTGCAACCTTGAACCTAGGCACACCAGATTGCGCAGTGCCGATCAAATCTCCCGTGCCGCGCATTTTCAAATCCGTCTCGGCAATCACAAAACCATCTTCGGTTTCGCGCAAGACTTCTAGCCGCTGGCGCCCTGTTTCGCTCAACGGGTTTTGGTACATCAGCAAACAACTAGACGCCGCCGATCCACGCCCAACGCGCCCCCGCAGCTGGTGTAACTGCGCCAGACCAAAGCTCTCGGCCCGTTCAATCACCATGATCGAAGCATTGGGCACGTCTACGCCCACTTCGATCACGGTCGTCGCCACCAGTAATTTTGTCTCGCCCCGCTGGAACGCCGCCATCGCCGCGTCTTTTTCTTGGGGCGGCATCTGGCCATGAACCAGCCCCACAACCCCATCGCCCAATGTTGCACGAAGGCGTTTGAAGCGTTCCTCAGCGGCGGTAAGGTCACTGACCTCGCTTTCCTCAACCAAAGGGCAAACCCAATAGCATTGGCGCCCATCCGCCATGGCAGCGCGCAAACGTTCGGTCACCTCGTCGTAGCGATCCGTGCTGACCAGAACTGTCTGGATCGGTTTTCGCCCGGGTGGTTTTTCATCCAGAACACTCACATCCATATCGCCATATTGCGCCAAGGCGAGACTGCGTGGGATCGGCGTAGCGGTCATCACCAGCACATCGGCCTGCCGCCCCTTGCGCCCCAGCTCTAGCCGCTGACGCACGCCAAAGCGGTGCTGTTCATCCACCACAGCAAGGCGCAAATCGTTAAAGACGACGGTTTCCTGAAACACAGCATGAGTACCCACCAAAACATGGATATCGCCTCGCTCCAAAGCGGCCAGTTTTGCTGCGCGCTCGGCCCCTTTGTCACGGCCAGTCAAGATTTCCAAAACCACGCCCGCGCTTTGCGCAAGGGGTTGTAATCCTTGCATATGCTGCCGCGCCAAGATCTCGGTTGGGGCCATCAAAACCCCCTGCCCGCCGGATTCAACCGCGGCCAACAGGGACATAAACGCCACCAGTGTTTTACCCGCCCCCACATCGCCCTGCAGCAATCGGTTCATCCGCTGGTCGGTCTGCATATCAGCGATGATTTCGCTTATCGCACGCGACTGCGCGCCCGTTGGAGTATAGGGCAGATCAGCCAAAACTTTGGCCTGCAAAACCCCTGTGGGGAGGGCTGGACGCCCCTTTTTGCGCCGCTCGACCTGTCGTGCCAAGGCCAGCGTAATCTGATGGGCAAAGAGTTCGTCATAAGCCAGCCGTTCACGCGCCGGAGCCAATGAGGATACATCATTTAACGTTTCCGGATCATGAGCCGCAAAAACGGCCGCTTTGAAATCGGGCCACCCAGATTGCGCAAGCTGGTTTGGATCGATCCATTCGCCCATATCCGGCACCAAGGCCAGCGCGCCACGGGTCGCCTTATACATCAGTTTCTGGGTGACACCGTTTGTCAGCGGGTAAACGGGCTCAAATTTAGGGATGCTATCCGCTTCTGCCTCGGGGACCAGAAAATCGGGGTGAACCATTTGCGGCATGTTATCAAAACGCTCAACCCGCCCTGACACGATGCGCCTGCTGCCTTCTGGCAATTGGCGGTGCCAATAATCCCCACGGGCATGAAAGAACACCAGCTGGAATGCGGTTTTGTCGTCTTCGACCTGAATGCGGTAGGCCCCGCCTTTGGTGCGGGCGGGAGCGTGTTTGCCGATTGTCACCGCGACCGTCAGCGTTGCGGGCAACACGGCCCCTTCCACCGAAGCGATCAATCGGCGATCAATCCCCGATTGCGGCAGGGTAAACAGCAAATCCCGTGGGGCAATCACCCCAAGGCCTGCAAAATGCTGCGCCGTCTTTGGCCCGACGCCTGTTAACGTGTCCAGACTGGCAAACAGAGGGAATAAGGGTTCGGGGCGTGTGTTCATAAGCCGTCGATCAACTCTAGCCAACCGTCCTCATCTAGGGTTTCGATGCCCAGTTCAGCGGCCTTTTTCGCCTTTGACCCCGCACCCGGCCCTGCGACCAGCAAATCGGTTTTGGCACTCACCGAGCCTGAAACCTTGGCGCCTAACCGCTCGGCACGGGCCTTTGCTTCGGCGCGCGTCATTTTCTCTAATGTACCTGTAAACACAACAGTTTTTCCTGCCACGGGGGATCCAGAAGTGTCTGCCTGTTTGGCTTCTTGAACGTCTAGCTGTTCGATCAAACGCTGGATCGATGCGCGCTCGGCCTCTTGGGCAAACGCCCCGACCAACGATCCGGCCATCACAGCGCCCATGCCATCAATGCTGATCAGATCGTCCCATGCAGCACCCTCCATGGGCCTTGCCTCATCCATCGCAACGGCCAGCGCATCCCATGTTCCATAGTGCAAAGCGATCATGTTTGATGCAGCCTCGCCGACATGACGAATGCCGAGGCCAAACAACAACCTTGCGAGGGGGATCTTGCGCTTTTGATCAATCGCGGCAAACAGCCCAGAGGCCGATTTATCGCCCCAGCCTTCGCGGTTTTTCAGCTGCTGCATTCCCGTGCCAAAACGCTCTTTCAGCGTAAAAATCTCAGCGGGTTCAGAAATCCAACCATCCGTATAGAATTGTTCGACCTGTTTTGCCCCTAGCCCGTCAATATCAAACGCACCACGCGAGACGAAATGCTTTAGCTTTTCAACAGCTTGCGCAGGGCATATCAAGCCACCAGTACAGCGGCGCACCGCATCCCCTGGCTCTCGGACGGCATCGCTGCCGCATTCGGGGCATGCGGTAGGGAATGCAAAAGCAATAGCGTCATCTGGCCGTTTGCCCAGATCCACATCGGCGATTTTGGGAATCACATCCCCCGCGCGATAGACCTGCACCAGATCGCCAACGCGGATATCCTTGCCGCCCCGAATTTCCTGCCCTTTGCTATCGAGGCCTTTGATATAATCCTCATTGTGCAAAGTTGCGTTTGAAACGACAACGCCGCCAACGGTGACAGGCGCCAACCTTGCAACGGGGCTAAGCGCGCCGGTTCGGCCAACCTGAATGTCTATGCCCTCTAGACGGGTCCACGCCAATTCGGCAGGGAATTTATGCGCAATCGCCCATCTGGGCGTGGTTGAGCGAAAGCCAAGGCGCGCCTGCAATTCCAGCTCGTCCACTTTATAGACAACACCATCGATATCATACCCAAGGTCTGGGCGCTGCTCTTCGATCTGGCGGTAATGTTTAACCAACTGCGACGGGCCATCACAACGTGCCGTCAAAGGGTTGGTCGAGAAACCCAAATCCTTTAATTTTTCAATAGCTTGCCATTGGGTCACCCCCAGAGGTTCGGACAAGCTGCCCCATGCATAGGCAAAAAACCGTAAAGGGCGCGACCGTGTGATTTCAGCATCCAGTTGACGCAGCGACCCTGCGGCCGCATTTCTTGGGTTTGCAAAGGTTTTGCCGCCGCGCTCTTCCTGACGCGCATTCAGGGCCTCAAAGTCAGCATGGCTCATATAGACTTCGCCGCGCACCTCAAGAACATCCGGCGTGCCCTCCAGATGATGGGGGATATCGGACACCGTCTTTGCATTTGCGGTGACATTCTCACCGACAGAGCCATCACCACGGGTCGCCGCCTGCGTAAGAATCCCTTTTTCATAGCGCAACGACAATGACAGCCCGTCAATTTTGGGTTCAGCCGTATAGCTCAGCGGCGCCTCCGCCCCCAAGCCAAGATATTTACGAATAGAGGTGTCAAACTCCCCGACGTCTTCGTCGGAAAACGCGTTGGCAAGAGACAGCATCGAAACACTATGCGTAATCTTACCAAAGCCCGAGGCCGGTGCAGCCCCGACTGTATCACTGGGGCTATCAGCCCTCTTTAAATGGGGAAATCGCGCTTCGATTTCTGCATTTCGGCGACGCAACGCATCAAATGCCGCATCAGATATCTGCGGAGCATCCTCAGCGTGATAGGCTGTATTGGCCTCGGCCAACAGAACACTCAAACGCGCAAGCTCGCTTGCTGCTTGGGTTTCGGTCAGGACATCAACGTCCAATTCTGGGATGTTGGTTTCTTCGTTCACTAAAACTGCCTTTGGTTAGCCACCTAGCAATTAGATAGGCCGCGACCAAAGGCAGGTCTAGGTTCTTTCATACAATCAAGTCGCCCATTCAGGCGCTAACGGCCAAATCCATATCGGCCGGTTCCGGATCACGCAGGACATAGCCACGGCCCCAAACTGTTTCGATATTGCTAGAACCGCCAGTGGCGTTTGTGAGTTTCTTGCGCAACTTACAGATAAACACGTCGATAATCTTTAACTCTGGTTCATCCATGCCGCCATACAGGTGGTTCAAGAACATTTCTTTGGTGAGAGTTGTCCCCTTACGCAGGCTCAACAATTCCAGCATCTGGTATTCTTTGCCCGTCAGATGAACTGGTTTATTTTCAACGCTCACCGTTTTGGCATCCAAGTTAACCGAGATCAGGCCAGTATTGATGATAGACTGGGAATGCCCTTTTGAGCGGCGGATAATTGCGTGAATGCGCGCAACCAGTTCTTCGCGGTGGAATGGTTTGGTCAGATAATCGTCGGCGCCAAATCCAAAGCCACGGATTTTGCTCTCGGTATCATCTGCACCGGACAGGATCAAAATTGGTGTTTCAATACGGCTAAGTCGCAGTTGCCGCAGCACCTCGTGCCCTGTCATGTCCGGCAAACCGAGGTCTAACAAAATGATATCATAGTCATATAACTTTGCCAGATCGATCCCCTCTTCCCCTAGGTCCGTTGCATAAACGTTCAGGTTCGCATGGGTAAGCATCAATTCAATGCTTTTGGACGTGGTAGGATCATCTTCGACAAGCAGCACGCGCATTTTCGTTTTTCTCCGCCAGAGTTAGGTCAATCTATAGAAACAAACGTGAACAAAAATAGTTAACCACTCGTAAATGTTGGCTACGTTTATGGCAGAACAACTTAAAGTTGTCTATATTTTTGCACCATTGTTGTTTTCAAGGCAGCTTCACCGTGGGTCGAGACCGCGCGCACCCACTCAATAAACTCATCATCACTCAGGCTATAGCGCTTTAGCGCGTCATCTTTGGTGATCAAACCATAGACAACCCCCCGCACAACAGCTGCTTTTCGCGATGCCACCCATCGCCTTGTCTTTGTCGGGGGTAAATCTGCACTGGTCATTACCGTTCCATCCGCGAGGGTTACCGCGCGCGGGCCGTCTACTTTCTTAAGATACATAGTTCCATACCGCCTCAATTACCCTTACTGGAATGCTCTGAACGGTATTAAAGACAGATGAAGCGCCCCCTTGTGAGTAGTTCGCATTTTCCTATATTCCATGACAACGCCCTAAAACGGATACCTCCCCATGCCGCTTGATCACACGCCGCCTCTAAACTCGCTTGGCTTTGCCAAGGCCCCTGCCGATACGCGCGTGGTTGTCGCAATGTCTGGCGGTGTGGATAGCTCAGTCGTGGCTGCGATGCTGGCCGAAGAAGGCTATGACGTTGTTGGTGTGACGCTACAGTTATATGATCATGGTGCTGCGCTGGCCAAAAAAGGGGCTTGCTGTGCGGGGATTGATATTCACGACGCGCGCCGCGTGGCCGAAGATATGGGCTTTCCGCATTATGTTCTGGATTACGAGAACGTCTTTAAGGATGCGGTCATCGACGAATTCGCTGACAGCTACCTTGGCGGCGCGACTCCTGTGCCCTGCATTCGCTGTAATGAACGTGTAAAATTCAAAGATCTTTTAGAGACCGCAAAAGATCTAGAGGCCGACTGCATGGCCACGGGCCACTACATTCAGCGCATGATGGGTGAAAACGGCGCCGAATTGCACGCCGCTGCAGACGCGAATCGTGATCAAAGCTATTTCCTCTTTTCGACCACGCCTGAGCAGCTGGATTACCTGCGCTTCCCCCTTGGCCATTTGCCGTCCAAAGACGCCACGCGCGCCTTGGCCGAGAAATACGGCCTGCGGGTCGCGAACAAGCCTGATAGCATGGACATCTGCTTTGTTCCCGATGGCGACTATGCCTCTGTCATTCGCAAATTGCGCCCCGAGGCCGCCGATCCGGGTAATATCGTGGATCACGAGGGGACGGTTTTGGCCAAACATGACGGGGTCATTAACTATACCATCGGACAGCGCCGTGGCCTTGGCATTGGCGGGCTTGCAGAGCCCTTGTATGTTGTGCGCCTTGATCCCGATCGCAAAGAAGTTGTCGTAGGCCCCAAACACATGCTGGCCACGCGGACTGTGCCGATCAAGGAAGTGAACTGGCTGGGTGATGAGCCGTTTAATTCGCGCAGCGAATGGCATGTTTCGGTGCGGGTGCGGTCAACACGTCCGCCAACGGATGCGATCCTGCGCCCCCTCTCGGAGACTACGGCCGAAGTCGAACTGATGGTCGCCGAAGAAGGGGTCAGCCCCGGACAGGCCTGCGTGTTTTATGATCCCGATAGCAGCCGTATCTTTGGCGGCGGCTGGATTCACCGCGGTTAATCTGCTGCCAGCCCATCCAAAACAGCGCGGGCGGCACGTAGGCCCGGTGCTTCGCCGCCCTGCCCTAAACGCTGCATCGTCAACGCCATCGCTGCGCGCTGATCCTGCGGCGCGGCCAAGACATCCGCGATGCTGGCGACAATCCGATCGGGCTGACAATCCTTGCCGATGAATTCGGGCACCGCGCGGGTATCGGAGACCAGATTAACCAGAGTGACCGTATCCACCTTGACCATTCGGCTAATGATAAACCGGCTCAGGGGGCTCATGTCATAGGCGATGACCATGGGCGTATTGGCCGCGGCAAGTTCTAGCGAAACAGTGCCAGAGGCGGCGAGCGCCACGTCAGCGGCGCGAAAGGCTGCCCGTTTCTCGGCCATTGCGGCGGCGTATTCCCCCTGTCTGGGATCCAGCACCAGCGTATCAGGCCAATCTTTGGTGAGTTCGCAAACCGCATCTGCCACAGGTGCGGCGGCAGGCACCACAATCTGCGCATCGGGTATCTGCGCCTTTAGCTGCTTGGCAACTTGCGAAAACCGCTCTCCCAGCCGTGCAACCTCTGAACGCCGCGATCCGGGCAAGAGAAGTACCACGGGCCCTTTGGATAGGTTTCGCTTGGCTTTAAAGGCGTTGGCCTCGTGATCCGTTGCAACAGGTTCGGCGACGACAGGGTGGCCAACGAAATCGCATCGCATGCCAGCGGCTTGCATATACGGTGGCTCAAACGGGAGGAGCGCAAGCACCTGATCAATGTGGCGCGCCATTTTAGCCGCGCGCCCTGCCCGCCATGCCCAAACCGTAGGTGCAACATAGTGAACAGTGCGGATATCACTGCCCGCCTTGACCAATTTGGCAACGCGCAGCGAGAAATCAGGGCTGTCTATCGTGATCAGCACATCAGGTTGCATGTCGATCACAGCTTGGGCTGTTTCGGCAATCCGGCGCTTTAGGTGAAAGTATTTTGGCAGAATTTCCGCCAAACCCATCACGCTGAGTTCGCTCATGTCAAAGCGGCTGTTGAGGCCCTCAGCCTGCATCAGCACGCCTCCGATCCCCTCAAAGGACACATCGGGATGCAGCGATTTGAGCCCCGCCATCAACGCGCCGCCCAGTTTATCGCCAGATGGCTCACCCGCCAGAATGAAGACGCGCAGAGGTTTCATTCGCCAGTGCGCGCCCAGAACACCAGACCCAGCTCATCCGCCAAATCAGCGCATCGTTGGGGGTAAAGCACCAGAACATCACCCGCATCCACCACAACACCTGCCAAGCCCGCGTTATGAGCAGCACGCATCGTCTCTGGCCCTACGGTGGGCAAATCGATCAAACGCGATTGGTTTTCTTTCGGGCCTTTGAACAGGATCGCCTGCTTTTTCTTTGTGTTGGCAGGCAAACCAGCCAGCAGCGCATCGGTCCCTGCGGCATCTTCCATGCCCAAAACCCGTTCATCGCCCACAACACAGGCCTGACCGAGATCTTGTGCAGAGATTTTCAGGACATGCGCGGCGGCAACTTCCGCATCCGCGCGCATCTGCGCGTCAGGCCAGTGTTCGCCGTAAACGCCACCCTTTGCCAAAAGATCTGGCGCAACCTGATGGGCGGCAAGAACCTCAAACCCCGTCTTTTCAAACAGCTCAACCACCACACGTAACGCGCCGTCATCTCCCTGTTGAAGGGCTTGCATGAACATCGGGACCAAGGGGGCGGTTTCCGCATCCAGCTTGGTCGGGTCCAAGGCAGGCCGATCCAGCCCGCCCGCAAAGCAAACCTGAGTAACACCGCGATTGCCAAGCTCAAGCAGCAAGCTGCCCAAAGTCTCTAGGCGATAGGTGATGTCGGCACTCAGGCCAGACAGCTCGACACCTTCATAGCCGCAGATAAGCGGTTGGACCTCGCAGGACCCTGCAACCAGCGCAGGCAAATCACCGCGCCCCGCTATCACCGCCAGCGTCATGACGGCGTCAGGAAGTGGCGACCGCTATCGGCCAAAACAAATTCGACAATCTCGCGGACATATTCGCTCTCGGTTTCGGCCCCTAGGCGCTCCGCGCGATCATGGAAGGTTCCCTCACCCTGCGCCAACATCTGAAAGGCTGCCCGCAGTGCGGTAATGTCGCTGCGGGCAACGCCGCTGCGTTTGAGCCCCACAAGGTTCAACCCATCAAGATGCCCACGAGAGGCCTGTACCAACCCATAGGGGATCACATCATTGGTCACCATCGTCACCGCGCCAATGATCGCGCCACGCCCGATGCGAACCCACTGATGAATGCCCGACAGGCCGCCGATGATCACGTGATCCTCAATAACGCAATGACCCGCAACGGCGGCATTGTTCACCACAACCACATTGTTACCAACGATGGCATCATGGGCGATGTGACACCCTGCCATAAACAGGTTGTCATCCCCCACGCTGGTCAGCCCACCGCCCCCTTCGGTGCCGCAGTTCATGGTCACATGTTCGCGGATGCGATTGCGTTTACCGATCTCCAGACGACTGGCTTCGCCCTTGAATTTGAGGTCTTGAGGGATTTCGCCAATCACTGCGAACGAAAAGATAACAGTCCCTTCGCCAACCGTCGTCTGCCCTGTCACAACCACATGGGATTTCAGAACAACATCAGCGCCAAGGGTTACCTCTGCACCGACAATGCAAAACGGCCCGACAGTCGCTGATGGATCAATGGTAGCACCGTCTTCGATGACCGCACTGGGATGGATGGCCATTACGCATCCCCTTTGGGCAAGTCCAGCATCGCCATGAATTCAGCCTCAGCCGCCATTTCACCCTCAACCGTAGCAACACCAGAGAATTTCCAGATTTTGCCACCCGGCTTGCCGCGAACCGTTTTAACGTCCATCCGCAGAACATCACCTGGAATGACCTTGCGGCGGAATTTGCAGTTATCAATCGACATGAAATAGATCAGCATGTCGCGATCCAACTGATCCAGCGCCACACCAATCATCACACCCGCAGTCTGGGCCATAGCCTCGACGATTGTCACACCTGGCATAATCGGCGTTCCAGGAAAGTGGCCCTGAAAATGCGGCTCGTTCATGGTGACGTTTTTGTAACCGACAGCCGATTGCGTGCCGTCGATCTCTTCGACCTTATCAACCAGCAAAAACGGATAGCGGTGCGGCAGAATGCGTTGGATCGTTTGAATATCGGCACGCTTGAGGTCTTGGGTCATGGTAGGTCCTTGTGAAATCTTGAGGATAACTGCTAGCAATTGCGCCGCTCAGGAGCAAGCGCGCTGCATTAGTCTTGGCTTTCGCCTTGGGAAGGGGTCGTGCCCTCGCCCAATCTATTGTTTAGCCGATCTATCGCCGTTGAGGTGATGTCGCTGCTGTTTGAACTGATAAAAACGGTTCTGCGCTCCAAAATCACAGTTGCCCCGACTTCGCTCATCAGTTCCTGCAACACGGGGCCTGCGGCGTTCAGGAACACTTCGCGTTCTTGATCCAACATCGCACTTAATTCGCGCGATTTGGCAGCCTGCGCCGCCCTTGTCTCTTGGACGCGCGCATCAAAATCATCGGCCAGCGGGCGGAACTCTTCCGGTGTCATGGTAGACCTTCGATCCGTGAGTTCCTGCTCGACTGCGGCGAGCTCTGCTTCAATCTGGCGGTTTTCAGCAGCCAATTCGTTTCCGCGTGCCTCTACGGCACGCGCAACACGTTTGCCAAAATTGCTGTTCAGAAACAGACGTTCACTATCAATCGTCAAGATCGAGGTAATCGGTGTTCCCAAATCCTGCGAAACCACTGGCGCAGCGGTTAACAACGCCAGTGAGAACCCGATACAGTGTACCGCGCGCCGCACAGCTTAGAATTGAGTTTGCAGAGTGATTTCGAACTTCTGCTCTCGGTCAAACTCTTCTTTGCGGATTGCGTCCGATATGTTGAACTGAAGCGGACCAACAGGGGTATCCCAAAAGATCGAAACCCCGATAACATGGCGGAAAGAACCGCTTTCGCCCAAGGCCGTTCCACCGTTCAAATTAACGTCGGAAAGATCCCAAAGGTTGCCCACATCATAGAACACACCCCCGCGGATGCCGTATTCTTCGGGCAGACCCAGCGGGAATTCCGCTTCGAGGCGGCCAACAACATACAAGTTCCCGCCCAGAGAATCCCCTTCGGTGGCATTCCCGTCCCGTGGACCAATGCCGCCGGGTTCAAAACCACGCAATTGCGAGGAAGACAGCAGGAAGCGATCAACCGAGCGGTTTGTGCCACCGCGCCATGCCAATGCACCACCTTCCAACGTCGCCCGCAGGGTTACTTCTTCGTTGAAGATCTTCTTTTCACCAACCAGCTTAGCAACGGTTCGGATATATTCCTGATCGCCACCGATACCTGCAAAATCTTGGCTAAAGCGGAACAAGACACCTGCATTTGGGTCAAGGCCCGTGCGGCGGGTATCATAGCTGTATTCATAGCCGATCGACGAGGAGATCAAAGACCCCGCATCAATATCGCCCTGAATGATTGTGCCGTGGAAATCGGACCCGTCATCGGTTTCATCCTCACGCGCAGTCACCTCAGTCTGCTCGGCCGTATAGCGAAGCTGCAAGCGGCCGTTTTCGGAAACAGGGAACGTCAGGGTTGGGCGGAAGCGCAAACGGTTGCTGTCATAGGTTGAGAAAGACGAGTTTTCCTCAGAGTAATCCAGCTCTAGGCCAAAGCTCACGTCACGCCCCAACAAAGACGGCTCGACAAAGCGAAAACCATAACGGCGCGCGTCGGATGCGGTTGAGAGGTTCAAAAACAGCTTTTGACCACGACCGATAAAGTTTTCCTCGGCAAAACTGATCGCAACCCCAAGACCATCCGAAGAGGAGAACGACCCCCCAAAGTTCAAGGACCCTGTTGGCTTCTCTTCGACGTCAACATCGATCACAACCTGCTCGGGGCTGGACCCTTCGCGTGCGTTCACCTCAGCGGTTTCAAAAAAGCCCAAGGCGCGAATGCGTTCGGCGGATTGGCGGATTTCGCGGGGGTTGAACGGATCGCCCTCAACGCTGTCAAACTGGTGGCGCACAACACGGTCCAACGTGGTTGTGTTGCCTTCAATGTCGATACGTTCAACAAAAATACGCGGCCCGCGAGACAGGACAAATTCCACATCCAGTGTCAAATCACGGTCATTGCGCGTCACACGCGGCTCAACGCGCATAAAGTCGACACCATCACGGATCGCCTGACGTTCCAAACGGGCGATATCGGCCTCAACCAATGTCGGGGAATAAACCACGCCTGGCTTAACCTTTACGAAACCAGAATAAACATCGCCGTCCACATTGTTCAGTTCCGATGTCACGGTGATTTCACCGAATTTAAACTGCTGGCCCTCTTGGACGTTAAAGCCAACAAAATAACCGTCGCGTTCTTCTGTCAGCTCGGCGTTGACCGAGTTCACGCGCATATCAACGTAACCGCGCGAGAAATAGAAATCGCGCAGCACCTGTTTGTCAAACTCTACGCGGTCTTCGACGAATGTGTCACGGCGCACCAAGCGGCGGAAAATGCCTGCCTGTTTGGTGCCCAAGACGCGGCGCAAGCGGCGGTCTGAAAATTTACGGTTCCCGACAAAGCTGAGGCGCTCGATCTCGACGTTGTCGCCCTCAAAGACTTCAAACACCAGATCAACACGGTTCTGGCTGCGTTTGATAACTTTTGGCTGCACACGTGCGGAAAGGCGGCCATCACTGGAATAGGCCTGAGCAATCGAATTGGCGTCCTTTTCCGCTTGGGCGGGGTTGAACACACGGCGGGCTGTTGAATCGATTACAGATTCCAGCGCATCGTCTTTGATCCGGCGGTTACCCTCAAAGGAAATCCGGTTGATCGTTGGCAGCTCGACAACCGTGATCTTTAGGGTGTTCCCCTGCGGGGTGATCGAAACGCTTTCAAATAAGCCTGAGTTATTTAGCTTTTGAAAGGCGTCATTCAGCTCACCTGCGCTTACAGCCTGCCCTCGGGCGATTCCAGCCTGAGACAGGATCGCGCTGTCGCCGATACGTTGGTTCCCGTCGATACGAACCGTATTAAACGTATACTGCTGCGCGGCCGCTTGTGGCGCGGGAAGCATATATGCTGTTGAAATCAATAAAGAAAAAGCAAGTCCCTTAAGGCCCGCTCGAAAAAATCTGTGCTGCTCAAACGCGACAGTTGTGCGTTTCAAAGACCCCAGGCTCATGGTTATTACCCAATTTTATAAACACCGTTCCGACCTGACTACCCTTAGGGCGCGTGGTTGTCAAAACCAAGAGCCCCTCTTTTTAGCAGGAAAAGGCCCACGCAAGGCGCAGACCTATGGAATTTTGCCAAATCAGAGCAATCTCTTAGAGGGTGCCGACAAACGCTCCTGCGCAAAGCGCAAAAATGATTGTGCACAAATACAATGCCAGATCCCAGTTCAGATCCATGAGAACACTAAGTCCACGGTCGTCTTTTGTAATCGTCTGCATGGGTGCCGCCTATCTTTCGGTTGAAACCTTAGGGCATCTTTGTGCATGCAGAATGTGGCAAAGACAGGCGCCAAATGTGGCAAAAGCAAGGCATTCGCCCTGCTTTTGCATGTTTTCAAACTGTTTTATCAGTTTTACGGGCAGAAGAGGTCGTTGAACAACGCAAACAACATCAAGCTAAGCACCAATGTAATCCCGATGGTCATCAGCACCCGCAAGGCACCATCGCTGGGCGGTTTTCCGGTGACCGCCTCATAGGCGTAAAACGTCAGGTGCCCACCATCCAGCGCTGGAATAGGGAAAAGATTCAGCAGACCAACTGCTGTGCTTAAAACGGCGATAAAGTTGATAAAGCTCATCGCGCCCTGACTGGCCATCGCGCCCGACACTTTTGCGATCCCTACCGGACCGGACATGTTACAGCTGCTAATCGCCCCTGTCGCCATATGCCACAGGCCCGAAACAGAGCCCTTCATAATGCGCCATGTACCTGCAAAGCCACGGTTTACCGCTTCGCCGATACTTGGTGTGTCCGTGGCGGGGGTGATCGCGCTGTCGCTGGAAATGCCAATCCGCAGCACATTGATAAAGCTGCCATCGGCCTGTGGTTCATCCGTTGACTTGGGCACAAGCGTAAAGGCAAGCGCCTCACCATCGCGCCAGACATCCAAGGCCAAGGGCCGCCCTTCCGAGCTTTCCACCGCGTTTTTCAGCTGCTGGAAGGCAAATGTTGGCGTCCCGTCAATGCCGGTAATCACATCGCCGCTTTTCAATCCCGCCGCTAGGGCCGCTGTTTCAGCGCCAACAGACCCTACAAGCGCCGGCAGAGGGTATGGTCCAGAAACGGTCACAGGCGCATCATCGCGCAACACGGTATATTCCAACACAGGTTCCAGCGGCAAAGCATCCAGATAGTCGCGGTATTCTGGCGTATTGATACTGGCGGGCATCTCGCGGCCTGCAATCGATTGAATTACATCCCCTTTTTCCAATCCGACAATCGGGTTAGGCATGGGTTTAATCGCTTCAACAGTCAGCGGGTCACGCGCAGTGCCGATGCTCATGGCGATGGCTGCGAAAATGATAATGGACATGGCAAAGTTGAAAACAGGCCCTGCGGCAACGGTCAACGCGCGCGCCCAAAGCGGCGCACCATGCATGGTTTCACGCAGTCGCACCGGATCGGTGGCCACTTCTTCCATGGCCTCTTCGTCTTTGCCAGAGGCCGCATTCGCATCCCCTGCAAATTTCACATAGCCGCCGAACGGCAGGGCCGCGATCTGCCAGCGCGTGCCGTGTTTGTCGTTTCGCGCATATAGCACAGGCCCGAAACCTAACGAAAAGACATCCGCCTTGATCCCACACCAACGGCCAACGATGTAGTGACCATATTCATGGATCGCGACGATCACCGACAGCGCGATCACAAATGCTGCGATCGTCCAGATGAAGCCGCCGAATTGCGGGAGGAGTGTTGTAATATCCAATGCTCTACCTTGCTCTTTGTTCTGTGGCAGCTTTTGCTACCTTGCGTGCCAGATGATCTGTTTTCAGCACGTTATCAAGGGTCATGGTGGCATCAATATGGCCTCCATGGGTATCCATCTGCTCTAATGTCTGTTCAACAACATCAGACATCTGGGTAAATTTCAGATGACCTGCGATAAACCCGTCTAATGCCGTTTCTTTGGCCGCGTTGAAAACAGCCCCCGCCAATCCGCCGCGGGCCATGACTTCGCGCGCGATCCGCAATGCGGGCCAGCGTTGATCATCAGGGGCGCGGAATTCGAATGTGCCGATCTTGGCGAGGTCCAGCCGCTCAACCGGCAAATGCCGCCGCGCTGGGTGATGGAGTGCATATCCAATGGCATGGCGCATATCTGGCGGACCTACATGCGCCATCAGCGCGCCATCGTTAAAACCGACAAGCGCGTGGATCATGCTTTGGGGGTGGATCAACACTTCGATCTGGTCGGGCGAGATGCCAAAGAACTCACGGGTTTCAATGACTTCCATCGCCTTGTTAAACATTGACGCACTGTCAATCGTGATCCGCTGGCCCATGTCCCAATTCGGATGGCTTGAGGCCTGATCCAGCGTTGCCTTGGGCAGATCCTCGATTGGCCAATCACGGAATGCACCACCTGAGGCGGTGATGATGATGCGCTCGACAGCCTCCATCGGTTCACCAACCAGCGCCTGAAACACGGCAGAATGTTCACTATCAACGGGGAGGATTTCTGCGCCATGCGCCCTGCCCGTTTCCAACAGCAGCTTACCCGCGCAAACCAGCGATTCCTTATTGGCCAGCGCCAAGGTCGTCCCCTGCTTTAGCGCCGCCATACCGGGCGCCAAGCCTGCCGCGCCGACAATCGCCGACATCACCCAATCCGCGGGACGATCTGCTGCCTCGGCAATCGCCTGAGCACCAGCAGCCGCCTCGATCCCCGTTCCAGCCAGCCCTGCCTGTAGATCGCCCAAACGGGTTTCATCCGCCGTCACAGCGATCTCGGCTTTTAGGGCAATGGCATCCTCAACCAATTGCGCAATGTTGCCCGCGCCTGTCAGCGCGATCACATCATATGCGTCAGGCGCACGTTTGATCAGGTCAATTGTGTTTTGCCCGATCGACCCCGTCGCCCCGAAAATACTGACCCTACGCATGCGCTCAGCCCAATCCGGCAGGGAAACCGATGACTTGGACAACCAGCAACAGGAACACAGACGCCCCCAGCATCCCGTCAAAGCGGTCCATCAGACCACCATGCCCAGGGATGAGGTTTGAGCTGTCCTTGATCCCCATCTTACGCTTTAGCGCGGATTCAATAATGTCTCCCATCTGGGAAGCCATTGAAACCGCGATGGAAATCCAGACGAGCGACAGGCCAGAACCTGTATTCAGCGAGAACGCAAAACCAACGATCGCCGCGCCAACCCATCCTGCGGCCGTTCCCGACCATGTCTTTTTGGGGCTGATCGCAGGCCAGAATTTCGGGCCGCCAAAGGCCCGCCCTGCAAAATAGCCCACCACATCGGTAATCACGACAACAAAGGCCAGCCACAGCATCCACCCAACGCCCATCGTGTCACGGATCAACATCAGACTAATCCCCGATAAGATGATCAGAACCGCAAAAACCGCATAAAGGGCCCGCTGTTGGGGGACCAAACCAAGCCCAACAAGAACCGGAACCGCCAAAACCAGCATGCCAATGCTGGCCGGAATATAAGCTGACGAAAGGAGGACAACGCCGGTTAACAAGCCCAGCAACAGCTGCTGGCTTGCCACGTTTGGCCGCAACATGCCCACCAGTTCCCAGACCATCAACCCGCAGATCACCGCCACCAACAGATGAAAGGTCAGCCCTCCCATCCAAATACACAGGGCGCCAACAAAAACCATCGCAAGGCCAGACCCTACGCGTGTTGCCAGATCAGACCATTTTTCACTACTGCTCATGGAGTTCCTCAGGTTTTGACCGCGCCAAAACGTCGATCCCGTCCGCCATATGACGCACACAGCTTGGCAAACTCTTCGCGCGTAAAGTCAGGCCACAGCGTGTCGATAAATTCATATTCTGCATAGGCTGATTGCCACAGCAAAAAGTTTGAAATCCGCGCCTCACCGCTGGTGCGGATCACGAGGTCAGGATCAGGAAGAACATATGTATCCAAATACTTTGGCAGTGTTTCTTCATCCACTGATTCAGGGTCCAAATGCCCATCAGCCACATCCTGCGCCAAACGTTTGGTGGCGCGCGCCACCTCATCACGGCCACCATAGTTCAGGGCGATGGTCAGGTGCACACGGGTGTTATGGGCGGTTGCCTCTTCGAGGTCATTCATCAGCTTGATCAGCTTGTCGTCCAACCGGACGCGATCCCCGATA
This sequence comes from Sulfitobacter donghicola DSW-25 = KCTC 12864 = JCM 14565, assembly GCF_000622405.1. Classification (NCBI taxonomy): domain Bacteria; kingdom Pseudomonadati; phylum Pseudomonadota; class Alphaproteobacteria; order Rhodobacterales; family Roseobacteraceae; genus Sulfitobacter; species Sulfitobacter donghicola. The sequence continues at coordinate 3,246,887 of NZ_JASF01000005.1, forward strand.
AAGCGAACCCGCACGCCAAACTCGCTGAGACTACGGGTTTCTTTGGTGATGTAACGGCGGAACAGGCTCATCAGCCCTGCCACTTCAACCTGCGTCCGCTTCCAGTTTTCGGTCGAGAAGGCAAAGATGGTGAGGTATTCAACGCCAACATCTGGGCAGGCTTCGACAACTTCACGCACACGCTTTGCGCCTGCATGGTGGCCGAACAAACGAGGGCGCCCGCGCTGGGTCGCCCACCTGCCGTTACCATCCATGATAATCGCCACATGTCGCGGCCCCCCCTCAAGAGGTTCCGGCGGAATTTCAACTTTTGCTGTGGCGCGTTTAATCATGAAATTTGACGCATTCTATAAGGCCTGTTTTTGGGTCGGGTATCACCTGTTAGAACGGTGACCCGCCCATAATAAGGCAAAAGCCTGTTAAACTTGCATAATTTCTGCTTGTTTTGCCTCAAGCTGATCATCAATGGCTTTGATCTGCTTGTTGGTCAGGTCCTGAACTTCGCTTTCCCAGATCTTTTGGTCATCTTCTGACATGCCGTCAGCTTTGGCTTTTTTGATCTGGTCCATGCCGTCACGACGGATGTTGCGGATGCTCACCCGCGCGTTTTCGGCATAGCCGCCAGCAACTTTGGTCAGCTCGGTGCGACGCTCTTCGTTCAGCTCGGGGATAGGCAGCATGATGATGGTGCCGTTCAGCTGCGGGTTAATCCCCAAACCACTTTCGCGGATTGCTTTTTCAACCTTACCCACCAGCGCCTTGTCCCAGACGTTGATCGTGACCATACGTGGCTCTGGCACGTTAACGGTGCCCACTTGGTTGATCGGCGTCATCGAGCCATAGGCATCAACCATCACAGGCTCTAGCATGGAAGCAGATCCGCGACCGGTACGCAGAGATGAAAACTCGGTTCTCAAGGATGCAATTGCGCCCAGCATCCGACGCTCTAGGTCGTCCGTATCAAGCATAAAATCTTCAGACATGCTTTGTCCTCCTGTTAGTTAACCGTCTTTCGGCCTTTTGAGAGGGTTTAATGCCCCGTCATACAAAAGGCCAGAAGGCTTTGGCTTTGCAGGACAGGTATCGCCGATTGTAACCGGCGCCGCCCTACCTGCTGAAATTAACCCTGAACGCGGGTATATGTGCCTTCACCCGCCAGAATACCTTTGAACCCGCCCGGTTCATCCAGCGAAAAGACGATGATCGGCAGATTGTTGTCGCGCGCCAATGCGATAGCCGAGGCATCCATAACGCCTAGGCGTTTGGCCAGCACATCGTCATAGCTGACATTGTCATAGCGCACAGCATCATCATGTTTTGCTGGGTCTTTATCATAAACACCGTCAACTTTGGTGCCCTTAAAGATCGCCTCACAGGACATTTCGTTTGCGCGCAGGGTCGCGGCCGTATCTGTGGTGAAATACGGGTTGCCTGTTCCCGCTGCAAAGATGCAGACGCGCTTTTTCTCTAGGTGGCGCACGGCGCGGCGGCGGATATAGGGTTCGGCCACTTCGTTCATCGTAATCGCCGAAATAACGCGGGTGTGGATGCCTTCGGCCTCTAGCGCGGATTGCATCGCCAATGCGTTCATCACTGTGGCCAGCATCCCCATATAGTCGGCCGTGGTCCGCTCCATCCCCTGCGCCGAGCCTTGCAGCCCGCGAAAGATGTTGCCGCCACCGATGACCATACAAATCTCGACGCCCATATCGTGAACGGTCTTTACTTCTTTTGCGATCCGCTCAACCGTGGGCGGATGAAGGCCAAACCCCTGATCTCCCATCAACGCCTCCCCCGAAATCTTGAGCATGACCCGATTAAAGGATGTTTGAGAGGAATCTGACATGAGGGGGAACCTTTCGAAGGTGTTTTAACGTGAGGCTTTCGCTTTGGCGTAAAATGTCGCAAATAGCGCAAACATTCAATGCAGCGCAGCAACTCGGAGCAAAGAAATGTCGCAAAATGCAACGGCCGCGCTGCTCGCGTCTATTCCCCCGACCCGTCCGGTTCTGATTGCGGGGCCAACGGCCTCGGGCAAGTCGGCTCTGGCTTTGGAGATCGCCAAAGAGGGTGGCGTTATCGTAAATGCGGATGCGAGTCAGGTTTATGGCTGCTGGCGGGTTATTTCCGCGCGCCCCTCAGCAGAGGAAGAGGCACAGGCCCCGCACCGCCTTTATGGTCACCTCGCCGAGGATGCCCCCTATTCCACGGGCCATTGGCTGCGTGAGGTTGCCGAAATCATCGCACAAGGGCAGCGCCCCATTCTGGTGGGGGGCACTGGTTTGTATTTTCAGGCGTTGACCGAAGGGCTGGCCGATATTCCACAGACTCCTGTGGAATTGAGGGAGCATGCCAATACCCTGCCCCTGCAAGAGCTCATTCAGGGGTTGGATGCAGCAACAGCGGCGGGGATAGATTTGGCCAATCGCGCAAGGGTGCAGCGCGCTTGGGAAGTCCTAGAGGCGACAGGCAAGGGGCTGTCGCAGTGGCAATCCGAAACCCCAGCCCCCCTGTTAAACCTGTCAGACTGCACGCCAATCGCATTGGATGTAGATCGCGATTGGTTGGCCGAACGGATCGAAAGGCGGTTTGATCTGATGATCGCGGGCGGCGCATTGGACGAGGTGCGCGCGATCGCGCCCCATTACAACCCCAGATTGCCCGCCCATAAGGCCATTGGCGTTCCTGAATTGCTGGCCTATTTGCGTGGTACATTCACTTTGGAAGAAGCGCGAGACGCTGCAATTATCGCCACACGCCAATATGCAAAGAGACAGCGCACGTGGATCAGAAGTAAAATGGGTGCTTGGCAAAAGTTAATTTTGCCTGAATAAACGCTTCCGATACAGATTGCGTTTCTGTGAAATTTGAAATTTAATCCCGCTAGGGTTGTACGACCTCCCCTCCAGACGCAAGAGATGACCTCCTGATGATTGCGACAGAACTTGCGATAAAAACACTTTTGCAATTGGGGGGGAATACCCAATGGCGGCTGGGGCTGGCGCATGATCGGCCGCATCACACGCTGCTTTGGTTCACCCGCGGTCAGGGCCGTATTCTTCTTGATGGGCGCAGGCGCGGATTGGGCACCCATAACGCCGTTTTCATCCCTGCGGACACGCTGTTTTCGGTTGATCTGGGGCCTCAAAGTTTGGGTCAGGCGGTTACCATTCCTGTTGGCACACCGCTGCGCCTGCCCGATATGGCGCGCCACCTCAGGATACGTGACGTCCATATTCAGGCCGAACTGACCGCGCTGATCGAGGTCGCCCAGCGGGAGCAAAGCCAATCGCGACCTTTGGCGCAGGATGCGTTGGAGGCGCATGTGGCGCTTATGTCTGTCTGGCTGCGGCGCCAGATTCTGGAAGATGAGCACATACCCGAGCGCCGCACAGCAGGCGAACGCCTGTCCGCGCGTTTTGCCCAAATGATTCCGAAACACTATACATCTGGCGCCTCAATGGCGTTTTATGCAACCGAACTGGGGGTCACCCCGACCCATCTAACAAGGGCGGTAAAGACGGCAACGGGCAAAACCGCAGCCGAGCTATTGACCGAACGCGTGGTTCACGCCGCCCGCGATCTGTTGGAAACAACAAACCACCCTGCCCGCAACATCGCCCAACATCTGGGATTTAGCAGCGCTGCCTATTTCACCCGTTTTATGCAGCAACATGCAGGTCATTCCCCTAGCCAATTGCGCGCTCCGGCAAATTCGAACAGGGTGAAACAGCTGAGCGGTTAAGCAGATCATGACAAAGTCACGGCGAAATCTTTTAACCTATCCCTTTGTCATTTCATGATAATTCAATTTCATGGCACCCTTTATCGCTGATCTGCACGGAAAATCCCCATGCTGACATTGACGCGCTGCGCATAGTCGTGCCTCATGTCGCTTAGGGTCGGCCCATAAAGGGACCAATCAAATCAATAGGTCTGACAAACAGATCAGGGGAAACATATGCCGCGTAGAATAGCCTGCGCGTTATGACCATCGGCGAACGCCATTCCCTCTCCTAACAATGGGCAAATGCTCAACGCCATAGGCAGGATCAACCTGCTCTCAGCCAACAACAGGGGCTAACATACATGGGACTATTCATTCTCAGACGTCTGGGTGTGATGATACTAACGGCGCTTTGCCTGACCTTCATCGTATTCTGGCTGACGAATCTTTATCCGAACCTCGAAAAGCTCGCCAAAACCCAAGGTAACTTCCGGATGAGCGACGAGGCCGTGAGCTCTTATTTAGGGGATCGCGGATATCTTGATCCACTTCCCGTTAAATTTGCCCAATGGATGGGCATCGCACCTGGTTGGGTGACGGAAAAGGAAGATGGCACAACGATTGGCCGCTGCTTTACCGAAAGCACCCCAGCCGAAGAACGCCGCAGGTTTTGTGGCGTGTTACAGGGCGATTGGGGGTTTTCCACGGTTTTCAAGGATGACGTTGGCAGCATTGTTGCCACGCGTCTGGCCCTGACAGGCAAGCTGATGTTCTGGGTTCTGGTTTTGATGGTCCCTATGGCGCTAACCATTGGCGTTCTGGCAGGGATGAAAGAAGGCTCCAAGGTTGACCGCTCTCTTTCCACTGTTTCAATTGTGAGCACGGCAACACCTGAATATGTGTCTGGCGTTATCTTTATCGCGGTCTTTGCCTCTTCGGCTTTTGGGCTGAAATGGTTCAAAGGCTCTGCCACCAGTGCGATGGAGAATGCCAATTTTGAGAACTTCTTCCTGCCGGTCCTCACCATCTCGCTTTATGGGATGGGATATATCGCGCGGATGACACGGGCCTCGATGACCGAAGTCATGACGGCACAGTATATCCGCACCGCCCGCCTGAAGGGGGTCAAGTTTCGCGACATCGTCCTAAAACACGCGCTACGCAACGCGTTGATTGCCCCGTTTACGGTGATCATGTTGCAAATCCCGTGGCTGTTGAACGGCGTTGTGATTGTTGAGACGCTGTTCAACTACAAAGGCTTTGGTTGGGTGCTGGTACAAGCCGCTGGTAACAACGACATCGAGCTTTTGCTGGCCGTTTCGGTTGTATCTGTTGTGGTGGTCCTGCTGACGCAGCTGATCTCTGACATCGGGTATGTCTTCCTCAACCCACGCATCCGCATTTCATAAGGGAGGGCATAGTCATGGAACAACTCACTTGGACCGGAGCGCTTTCGCCGCTTAATCTTTTCCTCTCACTGGCTGTTGGCGTGCTGGTGGTTTCGATCATCGCCCAGATATTGGTTAGCCTTGTACCATCCGAGGGCAGCCGCGCTGTTTATGCTGATGGCTCAATGGCCGCAGATAAAGGCCTGTCTGGCTTTATCGCGATGATTGTGCGCTATGCGCTGATCGCAACGATCGGGGTGCTTTTGCTGTATATCATCATTGGCGTCTTTATGGGGACGAACGCGGGTATCCTTGGCGGTATGGCTAAACAGCTGCTGCCCGTCTGGATTGCGCTTGTTGTAACATACGCCTTGTCGATCACGTTCAAACGCAAGCTGGGCCTTTATGGCAAGCTATTCGACAGCACCGTGGGCATGATCGGCTTTGGCCTTGTCATGTTTTGGGTGTTTGCGGGATTCTTTGGCGGCGTGATGGATATGATCATCACGCATGATACGCTTAGCCAGTTTTCAGGCATGAAAAACAAAGCACCGGGAACACCGTTGCGCGGTGCTGAGGACGGCGATTTTCAGTGGTTCCTACTGGGCGGCGATAATCTGGCGCGGGACGTGTTCAGCCGCCTGTTTGACGGCGCGTGGATTGTTGTTCTGATTGCGCCGCTGGCGACATTGTTTGCCTTTATGGTTGGGATCACGCTGGGCCTGCCTGCGGGGTATTACGGTGGCAAGCTGGATACGTTCCTGAGCTTCCTTGCCAACCTGATCCTCGCTTTTCCGGTTATCTTGCTGTTCTTTCTGCTGGTTACGCCAGAGATCGTCCAGACAGGTATTCCGAACTATATGGCGGCTGTTCTGTTCTTCTTCCCGATCATCTTTGCCTGTGTTTTGCTGAACTCACGTTATTACACGCAGCCGACGTTCCGCACACCGCTGCTGATCGTGGTCTTGGGCGGGTTGTTCTGGGCCTATATGTCGCTGATCAGTAATGATGGCGCGATTGTAGACAATGACAAATTCACCCTTCCCGGTATTCCTGCCTTCCTAGACTGGATCGCGATGCCCAAGGAAATCCTTGTGGTGTTTGTATCGGTTGTGTTTGTGAACTCGCCCACGGTGTTCCGTATCGTGCGCGGCTTGGCGCTGGACATCAAAACCCGCGACTATGTTGCGGCGGCACAGACGCGCGGTGAAGGTCCGTGGTACATCATGCTGTGGGAGATCCTGCCCAATGCGCGTGGCCCGCTGATCGTCGATTTCTGCCTGCGCATCGGCTATACCACCATCCTGCTGGGAACCTTGGGTTTCTTTGGCTTGGGTCTGGCATCGGAAAGCCCTGATTGGGGCACCACGATCAACGCTGGCCGTCGCCTACTGTCGATCTACCCCCATGCGGCTATCGCTCCTGCCTTGTCCTTGCTGACACTGGTGCTGGGGCTGAACCTGCTGGCGGATGGTCTACGCGAAGAAAGCCTGCGCGACTAAGTTGAGAACGGGGGACTGGGGCCGCGCCCACGGTCCCCCACGACATTTATGGCCAAAGAAACACCCTGTTTTGCGGCCCTCCCCCAAAGGAGACACACAATGACAAAGACCGATTATGATGGTCCCATTCTAGAGATCGACAAGCTTTCGATTTCCTTCTTTACACGGTTGCGCGAAATCCCTGCGGTGATGGATTTTTCTGTCTCTATCAAACCCGGTGAAGCGGTTGGCGTGGTCGGCGAATCCGGCTGTGGCAAATCAACTGTGGCGCTGGGCGTGATGCAGGATTTGGGCAAAAACGGCCGCATTGTTGGTGGTTCGATCAAATTCAAAGGCCGCGATCTGGGCGAGATGAGCGATGCCGAGCTGCGCGATGTGCGCGGCAGTGAAATCGCCATGATCTACCAAGAGCCGATGGCCTCGCTAAACCCAGCCATGAAGATCGGCAAACAATTGGCCGAAGTTCCGATGATCCACGGTGGAATGTCCGAAAAAGAAGCCAACGAACGCGCGCTTCAGGTGGTCACGGATGTGAAACTGCCTGACCCGAAACGCATTCTCAACTCATACCCTCACCAGCTATCAGGGGGGCAGCAGCAGCGGATCGTCATCGCCATGGCGCTGATGTCTGAGCCGTCCTTGCTGATTTTGGATGAACCTACCACTGCGTTAGACGTGACCGTTGAGGCGGCTGTGGTTGAGCTGGTCAAAGACCTTGGCAAGAAATACGGCACCTCGATGCTGTTTATCTCACATAACCTCGGGCTGGTTCTGGAAACCTGTGACCGCATTTGCGTGATGTATTCCGGCGAAGCGGTTGAGCGCGGATCAATCGAAGATGTCTTTGACGAGATGCAGCACCCCTATACGCAGGCGCTGTTCCGCTCGATCCCCCTGCCCGGTGCGGATAAAAACGCCCGCCCACTGGTCGCGATCCCTGGAAACTTTCCCCTGCCGCACGAACGCCCGAACGGCTGTAACTTTGGTCCGCGCTGCGATTATTTCGAGGCTGGCCGCTGTGATCAGGGCCCAATTCAAATGGCTGACGTTGAAGGCAACGACCGCCATGCAACCCGCTGCCTGAAGTTCCAAGAAATCGACTGGCAGGCGCCGCTGGAAGTTGGCGAAGTCAAAGAAAAAGGCGAAGTGGGCGATGTTGTCCTGAAAATGGATAACCTCAAGAAATACTATCAGGTCGCGGCCAACGCCATGTTTGGCGGAGGCAATACCAAGGTGGTAAAGGCCAACGAAACCCTCAGCTTTGAGGCCCGCGAAAGCGAAACCCTTGCCATTGTGGGGGAAAGTGGCTGTGGTAAATCCACCTTTGCCAAAGTGTTGATGGGGCTAGAAACAGCCACAGACGGCACCATTTTGCTGGACAACGAAAGCATCGGCAGCGTGCCGATTGAAAACCGCAGCACCCAAAATGTCGCGGATGTTCAGATGGTTTTCCAAAACCCGTTTGATACGCTGAACCCGTCCATGACGGTTGGCCGTCAGATCGTTCGCGCGCTCGAGATTTTCAAAATCGGCAACAGCGAAAGCGACCGTTGGCAGCGGATGCTAGAGCTGCTGGACCTTGTGAAACTACCGCGTGAGTTTGCCACCCGTATGCCACGCCAGCTGTCTGGCGGGCAAAAGCAACGTGTGGGCATTGCGCGCGCCTTTGCGGGGGATGCGCGGATTGTGGTCGCGGATGAACCTGTCTCGGCCTTGGATGTATCGGTTCAGGCGGCGGTGACCGACCTGTTGATGGAAATTCAACGCGAGCAGAAAACCACGCTGTTGTTCATTTCCCACGATCTCAGCATTGTGCGTTATCTTAGCGATCGTGTGATGGTGATGTATCTGGGCCATGTTGTTGAATTGGGCAGCACCGATCAAGTCTTTGCGCCCCCCTATCACCCCTATACCGAGGCCTTGCTATCTGCGGTGCCGATTGCGGACACTAAGGTAAAGAAAAAGCACATCGTTCTGGATGGCGATATTCCCTCTGCCATGAACCCGCCAACGGGTTGCCCGTTCCAGACGCGCTGCCGCTGGAAATCCAAGGTTGCTGGCAATCTGTGTGAAACCGAAGTGCCATCCGTGCGGATGTTAAACGGGGATCACCAGATCAAATGCCACCTGAGCCAAGAAGAGTTCGACGGCATGGAACCTGTCATTGAAATGGGCGACGTTGCGGCTGAATGATCCTGACGCCAACATCATAAAAGGGGCCGTTTTCTCTGCCTATCCTTGGAAAACAACAGCTTATCAAAGCTGAAAGGCGCCTTGGTTTTTTTGAATGAGCTGCCGATAAATCGATATTGAACTGATCTGGATCGGTCATCTTTTGCGGCAGCTATCTATTCGGCGCGGCCTTATCCCTGAAACGCAAAAAGGCGGCCGATGAGGGCCGCCTTTTTAGCATTTAGTCTAATCAATTAGAACAATGGAAGCTCGAGCAGCGCCATTGCGATCACGCAGGGGAAATAGGCCGCTGCGAAAAAGAAGAACGACGGGAAGCGGCCGCGCATTGCGCTGCCTGCAATCGCCATAACCGGCCCCGCACATAGCGCCAATAGCGTTGGGATTGTGATCATCTCGTTATATTCAAATCCAGGCCCCCAAGGCATTGCCGCGTTTTCCAAACCAGCAGCAATGGTGCCTACAACCATCCCCAACACGGCGCCCAGCAACATCGGTTTGACGTTCCGGCGCGCCGTGGGAGTGGAACTGGAAAGAGATGGAGAACTGAACATCGACGTTGCCGTGCCCTCACCCGTTGCCATTTCAGATTTGCCATAGCCCGCATGATTGTTGATCCGTGCGATACGCTGGTTAAAAATGTCTTGGCTCATGTGGTTAACTCTCATCAAAACTCGTTACTCGGTACTCGTTAACCTATCGTTGAGGAATTGGGCCAGAATTGGGCGCAAACTGGATGCCATTAAGACAGATCAGGCCTTGGTCACAGGGAAGTTTCCAAGATACACCAATAAAACAAAGAGGTTTTGGCCCTATCTGAGGCCATTTTGACGGGCGAGGTTACGCCCGAAAAATCGAAAATAACCGTAAAAAAATAAATGAATCAGCTTCCCGCGATGATCCGAACGTAGTTTTTCGTCTCTCTATAGGGGGGAATTCCGCCGTACTTCTTAACCGCACCCGGACCTGCGTTATAGGCGGCCAATGCCAGACGCCATGATCCAAACGTATCATACTGTTGCTTAAGATACCGTGCGCCACCCTCTAGGTTTTGCGATGGAACTGTTGGGTCAACCCGCAACAAGGCCGCTGTGCCCGGCATCAACTGCGCAAGCCCGATCGCCCCAGCATGGGAAACCGCCTTGTGGTTCCAACGGCTTTCTTGATGCACCAGACGCAGGAAAAGATCCTGTGGAATACCATGTTTATCTGCCGCAGCCCGCGCCATGGCCAAAAACGGCCCCTTATAGCGGCCCCGATATTTCTTGACCTTGGCACCGCTGCCATCATCCCATTTCGTCGGTGTAACCACCTTTGGCGGCTGCAACCGGACCGAGCTGTTATATTGTGCGGTCGCACGCGTATCGAGCAGCTTTTTCTGTGTCGCAAACAGCTTGCTGCGGCTTTTTGATGAGAAAATATCGGCGGAAACGGGCGCGCCCATTCCGATTGATCCAGCTATCAATGCTACTAGTGCTATGCGCATACTGCTCTTTGCCCTCAACATCGTGTTTGGCCGCCACTATATCAAACGCTACCGCCATGACCAGACCTTGCTGGTCTAGTTGTTCCGTCAAGACGATAAAGCATGTGTCCCTGCCTTGCGATACCGTTATAAAGACGCCGGACAGGTACGGCGAGATTCGGCCGATACCAGCGATCAATAGACATAATGAGACCAACAAGGAGAGCAGCATGGCCGGCTCAGTGAACAAAGTTATCCTTATCGGCAATCTGGGCCGTGACCCAGAGGTCCGTAGTTTTCAGAATGGCGGCAAAGTTTGCAACCTGCGCATTGCGACCTCTGAAACCTGGAAAGACAAAAACACGGGCGAGCGCCGTGAACGGACGGAATGGCACTCGGTTGCGATTTTTAACGACGGGTTGGTGCGTATTGCCGAACAATACCTGCGCAAAGGCTCAAAGGTTTATATCGAAGGCCAGCTGCAAACCCGCAAATGGCAGGACCAATCCGGCGCAGACCGCTATTCGACCGAAGTTGTCCTTCAGGGCTTTGGCGGCACGCTGACCATGCTTGACGGTCGCGATGGCGGCGGCGGCGGTGGTTCTATGGGCGGCGGCGGTGGCGGCGGCGCGATGGGCGGCGGTGGCTATGACCAAGGCGGCGGCGGTTACGATCAGGGCGGTGGCTTTGGCGGTGGCGGCGGTGGCCAATCCTCTGGTGGTGGCGGTGCACGCGATCTGGATGACGAAATCCCGTTCTAAGATTTTGGTCCGGTTTTCCCCGTGAAAACAGGACATAAGAAGGGCTAGCAGATTGTTAGCCCTTCTTCTTTCTCAGCACGCTGAATTGTTGAAACCCGCCCAACGGCCCTTTGGCCGCGATTGACACGCCCCCCTTCAATGCCAAAGACGCAAAGGTGTTTTGATGGACCACGAACTAAAAGTATTCATTTTCGCTGCTGCGGTGATCGCTTTCGCCTATGTCGCGATTTACCCGCGCATGACTGAAAAGACGCTGAACCGGATGATGGTTCTGGATCTTGGGTTATCCGCGGTTTTGGTCGTTATTGTGGGCCTGCTGTATTATGGCAGCGGCATACGGTTTTCGATGGTGCTGTTTACGGTGCCTTGGTGGGTGTTCACCTTGCTCAGCGCGGCAATTGTGGAAATCCCGTTTTTCATCTGGTTTTGCAAAAAATGGGATATCGATCTTAGCCCGCCGTCAGACTAACCTGTCACCGTTGGGCCAAAGCGTCCGACAGGACCGATAGAACATCTGCCTTGGCAACATCACCCGTCACAAAAGACGTGCCGATATCGCTGGCCAGAATGAAACGAAGCTGCCCTTCGACAACCTTTTTATCCTGCCCCATCAGCCCCAGCAAAGCCTCGGCATCGGGTAAATCACCTGGAATATCAGCCAGATCAACTTTCATCCCCATCGCCCGCAAATGCGCGCGCACACGGCTTGGCGCCTCTTGCGAACACAGGCCCATGCGGGAAGACAGCTCAAACGCCAGCGCACAGCCAATCGCGACGCCCTCGCCATGCAATAGCCGATCAGAATAGCCCGTCGCGGCCTCCAGCGCGTGCCCGAAAGTATGACCAAGGTTCAGCAAGGCGCGATCCCCCTGCTCTGTCTCGTCCCGCTCGACGATATCGGCTTTCATCTGGACCGAGCGGCGGACGGCTTCGACCCGTGCAGGCCCATCGCCATCGGCCAAGGCTGGCCCTTGTTGTTCGAGCCAGTCAAAGAATGCCGCATCGCCAAGCAGGCCGTATTTAACGACCTCACCATATCCTGCCAAAAAATCACGCGGCGTTAGCGTGCCCAGCACAGCCGTATCCGCCAAAACCAATGAGGGCTGGTGAAACGCGCCGACAAGGTTTTTGCCATGTGAGGTGTTGATCCCTGTTTTACCCCCGACCGAGCTATCAACCTGAGCCAGCAAAGACGTCGGGATTTGCACAAACCGTACACCACGGCGCAGCACAGCAGCCGCAAACCCCACCAGATCCCCAATCACGCCGCCACCAAAGGCCACAACGATATCGCCCCGCTCGACCTGTTGCTCGAGCAGCCATTCAACGCAGCGCGTCAGCTCTGCCCAGCATTTTGTCGCCTCACCTGCGGGCAGTACGAGGGCCTCCATGCGAATGCCATCAGCCGCCAAACCGGCCCGCAAGGTATCCATATGCAATGCGGCCACGTTTTCATCGCTGATCACAGCCACCCGAGGGCGGCGCAGCAGCGGCGCAACATGCGCGCCCGCTTGGGCCAGCAAGCCAGGGCCGATCTCTACGTTATATTCGCGCCCCGGAAGCGCGACATGCACACGTTCATTCATCAATTTTCTCCAGAACGTCAGGACGGGATAAAAGCGTTTCAATCACCCGTTCGGCCATATCATCAATAGACAGGTCATCGCCGCAGGTTACACAAAGCTCGGACAGGCGATAGATTGGCGTGCGTTTGGCAAATATCTCGGACAATGTTGCACGCGGATCAGCGGTGCGCAGCAAGGGCCGTGTGTCTTTGTGTTTCACACGGTTCCATAACAGGTCCAGATCGGCGTCCAACCACAAGGCGACGCCTTTTTCCGCGATATTGTTTCGGTTCACTTCGGCCAGATAGGCACCACCACCCGTGGACAGGATGCCGCTTTGGGTTTCCAGCAACCTTCGGATCACTTCGGTTTCGCGTTTGCGAAAGAAGGGTTCACCGTCGCGCTGGAAAATTTCAGGCACCGAAAGATTCGCAGCCGTTTCGATTTCTGCGTCGCTATCCAGAAACGGCACATCAAGTTTTGCAGCAACAGCGCGCCCCACTGCCGTCTTGCCAGCCCCCATCATACCGACCAAAGCCACCGTCTTTTTCAGACGAAAGCGTCGGGGAGGTCGGCGGATGTCAGCCATGGATTGATCAATTTCACTCATTTGTACCTGAATGACGTGATCTTACCGGAAAGGCCATATATAGTTTAGGAAAATATTGGCAAATCAGGCAGAATTCCATGTTAGGCAAACTCTTCAAGCTTCTGTTTATCCTAGCGATTATTGGATTCATCGCCCTTGTCGGCTTTGCATATGTTGGTCCCGAATTAGGAATCGACTTTGCGCCAACGACTCAGGAAATACATTTGCCCGTTACCCTGCAAGGGCAGTAACGTGATGACCGTCCCTGTACGGACCCTATTACGCGGCGCAATTTTTGGGCTATCGGTGCCCTTTTGCAGTTTAGCTATCGCAGAAACCGCAGCACCTTTATCCGTCATTGATTGGCTGGACAAACCCGCGCCACAGGCCCGCCTGCCCCGCGCGCCGATTATCACAACGCCAAAACCGCTCCAAACGCCCAAACCGATTGACGAGCCTGCCGTCACCAAAAGCGGCAGCGCGCCACAGGTGACAACCCGCCCCTTGGGCGCTGCCGTGCCGCGCAACGTTGGTCTGGTTCCGGCCTCGGTAACAGGTATGAAGCCCGATTTGTGGGCTGGCAGCCCTGTTGCGGCCCTTACGCGCAGGATCGATGCACTGCCAGAGCTGGGCTTGCCCGCCGCGAACGCCCTGCTGTTTTCATTGCTCCTTGCCGAAACCGCCCCACCAAAAGAAGGCGCGCAGGCGTTAGACACGCTCACCCTTGCGCGGGTGAAAAAGCTTGAGGCCCTTGGCGCGGTTGACCCTGCTATGGCTTTGGCCGAGCAGGCAGGCGCGATGACCTCGCGCCGCTTGTTTGATGTCTGGGCACAGTTAAACATGCTGGTAGGTACTGAAGATACCGCATGTGATGCTTTGGCCAAAGCACCCTATCTGACCCAAGATTCCGCGATCAAAATTTTCTGCGCCGCGCGCGGCGGGGATTGGGACACAGCCATGCTGACTTTTGGCTCTGCCAAGGCGCTATCGCTTATTCCCATGGAAAAGCTGAATGTTCTGGATCGTTTCCTGAATCCTGATCTGTTTGAAGATGCCCCTCCTTTGGCCACCCCGCGCGAAATGGACCCGCTGACGTTTCGCCTGTTTGAAACCATCGGAGAGCCGCTCCCGACACGGCCGCTGCCCTATGCCTATGCCGTTGCCGATCTTCGCGATGTTGCGGGATGGAAGGCGCAACTGGAAGCCGCCGAACGCCTGACGCGAACGGGGGCCCTCCCCGATAACCGATTGCTTGGCCTGTTAACCGATCGCAAAGCGGCGGCATCGGGCGGGGTTTGGGACCATGTTCGCGCCGTTCAGCGGTTTGACACGGCGCTAAACACCCGTAGCGTCGATGCGATTTCAAAAACACTCCCCCCCGCGTGGCGCGAAATGCAAAGCGCCGAGTTGGAGGTGAGCTTCTCAACCTCGTTTCAAGAGCGCAGTAACGGGCTGGCCTTGAGCGGTTCATCCGCACGCATTCTAGCCTATATGGGGCTTTTGTCTCCGTCCTATGAAACGGTCGCGGCGACCCTGCCCCAAGATCTGGATCTAGGGCCAAACGACGCCTTGTTGCGCGCCATTGCACGGGGGGAAGCCCCAGAAACCGCGCCCACAGCCGCCCTGCCGCGCGCCATATATGATGCCTTTGAAACGCCAACACCCAATCTGGCGTGGATGGCCATGGCAAAATCCCATCGGCTGGGCGAGGCCTTGCTGTTCACCCTAGACGATTTACGTGATGGCGCGCAGGGCGATAGCCAGTCTTTGCGCCGCGCGCTCAGCACTTTGCGTGCTTTGGGGCTGGAAGACACAGCGCGCCGCGCCGCGTTGCAAATCCTGCTACTGGAGCGCAGCTAATGTCGCCCCGTACGCCCTCTTCTTGGATTTCGATGTTCCTAGAGGCTCAGGCCGCAGAACTAGGTGCGGCCACAAACACGCTGCTGGCCTATGGCCGTGACCTAAAAGATTTTGACGGTTGGTTGGCCCATAAAAACAACACGTTCGAACAGGCCAGCCGCGCCGACGTTGAGGCCTATCTGGTGCATTGTGATGCGCAAGGATTGGCCAAATCCACCCGCGCACGGCGGCTTTCGGCAGTTAAACAGCTGTATCGTTTCGCCTTTGAGGAAGGTCTGCGCAGCGATAATCCCGCGATCCAGATCAACGGACCAGGACAAGAGAAACGTCTGCCCAAAGTTCTTTCGATTGAAGAGGTCGACGGGCTGCTGGCCGCTGCTCGGACCTTGGGACGTACTGAAGCCGATCGCATTCGCAACACCTGCCTGATGGAGCTGCTTTATGCGACGGGCATGCGGGTGAGCGAACTGGTTGGGTTGCCTGTCAGCGCCACCCGCGGCGATCCGCGCCTGCTGCTGATCATGGGCAAAGGCGGCAAAGAGCGTATGGTGCCGCTGTCCCCCGATGCCCGCGATGCATTGGCTCTTTGGATCAAGCTTAGGGATGAAAACGAGGCCGAGCGCGCCGCCAAAAAGCTACCCGCCTCGCGGTTTCTCTTTCCCTCACGCGGCAAGGAAGGGCATCTCACCCGCCATTGGTTTTACATGTTGATCAAAGACATTGCCGTTGCGGCGGGTGTTTCCCCCGCCAAGGTCACGCCGCACACGTTGCGCCATGCCTTTGCCACCCACCTGCTGGCGGGGGGCGCTGATCTGCGCGCGATCCAGACCATGCTGGGCCATGCAGATGTCGCCACCACCGAGATTTACACACATGTTTTGGAAGAGCGTCTGTCAGAGCTGGTGCTAGACCATCACCCCCTGTCAGAAATCGCAACCCGCAAGACCTCTGGCAAAACATCCTCGGATGGCCAATAGCCGCTGCTGAGCGCGCGCCGATAGTCATCGGGAAGGCCCGCGGCCTGCATATCCTGCATTGCACCAGCGGTGTCGTAATCAAGCGTTTCGATTTGTGCACACCCCTTACGAAGGACCGCGTAGCGCGTTTGCGGCTTTCCATCATGGGGGGGCATGCCGACCACCCCTGCGTTAATCCAGCGGCCTTTCGACGCCTCACGCACAAAGGGCAAGCCGCTGTGGCCTGACAAAATGGCATCTATCGGCCCGATCAACGCCTCCAACACCTCCCATTCGGTTGTAAAGACCGCGTCTTTGTCCGTCTCCCAAATAAACTGGGCCACGTCGCGCACGCCGCCGTGGATCACGGCGTACCGCTGTCCGTGATGGGTAAAGGTTGCCACATCAGGCAAGGCACCCATCCATTTCGCCTCGGCCTCTCCCAGCTGGGATTTGGCAAAAGCATACCACGCCGCGCTCAGACGGTCACAGGTTGTGCCTTGTTCAAAGCCACATCCGCAATCATCTGCCTGCTGCGCCAGCTGAATTTCGCAGTTTCCCGCCACAACCACACAGCCCGATTCCCGTATCACCTGCACAGTTTCCATGGGCGATCCGCAATAGGCCACCACATCGCCTGTGCAAATCACATGATCTGGCGCGATCCCTTTGGCTTTGGCCTGCTCCAGAACGGCCAAAGAGGCCTGCAAATTGCTGTAAGGGCCACCAAACACCAGCAGATCGCCATCCAACACACCCAAATCAACATGTTTCATGGGCTCTTCTCCTTGAATGCGCCATGGCCTCAGCCCATAACAGAACAACTTACCCAAGAGAGGTTCCCACATGGACATGCCACAGGCAACGGGCGATACGGCGTTCTGGATTTCAGTTGCGATAATTCTGTTTCTTTTGATCCTTTCCGGCTTCTTTTCCGGTTCGGAAACCGCGCTGACGGCCGCCTCGCGCGGCAAGCTGCGCACCCAAGCAGACAAGGGCTCTGCGGGGGCTCAGCGCGCGTTGAACATCACCGAAGATAACGAGCGGCTGATCGGGTCGGTTTTGCTGGGTAATAACTTGGTGAATATTCTTGCAGCCTCGCTGGCCACGGCCCTGTTTACGCGGCTGTTTGGCGAAAGCGGTGTCGCGCTGGCGACGTTGGTGATGACGCTGCTGGTGCTTGTCTTTGCCGAGGTTCTGCCGAAAACCTATGCCATTACCAATGCCGAACGCGCCGCGGCGCTGGTGTCTGGTCCGATCAGCGTGGTTGTGTTGGTCTTTGCCCCTGTGGTGCGGATTGTTCGTTTGGTGGTGCGTGGCATGCTGCGCATCTTGGGCGTATCGGTTGACCCTGACAGCAACATCCTTGCCGTGCGTGAAGAGATCGCAGGCGCGCTGCAGTTGGGCCATTCCGAAGGGGTTGTCGAAAAAGAGGACCGTGACCGCATCCTTGGCGCGCTGGACCTGCGCGAACGCGCGGTAGAAGAGATCATGCTTCACCGTTCTGGCATCGAGATGATTGATGCCAGCAACACCCCCGCCGATATCCTAGAGCAATGCCTGCAATCCAACCACACCCGCCTGCCCGTCTTTCGCGATGATCCTGAAAACATCATCGGCGTGATCCACGCCAAAGACCTGCTGCGCGCCATGTACAAACTGATCGGCGGCCCTGAAGGCGATGCAGCAGCTTTGAAACAATTCGACATCGCCGAGGTTGCGATGGAGCCGTATTTTGTTCCCGAGACATCGACACTGGACGAACAGATGCGCCAGTTCCTGCACCGCCGCACCCATTTTGCGCTGGTGGTGGATGAATACGGCACGCTACAGGGGTTGATCACGCTTGAGGATATTCTCGAAGAGATCGTCGGCGAGATCACGGATGAATTTGACCCGCTGGCTGAACACGCCGTAAAAACCGACAGTGACGGCCAGTATCTGGTGGACGGCGCAATGACGATCCGCGACCTGAATCGCGCCAACGATTGGAACCTACCCGATGACGAGGCAAACACCGTTGCGGGGCTGGTTATTCACGAGGCACAGATGATCCCCACCGCTGGGCAAGTGTTCTTGTTCCACGGTTTCCGGTTTGAGGTTCTAGCCCGTGAAGGCAACCGCATCACCGATCTGAAAATTCGCCCCCTTTAACAGTTTCGGGTTTGGCCGATCGCGGCCAAGCCCCCCCCTTTAGGCCCGCAGACGCTGGCCTTTGGGGTCAAAGGGCGGCTCGGCCAGAATGGTTGCCTTGTGCGGCGCGCCCAGCACCATCACGTCGACCACATCCCCAGCAGAGGCGCCTTTGACATATCCCAGCGCCAGCGATTTCCCAACGGTATAGCCATACGCGCCCGAGGTCACACGACCGATGCCTTTACCGTCTTTAAAGATCGGCTCGCCCCCTGTTGCATCTGCGTTTGACGCATCGGTTTGCGCGCCGTCCAATTCCAGCAAAACCAGCTCTTCGCGCGCAGGTATGCCCATGTTTTCAAGGGCGGCGTCACGGTTGAGGAATTCTTTCTCAACCTTGCAAAGACGATCAAGGCCAACTTCCTGCGGCCAGTATTCGGGGCTGTATTCGCGCCCCCATGATCCATAGCCCTTTTCAACCCGCAGCGACATCAACGCACGGCTGCCAACGGGGCCCGCGCCCACGTCTTTGCCTGCCGCAATCAGTGCCTCGAACAAGGCGGGTTGATCTGCCTCGGCGCAGTGCAGCTCCCACCCTAGATCGCCCGTAAAGGACACCCGCAGCGCAAGGCAGCGCACGCCGCCCAGCTCGATCCATTTTGACCGCATGAAGGGGAAATCAGACGTCTCCAGCGACGTGTTTGTCAGGCGCTGCAACATCTCGCGCGATTTGGGCCCAGCCACGTTGAACCCGCACATGTCATTGGTGTGGCTTTCAAATGTGGTGCCTTCGGGCAATGGGATCTCGTTGAAAAAGCGCTGGTGATAGCGTTCAGCCATGCCGGAGCCGATGATCCAGAACTCATCCTCGGCCAGACGCGTGACGGTGAAATCCCCCGCGATGCCGCCGCGTTTGCCGATCAGCGGCGTCAGACAAGACCGCCCAACCGCGCGCGGCATGTTATTGGCAAAGAGACTGTTAAGCCACGCCTCGGCCCCTGCCCCTTTGCAGGTGTATTTGGCAAAATTCGAGATATCGATGATGCCCGCCGTGTCGCGCAGCATGGTGCATTCGCGGCCAACGACATCCCACCATGGCTGGCGGGTGAACCCGTGGGTCTGGTCCTCGGCGCCGATTTCATCCCCGAAATACAGCGGATGCTCCCAGCCATAGTTCAGGCCAAACACCGCGCCCATATCGCGCTGGGTTTCATAGATCGGGCGCACGCGTGCGGGGCGCCCTGCGCTGCGTTCCTCATTGGGGAAGTGGATTTTGAAGCGGTTGGCGTATTGGTCGCCCACCCGCGCCTTGGTAAAGGCCTTATCCGCCCAATCGCCAAACCGCGCCACATCCCACGCGAACATGTCATAGCGCGTCTCGCCCGTAACAATCCAATCAGCTGCCAACAGCCCCATGCCGCCCGATTGGCTAAACCCTGGAATAATACCGTTACAACAGAAATAGTTACGCAGCTCTGGCACAGGGCCGAACAGCACGTTGCTATCGGGTGTCCAGATCATCGGGCCGTTGATGACGCGTTTGATGCCTGATGTCCCGATCACCGGCACACGGTCAATCGCGCGCATCATGTTATCCTCGATCCGCTCCAGATCATCGGCAAACAGCTCATGGCCAAAACCCTGCGGCGTGCCGTCTTCGGCCCAGAACACCATGTCTTTTTCATAGGCCCCAACCAGCAGGCCTTTGCCCTCTTGGCGCAGGTAGTATTCGCCATCACGGTCGGCGACGGACGGCAGGCGGCGGTCCAGCCCGTCGATCTCGGCGATGGTTTCTGTGACGAAATACTGGTGTTCGGTCGGTTGCAGCGGCAGCGTGATCCCTGCCAGCGCGGCAACCTCGCGCCCCCAGAGGCCAGCGGCATTCACCACCCATTGCGTGTGAATATCGCCCTTTTCGGTGCGCACAATCCACGATCCGTCTGGCTGTTGTTCGGTTCCTGTAACGGGGCAAAACCGCACAATCTCGGCCCCGTTCTGGCGCGCGCCAGCGGCATAGGCGTTGGTCACGCCCGAGGGGTCAACATTGCCACCGTTTTCCTCAAACATGATGCAGCGAATACCGTCGTAATCGACCAGCGGATGCAGCGCCTCTGCTTCGGCGCGGTCCACCTCGCGAAACGGCAAGCCATAGTATTTTGCCTTGGCCGCTTGCAGGCGCAACTGGTGTTCGCGCGCTTCGGTCTGGGCCAGATACAGCGATCCGGGTTGGAAGACGCCACAGCTTTGGCCTGTCTCTTCCTCCAGCGCGTTATACAGATCCATGGTGTAGTTCTGGATGCGCGTGATGTTGTTGTTATCGTGCAGCCCGTGGATATTGGCCGCCGCGTGCCACGTCGACCCTGACGTCAGCTCGTCCCGCTCCAGCAGCATCACATCGCTCCACCCCAGTTTCGTCAGGTGATAGAGGATAGAGCAGCCGATAACGCCCCCCCCGATGATAACGGCCTGAGCATGGGTTCGCATATGAAGGCTCCTTCGCGGTTGCACTGCATGCACCAACCTGCCGCCAAGCGCGCCCCCTCGTTCGCCCGTTTGCGACAGATTTTGTCGCGAACGGCCTTGGCAGCCCCCGACATCTGCTTAATCTGAGCAAAGGTCATAGATGGAGCAGCTAAATGAAAACATCGTCTCGCGTTGTCATTATCGGAGGTGGGGTTGTTGGGGCATCGGTCTTGTACCACCTGACCAAACTCGGCTGGTCAGATGTCATGCTGCTGGAACGCTCCGAGCTGACTTCGGGATCAACATGGCATGCGGCAGGTGGTTTTCATACGCTGAACGGCGATACCAATATGGCCGCGCTTCAGGGTTATACGATCAAACTGTATAAAGAGCTGGAAGAAATCACCGGCATGTCCTGCGGATTGCACCATGTGGGCGGCGTGACCCTTGCGGATAACCAAGACCGCTTTGACATGCTGCTGGCCGAACGGGCCAAGCACCGTTTTATGGGGCTGGAGACCGAAATCGTCAGCCCCGAAGAGATCGCCAAGATTGCGCCTGTGACCAACCTCGACGGGGTATTGGGCGGGCTTTATGATCCACTAGATGGGCACCTTGACCCATCCGGCACCACCCACGCCTATGCCAAGGCCGCGCGTATGGGCGGCGCAACCATCGAAACCCATTGTATGGTGAGCGAGACAAACCAACGCCCCGATGGCAGCTGGGATGTTGTCACGGATAAAGGCACCATTCATGCTGAACATATCGTCAACGCAGGTGGCCTTTGGGCGCGCGAAGTGGGGGCTATGGCGGGCGTGTATCTGCCCCTGCACCCGATGGAGCACCAATACCTCGTCACCGAAGAAGTCCCTCTTATCAAAGAGATGATGGCAGACGGGCGCGAACACCCCCATGTGATGGACCCCGCCGGCGAAAGCTATCTGCGCCAAGAAGGCATGGGCCTTTGCATCGGGTTTTATGAACAAACCTGCCGCCCTTGGGCGGTGAACGGCACGCCATGGAGCTTTGGCCAAGACTTGCTGGCCGATGATTTTGACAAGATCGAAGAGAGCATCAATTTTGCCTATCGCCGCTTTCCCGATCTGGAACGCGCGGGTGTGAAAAACGTGATCCACGGGCCGTTCACCTTTGCCCCCGATGGCAACCCGCTGGTCGGCCCTGTGCCGGGTTTGCGCAACTATTGGTCCGCTTGCGGTGTCATGGCTGGCTTTAGCCAAGGCGGCGGCGTTGGCCTGACGTTGGCACAATGGATGATCGAAGGCGAGCCCGAGCGCGATGTCTTTGCCATGGATGTGGCGCGTTTTGGCAAATGGATTTCACCGGGTTACACGCTGCCAAAGGTCATCGAAAACTATCAAAAGCGTTTCTCGGTCGCCTACCCGAACGAAGAGCTTCCCGCCGCGCGCCCGCATCAGACAACCCCGATGTATGACATCTTTAGCGATATGGGCGCAGTCTGGGGCCAGCAATACGGGCTAGAGGTGGCCAATTATTTCGCCCAAGGCGATGAGCCGACCTATGAAACCCCCTCCTTCCGCCGCTCCGACGCCTTTGACGCCACCGCACGCGAGGTACGCGCCGTGCGTGAAGGCGTGGGGATCAACGAGGTGCAGAATTTTGGTAAATATCTGATATCAGGCCCAAATGCCCGC
This sequence comes from Sulfitobacter donghicola DSW-25 = KCTC 12864 = JCM 14565, assembly GCF_000622405.1. NCBI lineage: Bacteria > Pseudomonadati > Pseudomonadota > Alphaproteobacteria > Rhodobacterales > Roseobacteraceae > Sulfitobacter > Sulfitobacter donghicola. The sequence goes on from NZ_JASF01000005.1 coordinate 3,269,162, forward strand.
GCGTGGCTGGATCGGATCATGGCGGGGCGTGTCCCTGCACAGGGGCGTTTGTCGTTAACGCCGATGCTCTCTCCCAAGGGCAAGCTGATTGGCGATTTCACAATCTCCTGCCTTGGCCCCGAGCTGTTCCAGCTTACTGCATCTTATGGGGCGCAGGCCTATCACAGCCGTTGGTTCGAGATGAACGCGCAGGATGGCGTGAGCGTGGAAAACATCTCGGATCGGCGCACGGGGTTCCAGATCGCAGGGCCATTGGCGCGCCAAGTTTTGCAGGAATGCACGCGCGACGATGTTGCCTCGATGAAGTTCTTGGACGTGCGTGAGATGACGATCGGCATGACAAATTGTCTGGTTCAGCGCGTCAGCTTTACCGGTGATCTGGGCTATGAAATCTATTGCGACCCCATGGCGCAGCGCCAGCTGTGGTGGACATTGTGGAGCGCGGGCGAACCGCTGGGCATGACCCCGTTTGGCATGCGCGCAATGATGTCGCTGCGGCTGGACAAGTTCTTTGGCGGTTGGCTGTTAGAGTTCGGGCCGGATTATACAGCCGCCGAAACGGGGCTGGATCGCTTTATCAGCTTTAAGAAAAATACTGATTTCATTGGCCGCGCCGCCGCCGAGAAAGAACAAAGCGAAGGCACCGCGCGCAAGTTGGTCGCTTTTGAAGTGGATGCGGATGGCGCTGATGTTCAAGGGTATGAACCGATCTGGCTGGATGGCAACGTGATCGGGTTCTGCACCTCTGGGGGCTATTCCCACTATGCGGAAAAATCTGTGGCGCAGGGGTTTGTTCCCACGGCTCTGTCCCAAGATGGTTTGGAGGTCGAGATTGAAATCCTTGGCAAAATGCGCCCTGCAACCCTGATCACCACCGCGCTGTTTGATGCGGATGGTGCGCGGATGCGCGGCCTATGATTAGCATTCTGATCCTTGCCGCTGGGGCCTCTAGCAGGATGCGCGGCAGGGATAAATTGCTAGAACAGATCGACGGCGAGCCCTTGCTACGCCGTCAGGTGAAACGCGCCTTGGCAACGGGATGCAACGTGGTCGTCACGCTGCCCCCATCCCCCCATCCACGCTATGAGCTGTTCGACGGATTAGAGGCCCATCTTGTCGCTGTCGCAGATGCGGATGAAGGGATGAATGCCAGCCTGCGTGCTGGGGTGGCTGCTTTGCCCCCCACAACAAAAGCGGTCATGGTGCTGCTGGCGGATATGCCCAACATCACCTTGAACGACCTAAACACCATGCTGGAAGCTGTTGATTTAAAATCTGAAACCAAGATTTACCGCGCCACTACCCAAGGCGGAAAATTTGGCCATCCCATCCTGTTCCACCACAGTCTTTTTCCTGACCTCATCGCCTTAGTGGGTGATCAGGGTGGCAAAGCTGTTGCGCAAAGGTACCTGAAGGAAACCACAGCTGTCCCCCTGCCCGATGAACACGCGTTGACAGACCTAGACACACCCGAAGATTGGGACCGCTGGCGAAACCTATTGCCGAACCAATAGGGCCGCCTCATGCGCCTTTAGGCTTCGACGCGCCGAAGAATAGCTTTCGACGCCGCTATGGGTCTTCAAATGTGGGAAAATCTCTAATAGTTCGAGGCGTTGCGCGTTACCAACCCCAGCAAGAGACTGCACTCCAGGCTGAAAGCTCTCGCTCCAGGCGCCATCGGATAAGATCACCTCGTGTTGGTCGAACATCAGGTGGATATAGGTGGTTTCTGCGCCTTCAACCACGGATACCCCCGGTAATCCCGTCAGATGTTTCGCGGCGACCAAGACTTCGCTTTCTTCAAAATAAAGCGCTGATTTATCGTTCGCCACTAAAATCCGGTGGTTTGGGGACACCATCAAATCGCGTTCAGGCAGATCATTTCCCAAAGCACCCTGAGAAATCTTAACGGGGCACAGATGAAGCGCGGACCCAAGTTCATCCGCGCTTAGGGTGCGTGTACCAACCCAGCGGATCACCTGAAGGCCATTGTCGCGGGTGATGACACGGTCGCCGACGGTTAGGTCTTCGATCGCAACCTCGCCACGAGGGGTCGCGATGCGCGTTCCCGGGGTAAAACAAGGCACAACCTTTTCGATGTTCTTAAAATCGATTGTACCTGCGTTGTTTCCCTCGGCATCAAAATATCGGACGGTGCCGTTTTCAGGGTTTTCGTCATCATATTCGACAACAAAGCTGCCACCATCGGGTGCAGAACCAGATAGATCCAGCCGATCAAAATCTCCCTCACCCCCTTCACCGCCATTTACAAAATCACCAGGGTTCACGTTGTAAATAATGTCCGATCCAGCGCCCCCATCCAACAGGTCGGCCCCGGCCCCTCCATTGATTAGGTCACCCCCTGCACCGCCAGAGATATTGTCGTCACCTTCACCGCCAAACAGATCATCAACGCCGTCCTCGCCGAGGATGATGTCGTTTCCCTCGCCGCCAAAAACAAAATCGTTTCCCGCCCCTGCGAGCAAATCATCGTTTCCAGCGCCCCCCGAGATCGTATCGTCGCCTTCTGCCGAGATGATCAGATCAGCTTCCTTTGTGCCCGTGATACTGTCTGGTTGGTCCGTTCCGTGAATATTCGCCATGTCGATCTCCCTTGCCCCAAACCAAGGCCCCCCTCAGCACAAGGATTACCTTACGGAATTTTTCAAAAATTTCAAGAAAATGCCAAATATTAACCTTGTTTTACAATAAGTTAGAAACAATCAACGTAAAAGACGGCGATCATACATAAATTCGGAAACGGTTTTTCACCCAGAAATTGAATCCACCAAATCACTCGTTTGACAGGGCAACCCCCTTTCTTTGGATTAAAGCCAAACAGGCACAGGCCGTTTGTCACATAGGCCTTTGCACAAATAAAAACGGAGCCGAGTACGGCTCCGTTTTCACTCACTCAAGGTCACTACTCCCGAATGAAGCTGCATATCTGTGCACCCCAAGGCGCAGCCCTTGCGGGCCCGCCTTGGGGAATTCTGTTTAAGGAGTTAGTTCTTTTTGGTAACCAGTTTGGCTTCGTGCTTTTTCAGCGACTTGCGTGCAGCTGTATAAGCCTCGAGACCTGTTTCTGTCGCCAACTCTGGGAAGAGTTCGAGAATTTCCTCGCGGGCTGCATCGCCCACACCTGCCAGCGATAGATCGCCAGGCTGGAAGCTCTCGGTCCATGTCCCGTCAGATAGAACAACCTCGTGCTGGTCGAACATGATGTGGATATAGGTGGTGTGCGACACGTCAACCACGTCGATCCCTTCCATATCCGTCAGGTGTTTCGCCGCGACCAAGACTTCGCGTTCCTCAAAGTAGAGGGCCGTTTTGTCGTTGGCGATCAGCACACGGTGCTGAGGCGATACCATCATGTCACGTTCCGGCAGACCGTTACCCAGCGCACCTTCGCGGATCAGAACCGGACGCAGGTGTTCTTTTGCGGCCAATTCGTCACCAGACATGTCACGCGAGCCAATCCAGCGGATTTCTTGCATGCCGTTGTCACGGGTGATGATCCGATCGCCCACTTCCAGCTCTTCGACTTTGCGCTCACCTTTCGGTGTGGCGATCAATGTACCCGGCGTGAAGCAAGGAATGGTTACCGCAACATTGGCAGAGGCTTCGCCGCCGTTACCGTCAGAAACGGTATAGGAAACATCAGCCGGACCAGTATAGCCGTCATCCGGTGTAAAGGTGATCGTGCCATCGTCGTTGATCACAACGTCGCCATTGTCACTGGTTGCCGATGTGATGATCAGCGGATCACCATCCGGATCACTGTCGTTGGCCAGAACATCAATCGTCACAGGTGTGTTGATCGGTGTTTCCGCGACATCATCCGCAGTAACAGGTGCATCGTTAACCGGCGTTACAGTGATATCAACCGTGGCGGTATCTTCGTTGCCGTCAGGATCGCAGATTGTGTAAGTGATTGTTGTATCACCGTTAAAGTCTGCCTCTGGCGTGAACTCGATTGTCCCGTCATCGTTGATGGTAACCGTGCCGTTTGGCGATGTTGCCTCTTTGATTTCCAGAGGATCACCGTTTGGATCTGTATCGTTCTCCAATACATCGATCACAATTGACGTGTCTTCTGGCGTCTCAGCCACATCATCTACAGCAACCGGATTCTCGGCTGGATCAGTTACAGTCACAAACAGAACCGCAGGGTCCGTCAGCTCACCATCAGAGATGGTATAGTTGACCTGAGCTTCGCCTGTGAACCCTTCGTTTGGTGTGAAGGTGATTGTGCCGTCATCGTTGATGACAACCTCACCATCGGGGCTGGACGCCTCGACCACCTCGATTGGGTCACCTTCTGGGTCACTATCGTTCGCCAGAACATCCGTTGTTACAGGCTCACCGATATCCGTGTCAGCAACGTCATCCTCGGCCAGCGGACCATCGTTTACAGGGTTAACTGTAACAACAACCTCGGCCGTATCTTCGCCGCCGTTGCCATCTGTGACCGTGTACTCAATCGTGGCTTCACCGTTGAAGTCAGGGTTCGGCGTGAACTCAATCGTGCCATCGTCGTTGATGGTAACCGTGCCGTCTGGCGAGGTCGCCTCGGTGATTTCCAGTGGATCACCATCTGGATCGCTATCGTTTTCGAGCACGTCGATGACAACTGGTGTGTCCTCGTCGGTTTCAGCTGTGTCATCAACCGCAACTGGTGGATCAGTTTCTTCACCAACAGAGACCTTGGCGATTGCAGTGTCTTCACCGCCGTTACCATCAGAGATCGTATATTCGATTTCCGCATCACCCGTGAAACCAGGGTTTGGCGTGAATTCGATTGTACCATCGTCGTTGATCACAACTGTACCATCTGGCGAAGTCGCCTCGGTCACAGTCAGCGGATCGCCGTCTGGATCACTGTCATTGGCCAGAACCGGAATGGTCACAGGCGTATCCAGATCGGTCGAGACACAATCATCGGTCGCGACAGGCGCATCGTTGACGTTTTCGACTGTTACAGTAACACGCGCGTCATCAAAGCCGCCCTCGCCGTCTGTTACAGTGTAGTCGATCACCGCTTCACCAATGAAGTCTGGGTTCGGCGTGAATTCGATCGTGCCGTCGTCGTTGATCACAACTGTGCCGTCTGGCGATGTTGCCTCGGTAATGGTCAGCGGATCGTCTTCTGGATCCGTGTCATTCTCAAGAACATCAATCGTGACAGGCGTTTCTTCCTCTGTCGTCGCTGTGTCATCTGTTGCAACTGGCGCAAAGTTCTCATCGTCTTCGTTCACAGTCACAAACAGAACCGCAGGATCCGTCAGCTCACCATCAGAGATGGTATAGTTGACCTGAGCTTCGCCTGTGAACCCTTCGTTTGGTGTGAAGGTGATTGTGCCGTCATCGTTGATGACAACTTCACCATCGGGGCTGGACGCCTCGACCACCTCGATTGGGTCACCTTCCGGATCGCTGTCATTGTCGAGGACAGACACCGTAACAGGCGTGTTTTCGTCTGTTTCAGCTGCGTCATCCTCGGCCAATGGGCCATCGTTAACTGGGTTCACAGTTACAATGACTTCTGCGGTGTCTTCGCCGCCATTGCCATCTGTTATTGTGTACTCAATTGTGGCTTCACCGTTGAAGTCTGGGTTCGGCGTGAACTCGATGGTGCCATCGTCGTTGATCGTAACCGTGCCATCCGGCGAGGTCGCCTCGGTGATTTCAAGTGGATCACCATCTGGATCGCTATCGTTTTCGAGCACGTCGATGACAACTGGTGTGTCCTCGTCGGTTTCAGCTGTGTCATCAACCGCAACTGGTGGATCAGTTTCCTCACCAACAGAGACTTTCGCGATTGCCGTGTCTTCACCGCCGTTACCATCAGAGATCGTATATTCGATTTCCGCATCACCCGTGAAACCAGGGTTTGGCGTGAATTCGATTGTACCATCGTCGTTGATCACAACTGTACCATCTGGCGAAGTCGCCTCGGTCACAGTCAGCGGATCGCCGTCAGGATCACTGTCATTGGCCAGAACCGGAATGGTCACAGGCGTATCCAGATCGGTCGAGACACAATCATCGGTCGCGACAGGCGCATCGTTGACGTTTTCGACTGTCACAGTGACACGCGCGTCATCAAAGCCGCCCTCGCCATCGGTGATGGTGTAGTCGATCACCGCTTCACCAATGAAGTCTGGGTTCGGCGTGAATTCGATCGTGCCGTCGTCGTTGATCACAACTGTGCCGTCTGGCGATGTTGCCTCGGTAATGGTCAGCGGATCGTCTTCTGGATCCGTGTCATTCTCCAAGACAGCAATCGTGACAGGCGTTTCTTCCTCTGTCGTCGCTGTGTCATCTGTAGCAACTGGCGCGAAGTTCTCATCGTCTTCGTTCACAGTAATAAAGACAACCGCCGGGTCCGTCAGATCGCCATCAGAGATGGTGTAGTTCACAACAGCTTCACCCGTGAAGCCTTCGTCAGGCGTAAAGGTGATGGTGCCATCGTCGTTGATGACAACTTCGCCATTGGGGCTGGTTGCTTCAACAACTTCGATTGGGTCACCTTCCGGATCGCTATCGTTGTCCAGAACAGACACCGTAACAGGCGTGTTTTCGTCTGTTTCAGCTGCGTCATCCTCGGCCAGCGGACCATCGTTTACAGGGTTAACTGTAACAACAACCTCTGCAGTGTCGAACCCGCCGTTACCATCGGTAATGGTGTATTCGATTGTCGCATCCCCGTTAAAGTCTGGGTTCGGCGTGAACTCAATCGTGCCATCATCGTTGATCGTGACAGTCCCGTCTGGCGAAGTTGCCTCGGTCACGGTCAGCGGATCGCTGTCTGGATCACTGTCGTTGTCCAATACAGAGATGGTGACAGGTGTGTCTTCGTCTGTCTCGGCTGTATCGTCCTCTGCAACCGGTGGGTCGGAGACCTCACCAACAGAAACAGTCACTTCAGCAGTGTCAAAGCCGCCGTTGCCGTCGGTAATTGTGTACTCAATCACCGCATCCCCGTTAAAGTCAGGGTTTGGCGTGAACTCGATCGTACCGTCGTCGTTGATCGTGACAGTCCCGTCTGGCGACGTCGCCTCGGTTACAGTCAGCGGATCACCATCAGGATCAGAGTCGTTGTCCAGCACAGAGATGGTGACAGGCGTGTCCTCATCCGTTGCCGCAGTATCGTTTTCCGCAACTGGTGGATCCTGAAGTGGGTTCACCGTTACAAAGACGCGGCTGTCATCAAATCCACCGTTACCGTCCGTAATTGTATAGTCAATTACAGCTTCACCCGCGAAATCTGGGTTCGGCGTGAACTCGATTGTGCCATCGTCGTTGATCACAACAGTCCCGTCTGGCGAAGTCGCCTCGGTTACTGTCAGCGGATCGCCATCAGGATCGCTATCGTTATCCAGGATAGAGATCGTTACAGGTGTTTCTTCGTCTGTTTCGTCAAAGTCGTCCGTTGCAACTGGCGCATCCTGCACCGGCGCAACTTCAACTGTAACAACAGCAGAGTCCAAACCGCCCTGACCATCTTCGATGGTATAGTTGATCGTAGCCTCACCGTTAAAGTCAGGGTTCGGCGTGAAGGTGATGGTGCCGTCGTCGTTGATCTCGACCGTGCCATCCTCAGATGTGGCCGCCGTAACTGTCAGCGGATCACCGTCTGGATCTTCGTCATTGTCGAGAACCGCAATCGTAACAGGCGTGTCTTCATCCGTTTCGGCC